>SLRS01000171.1 GCA_007130855.1 Trueperaceae bacterium | reverse complement strand
CGGTGGCCCGGCGCGGAGCGCGAGGTAGCCCGCCCCGATCGCCAGCGCGGCCAGCCCGATGACGGCGGCCAGCAGCGCCCGGCGGCGCCGGCGCGCCGGTTGCCGGTGGCCCGGCGCGGCGGGCCCCGTCACCGACTCGTTCCGAAGGCGATCCGTTCGATCGTGCGGCGCCAGTACGGCCTCGGGCCGTCCGGTAGCAGCCAGGCGACCTCGCCCTCGAACGGCACCAGCACGCCGTCATGCCGCTCGTAGCGCCAGTGGCGCCCCTGCCAAGGCGTGGCGACCTGGATACCTTCGACCTCGCGGTGCCGCGCGTCGGCGCGCACGCTGCGCACCGAGCCATCGCGACCGAACGCGAACAGCAGCGACACGACCGTTTCGACGTAGGCGTCGTGGACGAACGCCGTGAGGCCCGGCGCCATGGCGGTGCGGGCCTCCCAGACGAAGCCGGGTCGGTGTGTCCTGACCTCCTGGACCGAGCGGAAGGGCCGCCAGTTCGCCGCGCCGTCACCCATGTCGACGGTGCGCGGTGTGCGAGCGCGAGCGCCGTTCACCGACGACGAGCGCGACCGTGACGGCCGCCGCGACGATGGCGACGGCGAGCACGACCTTCGGCCACACGGTGCACCTCCCAGGCGCGCATCAGTCCACCCTCGATGCTAGTCGACGAAGCCGCACGCCACGCAGACCTATCTGGCGACCCTGACCCTCTCGAACACGTTGCCGGGCCTGAGGTCGTTGCCCGCCACGCAAGCGCCCACGTCGCCGGACACTCGGACCCGTCATGCGCAGCGCACTTCGTGCACGCGCCGGCCTCCCTGACTGCTCCCCTCGGGTCACTCGAACACCGTCCCCTCCACGGCCTCCGCTCTCGAACCGACGAGGCGCGACTCGGCGGTCCCGCCCCAGCGGACGTACGTGATCCGATTCCCTTCCATCCCGAACCCGCGTACTGCCGTCGCCCCGGCGTACTCGACGATCAGCCCAGCCTCAGGCCGCAGCTCCCGCTCCTCGACCTCCCCGGTGCTCTCGACGAAGGCGCGGTAACGGGCGAGCCCGGATCCGAGGACGAGCGGGTAGGCGCACGTCGGAAAGGTGCCATCGGGTACGTCGCGCCAATCCGAGTCGCGCACCTTGACGTGCGTTGGGCGGCCGCTCGTGTGCCGCAGCCAGAACGGGTTCTCCTGCCTTTCGCCTCCGAGGGACATCCGCGCGTTCATGTACAGCTCTCCCGGACGCTCTTCGACCTCGAAGTAGCCCACACGCGCTCCGTCAACAGTGAAGTCGAAGTACTCCACGCTCCCCCCTCAACGGCACCGCCCATCGCGCCGGCTACCGCGCACCCGCCAGCCGCCGGAGGAACCGCGTCCGTCCCAGCAGCGACGCGACGGTCGCCACGACGACCACCGCGAGTGTTGCGGACCACACCGGCGCCGGCGCCGGCGAGTGGCACCGCCAGGACGCCATACAGCATCGAGCCGTAGTGCCTGCCCACTGAATCGTACAGCAGCCCGCGCGTCACCGGCTGGGTGAGGAGGAAGCGCGCGGACATCGCGGCGGCCACCAGTGGGAGCCACGCCGGGGCGCCCGGGCACGAACCTCGGCGCCGTCGCTGGCCTGGTGTGCTCGCCGGCGCCGGTCTCGCGGCGACTCGGTGTCGGCCTAACCTCGAGCCTGCCGCGAGCGCCGCCTCTGGTACGCGCGCCGGCCCAACCACGCGTCGAAGGGCATCAGCCCCCGCCGCAGGAGCGCATGCCCGGGGTGCAGCCAACCGTCCCAGGTCGGCGGGTCACCCGCGCGAGCCGGCACCGGCCCGAGTTCGACGGTCGCGAGCAGCAGGTCCTCCTCGTCCCCGAGCGGGCCGAAGGCGCCGCCGCCCGGGATGGCGACCTGGCTCAGGCCGCCCAGCGCGAAGCGCCCCGGCGCCATGAGCCTGCCCAAGAGGCCGTCCATCGGGGGCAGCAGCCCAACGGCGTTGACGAGCATCGTGGGCGCGCCGAGCAGGTCCGCGTAGACACGGCAGAGGTCGCGAGCACGCGCGGCCGCGACCCCGAGGTCGGCTTCGTTCACGAGGCCGCCGGTGGCGACGGGCATCGGCCACGCATGCGGCATCAGGTGGAGCCGGACGCCCGCTGAGCCCAGCCGCTCGAAGGTGTCGATACGGTGGTTGTCGGCGCAGATCGCCACGCCGATGCGTCCCCAGCGCGTCTCGACGGTTACGGGCCCGTCGACCGGCAGAAAGCAGTAGGTTTCGGGGTAACGCTTTCTGACGATGCCATTGAGCTCGCCCTCGTCGTCGGCCAGCACGTAGGCATTGACGATGTCGTCGCCTTCGCGCAGCACCAGGCCGGCTCCGAGGTGCACGCGGTGGCGGCGGGCCAGCGCGCGCACGTGCTGCACCGATGGCCCGGCCAGCGGTTCGGCCAGGTCCCAGACCGCCACGTTCGGGACGTAGCTGCTGTGGGAGAGCTCGGGCAGCACGACGATCTTGGCGCCGGCCTCGGCCGCCCGCGCCACCCCGGACGCGATCGCGGCTCGTCGCTCCTCCGCCTGCCCGGGCCTGTTGCGTAGCTGCAGCGCCGCGATCGTGACCGACTCGCCCATGGTCGCCATCCCTTCGTGGGGCCCAGTGCGGGCCCGGGTCGCGGCCTCTCGCGCCTGGAATGCATGGGGCGCGGTGATTCGTCAGACTCTATCGCCAGCGCCTATCGCCCCGCGACTCGATCCAGCGGGAGCCGCGCGATCAGCCGGTGCAGGGCCCGCGCCAGCCGTACGAGCTTCTCCGGATCGACCAGGTCGACGGTATCCGCCGGGGTGTGCACCACCGCGGCGACCAGCTCCTCGACGCGCTCGGAGGTGACCGCCAGGGCCGGTACCCCCTGCATGGCGAAGAGCGCGTGATCGCCCTGGAACCACGGCGGGCCCGGCACCAGCGAGGGCTCGGCGCCGAGCCCGCCAGCGATGACGTCCTCGAGGGCGGCATCGCAGCCGTACGTCGAGACGGCGTCCCGGCCCCCTACGTACCCGACGCCGTCGAGGTTGATCGCCAGGGCGATGTCGCCCATGCGGCCTTCGTTGGCCGCGAGGTAGGCCATCTCACCGGGGTTGGCGTAATGGTCCTCGCCGTTCATCGCCACCAACTCGACCGCCAGCGCGGCGCCCTGGCCGACGGGCACGTCGCGCAGCAGCTCTGCGAGCAGCAGCAGTGCGACCACGCCAGCGCCGTCGTCGAGCGCGCCGGGAGTGGCGAGCTTGGTGTCGACGTGCGCACAGGCGACCACACGGCGGGTGCTCCCGGCACCCTGCGTCGCGATCACGTTGCAGCCCCACGATTCGACGCGCTCGGCGTCGCTCTCCAGCCGCACGTGCGCCCCTGGCAGTCGCGCCAGCCGCTCCCCCTCGGCCTCACTCAGGTACACCGACGGGATCGTGATATCGCCGTCCTCGACGAGCGGGAACGGCGACAGCCCGCCGGCCAGCGACGGGTCAACGCCGGTCGCGGCGATCACGGCCGCGGGCCGCGCCCTCTCGAGCGCAGCGACGATGCGCTGGTGGCGCTCCGGGTTGAAGAAGGTGAAGCCCTTTGGCATGAGCTGCTCGCGGGCGACGTCGCCGCGCAGCAGCAGTACGTGCCCTGCCAGGTCGCCGCTATCGACCTCTTCGACCGTCGAGGCGATCGCCAGCGGCGCACGCACGCGGCAGCCCAGCGAGTACGGGCTCGGCTCGGCAACGAAGGTCTCGCCGCCAACCGCCAAGCGGACGTCGCCGCCCGCCCAGTGGAGGACCTCGAAGCGCGGGGTGGCGACCGCAAGACCGAGTTCGGCGAAGACCTGCGCCACGTAGTCGGTGGCGGCCTGGTTGCCGGGGCTGCCTGCGGGCCGCTCGCCGATCTCCACGCACAGACGCTGCAGGTGCTGGCGCGCTCGCGTCGCGAGCCGCTCGGTCGTCACGTCGAGCCTCGGTCCTCGAGGCTCTCGCCATGCCCGACGGCACCGGCCCCGCTACGCCACCGAGCGCACCGGCGAGTCCGCGGTCCTCCTCGAAGAGCGAGCCGCCGCGGGACTCCCTCGCTGACGTTGCCGGTGAATGCTCCAGGTCCGCTCAACCCTTCACCGACCCGAGCGTGAGACCCTTGACGATGTACTTCTGCGCGATGAGCGCGAACAGCAGCATCGGCACGATCGCGACGACGGAGGCGGCTGCCATCTCTCCCCACCTCATTGCTGCATAGCCGCGGAACGACGAGACGCCGACGGTGATGGTGTGCGCGTTGCTGAACGTCAACGCCAGGGCGATCGTCAGCTCGTTCCAGATCCAGATGGCGGTGAGGATGGCCGTCGCCGCGATCCCCGGTGCCGTGATCGGGATGTAGATGCGCCAGAGGGTCCCGAAGTAGGAGCAGCCGTCGATCCGCGCCGAGTCGTCGAGCTCGCCCGGCACGTCGTGGAAGAAGCTCCGGATGAGCCAGATGGCGAACGGCACCGAGTGCACCTGGTAGATCAGGGCCAGGCCGGCGTGCGTGTCGTAGAGCCCGACGACCTGGTAGAGGGCATACATCGGCAGGATGAACAGGAACTCGGGCAGCATGTAGACGAGGAGCAGCCAGACCCCGATGAGGACCTTGGCACTGATGCGGAACCGGCTCAGGCCGTAGGCCGCGGGGATGGCGATGGCGAGCGCCAGCACCACCCCGATCGACGTGACCCAGACGGAGTTCATGAACGAGTTCCGGAACCCCTCGTTGGCCCATACCGCCTGGAAGTGGTCGAGGATCAGCGGCGCTCCGAGGTTGGGTGGGAGCTTGAACACCTCCCGTTGGGGTCGCACGGCGACGTTGAGCAGCCAGACGATGGGGAACAACGTCACCAGCACGGCAAGCAGCGCGATGCCGTAGGTGAAGATCCGGCGCGACACGTTGCCGAGGGTCCTCACGGCGTGTCCTTGCCTCGGCCGGACGCTTCGCCGTGCGACTCGAGCTTCAGGTAGATCAACGAGATGATGACGATCACGATGGAGAAGATCACCATGACGGTCATGGCCTGGCTCATCTGCAGATAGCTGAAGGCTGTGCGATAGGTCATCGTCTGGATCACCTCGGTAGCCAGACGCGGACCGCCGCCGGTGGTCCCGAACACGATGTCGAAGACCTTCAGGGTGTCGATGGTGCGGAAGATCAGCACGGTGAAGAGCACCGGCCGCAGCAATGGGAGCGTCACGGACCAGAAGGTCTGCCATGCACTGGCGCCATCGACCCTGGCCGCCTCGTGCGGCTCGGCGGGCAGGCTCTGCAGGCCGGCGAGCAGGATGATGAAGACGAACGAGGTCTGCCACCAGGCGTCGATCGCGATGATCGTGTTCATCGCCGTGGCCTGAGACCCGAGAAATGGCGACGGCGGCAGGCCGACGACGCTCAGGAAATAGTTGACGATGCCGAGCATCGGGTCGAGCATGACCTTCCAGATCAGCGCCACGACGATGCCGGAGACCATGAGCGGCGTCAGCAGGAGCGTGCGGATGATGTTGGCGCCGAAGCCGAGCCCGTTGACGATCACGGCGAGGACGAGCCCGAGCGTCACCTCGATGGTCACGGCGCCCACGGCGAAGTAGAAGGTCTGCCCCAAGATCTGCCAGAACTCGGAGCCGCTCAGCAAGTTGGTGTAGTTCCTGAGGCCCACGAAGTTCATGCGGGCGCCCCAGTTCCAGTCGTAGAGGCTCAGCACCACGGAGTAGACGATCGGGTAGAGCGACAGGAAGCCGATGATCACCAGCGTCGGCAGCAAGAAGAAGTACGACGGCGAGCAGCGCCTGCGGGGGGCGCTGCGCGGCGTCGCCTCGATCGGCTGCGCGAGAGGCTGGTGTTTCGTCGCCATGTCCGCCATCTGGGTGGCTCGACCTGTGAGGGCGGCGCCCTCACAGGTCGAGCGGCACCTACTGCCCTGCGCCGACCAGTCTGAGGATGGTCTCTTGCGCGCGCGCAGCGGCCTGCTCGGGCGCCTCGCCCTCGAACATCGCCTGGATGGCGTCGACGATGGCGATGGCGTACTCGCTCCAGCCCTCGCGGAACACCGCGGTGGTGGCCGACGTGCGCATCGTCTCCTCGACGGTGGCAACGTACTCGGGGTTGAGTTCGCCGGTGTAGGCTTCGTCTGACCAGGTCGACAGTCTCGTGGCCCCGCCATGATAGGCGCCGATGGTCGCGGCGGTGTCCTGGTGGGAGATGTACTGGACGAAGTACCAAGCAGCTTCGGGACTGCGGGCGTTGGCAGGGATGCCGTACCCCCACAACCAGTGACCGGTGTATGACTCCGCGCCCGCCTCAGCGGGTGGAAGCACGCTGTAGCCGACCCGGCCCGCGATCACCGAGTCGTCCTCGTCCTCGAAGCCGGGCCCGAAGAGGCTCGCGTCGATGAAGAACGCGGCGAGACCCTGCTGGAAGAGCAAGGCGGCCTCCGGCCAGTCGAGCGCCTGGATGTTCAGCGGTCCCCCGGTCATCATCCCGGCGTAGTGCCAGAGCCCTTCGACGATCTCCGGGTCGGTCACGCGCGGGTTCGTCCAGTCGCCGTCGAACCAGACGTTGTGGGGCAGATCCACCGCGTCGGGTCCGGTCACGTTGATGACCAAGCCGGTCACCGTGTCCATGATCGTGTGCGACCTGATGCCGCGCATGACCGCCCCGGCGACCCGCCCGCCGCTCTCCTCGCTGATGCGCTGGGCGGCTTCGATCAACTCGTCCATCGTGGCCGGCACCTGGCCTCCCAGGTACTCGTCGACGTGATCCTGGTTGTAGAAGAGGATGTAGGTCTCGACCGATGCCGGGATGCCGTAATCCTGCTGGTCGGCGTCGCCGGGCGGGTACTGCGTCGCGGAGACGAAGCCGGCAGGGAAGTCGGCGAAGTCGTAGTCCGGAGCCGTCATGCTGGGGTCTTCGAGGAACGGCGTCAGTGGGTGGATCAGCCCGTTGGCCCACTGCGTGAAGGCGGTGGAGTCCATGGGGAGGAAGTAGACGTCGGCGACCCCTTCACGGGCGCGCAGCGCCAGCTCCATCCGGTCGAAGTAGAGATCCTCGGCCATGGAGGTGATCCGCACGGTGATGCCCGTGTCCGCCTCGAACTGCCCGAGGACGGCCTGGATCCCGTCCAGCACTGGGTGCTCGGGCATGAGTACGGTCACGGTGCTGCCACTGAAGCGCTGCCAGTCGAACTCCTGCGCGAGCGCGTGCGTCAGGAGAGCGCCGAACAGCAGCATGCCGGTCAGCGTCAGGCGAAGCGCTCGGTTCATGTGTGTCTCCGTTTCTCTCTCACCGTGAGCTCGTTGCCGGGCTCTCACGGTATCCGAGGTTGCAGGCAACGAGGCGCGCGGCGCTGATCAGGCGCCCTGCCACTCCCCGTACTGCCCGGTGATGCCTTGCTCGAGGCGGGCGATGAAGCGATCATCGATCTCGGCTTCGTGAGCGATGCCGTACCACAAGCCCGCTTGCCGAACGAAGCTCCGTAGGTTCTTCAGCGCATGCGCAACCTCCTCCCAGGTGAGCCCCATGGCCTCGGGCCTGATGTCGACGCCGGCACGGTGGATGGCGCTCAGCATCTCCTCGGCACGGTCATCGTGCAGCAGCGAGCCGACGTAGATGCCCAGGCAGACCGGCTGTCCGTGGATGAACTTCCTGCCGGTGAAGTACTCCAGCGCGTAGAAGACGAAGTGGTCGATGCCTTCGATGTGCCGCGGGTTCCAGCCCGCATTGTGGTACGCGGCGCCGCCCCAACGATTGGCATCCATCAGCACCCGGATGCCGGTCTCGTTGACCTCGCGGATGTCGTCGAGGTGGCCCATGACCTCGTCGAGGACGGAACGCGCTTCAGCGATGAGCGCCTCGTCGAGCGGCCACTTGTCCTCGACCTTGCCGCGCTTCGCGGCGAGTCTCCAATCGGCATGGGCCGTGTGATAGCAGAGGATCTCGCAGATCCCGCTGCGGTTGATGTGTGCCGGTGCCGCCCTGATGACGTCGAAGTCGACGTAGACCGCTTCCGGCACCGCCCAGCCGACGTAGCGCACGTTGCCTGAGAACCTCAGTCCAGCGCGGTGGCCGAACGCGGCGTTCACCGACATGGAGGTCGGCAACTGGAAGAGCGGGAGGCGCCGTCGCCACGCGACGTACTTGGCGGCGTCGATCGCCTGGCCTCCGCCGAGTCCGACGACGGCACTGCACTCCGGCAGCGTCTCCACCACCTGCGCGAGCTCGTCACCGTCGATGGTCTCGACCAGGTGGGCAACCGCGGCAGCCGAGTCGAAGTGGTGCGAGAACCTGTCCCAGAGATCGGGCATCGTCACTACGAGGAACGGCGGGTTTACGAAGTTCTCGAGCTCACCGATGAGATTCCGTCCGAAGACGGTAGGGAACAGGCCTCCGAGTTGTGCCAATCCGCCGGCACGGCCATTCATGAGGCTCGGCTCCGGGGCGCGACGTGGTATCCGGTCGTCGTCTGAGGCATGGTCAGCCTAGCCCTCCCTCGTCGGTGGTACGGAGCGGTCGGCGCTTCGTGTAGCATCGTCTCCTCCTTGGAGATACGGGTCGGGCGGTCGAACCCCGAGGATGTCCATGGCTGCCAGCGCTGCACCGATCTCGGCCGGGGAAGCGGCATCCCGGAACGAGTAGTCGATGCCGGCCGCCTGCAGCCTCCGGTGGAAGCTCCTCCTGACGATCGGATTGTGCTGCCACACGCCGCCGCTGCAGGAGATCGTCAGCTGGACCGCAAGGCCCAGTGCCTGGCGGATCGGCAGCACCAGTTCGGCCAGACTCGTGCCTGCGGCGTCGAGCAGCGCCCCGGCGCAGGCGTCTCCCCGGTCGGCGAGACGGTGCACGACTGGCGCGAATGCGGCGATATCGCTGATGCTCCGCTCAGGCGCGTACAGCCAGGCGGTGAGCGCGGGTCCGTACTCCTCGAGGAGCCGCTCCTCTCGCGCCTCTGCGAGTCCGACGAACCAGAGGAGCTCGTCGAGGACTGCGGTGGCCGAGCCGCGGCCATCCGCGGCGCGCAGCGCCTCCCGTATGCCCTCGGTCGCTATCCAGTTGGCGCTGCCTTCATCGCCAAAGCGATTGCCCCAGCCGCCGGAGCGGGCCCTGCGACCGTCGGAGGCGACTCCGAGCGCGATGGAACCCGTGCCGGCAACGACGAAGATGCCGGCTCTACCGCCCAAGGCGGCGCGGTGACCAGCGTAGACGTCCGTGTCGAGATAGTGGTGATCGGCCCGGATCAGTCCCCCGAGGAGTCGCCGGGCCTCCTCGGGGTCGCCCGGGCCTTCGAGGCCGGAGCACCCGATGAAGACGGCGCGCACCCGTGGCGGAACCGGACCGGCCTCCCGCAGCGCCCACTCGACGGCCTTCCGGATCGCCTTCGAGGCTTGCGACAAGGATGCGCTGCGGTAGTTGGCGGCGCCGGCACTGCCGCGGCCCAGCACCGCTCCGGCCGCGGAGAGGATGACGGCTCGCGTGTGGGTGCCACCGGCGTCGACACCGATGAACACGGCCTCGCGCTGCGTCATGGTGCCGCACCGCACCAGGCCGAGGGTAGCGGCGTGCGGACGCTCATGGCCGCGCCTCGATCCGCTCGCCTGCTCGTCGTTGCGGTTCCCCAGCGATGAAGCGCCCGTGCCGGATGGCCTCCTCCAAGGCGCGGATGGCCACGCCCCATGCCCCCGCGTGAGACGGCAGTTGTGCGTAGCGGACCTTGATGTGGGGCACCAGCCCCGAGACGACACGCCTGCGCAGCGCCGCCGAGAGGTCCTGCACGAACGCCTCACCAGCGAGGTGCACCGGCCCGCCGATGATGATGGTGGGTGCGCCGAAGAGGTTGATGCCGGGAGCCAGCGCTCTGCCCATGTGCTGAGCGAGCTGGTTCAAGACGAGATACGCACCCTTGTCGCCCTCGCCGGCCGCCCTGCAGATATCGGCGAAAGTCGCGCCCGGCGCGAGCCGTGACCAGACGCCTCGCCCCAGCAGCTCGTCGAAGCCGGCTTCCACGGCTCTGCGCGACGCCACCGTCTCCAGGCAGCCCCGGCTGCCGCACTGACAGAGCCGCCCGTCCTCGTCGATCACCACGTGGCCGATCTCGCCGCAGATGCCCTTCGAGCTCGTCAGGAGCTCGTCGTTGACGAAGACGCCGCCGCCTACACCGTGACTGCCGATGAAGACGTAGATCATGTCGGGTTCGCCGACCCCTGCCCCGAATCGATGCTCCGCTTCGGCGAAGGCGCGGGATACGTCGTCGACCACGACCGGCAGGCCCAGGCGCCCCTCGACGTAGGTCCTGACATCGATCGGGGCGCAGTCGCTCGCCTGCGTCAGCCACTGCCCCTCTGCGGTCACGACGTCGTGGAGGGCCACCCCGAGGGCGCGCAGCCTCTCCGCGCTGATCGAGGCCGCTTCGACGAATCGGTCGACGGCCGCGAGCAGCGCATCGATGCTCGCGTGCTCAGGCGTAAAGGGCGGCGGCGCTGCCTCCTCGAGCGTGTGGACGAGCTCGCCGCAGGCGTCGACAGCGGTGAGGGTGAGATGCTCACGGCCGAACTCGAGTCCCACGATGTAGCCAGCCGCAGGGTTGATGCGCAGGAGGTCGGAGGGGCGGCCGCGTCCGGTTCTCGAGGATCCGCTGTCAGAGGTGACGAGCAGATCCTTGTCGATGAGCGCGGCGACGGCACGATTGAGCGTCGACTGCTGGATCCCCGTCCGTTCGACGAGCTCGTTCCGCGTGATCCCGCGGCGCTCGAACACCGCCGTGAGGATCGCCTGCTCTTTCACCCGAGCTGGGTCTAGTGCGCCATCCGGATAGGGCATTGTATGCAATGGTACGTCTAAATCAAGCGTCGGTCAATGGATATGCGGCCCCCATGCGGGTAATGCTGGCTCTTCGGCGGCCGCTGCGACGGCCGCGCGTCGCGCACACCGCGCGAGGACCGACGTCACGAAATCGCCGTGACGGGCTCGAGCGTCCCGAGCGCTCAACGCAGTGGGCCGTACGCGGACGACCCGCTACGCCCCGGAGTGCCCCGAGCGCTTGTAGTAGTGGAACGTCTTCATCCAGCTGCCGCAGTACGTCCAGCCTTGCTGCTGGAGCTGCTGATGCCTGCCGGGGGTGCCGAGCTCCGTCAGGCGCAGGTACTCCCAGGGACGGCGCTGCTCGGGGTCCAGGGCGCGCCTGAAGTGCAGCACGAACGGACCGAAGCCCGTCATCTCCCACCCTTCTCCACCCATCTCATCGAGCACACCGACCTCGTCGAAGGCGGTGGCGAACCGGTCCAGGAACTCCCACTGTGCATCCATGAACACCGATCCTCTCCCGCGGGTCCGCGCCGGAGAGCGCCTCCAGCGGTGAACCGATGAGCCTTGCGCTATGGAAGGCCTCACGACATGCTACGTCGCTCAGCCTCTGCACCTGCCTGCGTTCAGGATGTGCGGCATCAGCTGGTCTCGTCGCTTCAGCCGCAGCGCAGCGCACGTCGTCCACTTCGACCGCCGGTGGAACCCGGCGGTGGAGGACCAGGCGACCGACAGGGCCTACCGCCGGCCAGGCGCTGTCGCTGGATGTGGACGCCGGTACGGTGGTGGCGCGCGTGCGGGGCCCTCGCCGCACGCCCTCCCGCGTCACCGTCAACGCGTCATGGCCGGCGTCCATGACGAGCCGCATCGTGAGAACTCCTTCGTCGGCCGGGACGTCACGATCCACCTCCTCATGCCGGACGGATCGGCCGAACCATTCATGCGGATGCGCTTCGAGGACACGCACGTCAACGAACCGATCGATCCCGCCGCCTTCGAGTAGGACCCCGCTACGGACGGACGAGCCGTCCGGCGCGCGGCAGAGGCGAGCCCGCTGTGCCAGGGTGATCAGCTCGGGCCAGTCGCCCCCACGACCCGAAGCATCTGCCGGACGGCGCCGAGATGGTAAGCCGTGTGCAGGAGCACCCCGAGCGCACCCTGCAGCTGTTCGGGCGGGAAGTCCGAGGCATCGACCATGGCGCGGAAGCGGCCGAGGGCGCCGAAGAGCCGCTCCCTCGTGTGCTCCCAGGTCTGGTCATCGACCGCCCTCGGCGAGAAACTGCCGGGCCAGTCCGCCGCAGGACGCTCGCCGCGCGCGAGGGCCTCCAGGAGCTCGATGTAGTACGCCGTGTGCGCCGCTTGACCGGCGATGGTGGTGCCGCCGGGCGCGACGGGCCGCGAGGCCTGCTCGGCGTCGACGGCCTCGAGCGACTGCCGCCAGCCGGTGTCGGCATCGAGGACGGCGTTGCCGCGATCGCCCTTCGGGGGATCGCCGTAGATCTCCTCGAACAAGAACAGGTACGTGCGCCGGAACGTGTCGACGCCGATCGCATCGGACATGACGTCACCTCCAGGGCAAGGCCCGTGGTCATGGTGCCACGGCGGGCGGCGACCGATCGTGCTCCTCGCATCTTGCCGCATCTCTGCATCGAGACAGCGTCGGTGACGTTCCTTGACACCCACTCGGACGCCGCCTAGCGTAGGGTGGCCGGACTGCCAGGGTGGGGCGTGTCGCCGCGACGCGGCTCGTCGGCGTCCGTGGCGAACGCGGCAAGCGCCGGGGGCTGCGCCCTGCACGGCAGCCATCGCCTTCATCGTGGCTCGGGCCGGGTACCGCCCTGCAGCGAGGCGGTTGCCGTCGAGAGGAGCCCTCCATGACGACCGTAAACCGCACCATCTTGCCCCTCGAGGAGGCCCTGCAACGGCCCTGCAAGCATCGCGACATGGCGCTCGCACTCGAGCCCATGCACAACTTCAGCTCGACGCCGGGCGGACCGCACGGCCAACCGCTGGCGTTCTGGGCATCCTGGTACCTCGCCGATCGGCCCCGCCGGATCGCCCTGCTCGTCGACGACTGCCAGGAGGAGTACCGGCCGTACGCCGGCGACATCCTTCCGAACGTGAAGCAACTCATCGAGGCCTTCCGAGCGGCGCGTTCGAAGCATGACGGCGTCTGCATCGCCTGGAGCGCCTGGAGCCGCGCGTTCGACGACGGCATCGCCAATGCCATGGATCGCTGGTACGGCCCTCGCGGCCTGCGCCCGGAGCAACCCGAGAACGCCGCCTACGTCTTCTCCGGCACGGCAGGCCTGCAACCGCTCGCCGAGATCGCGCCCACCGACGATGAAGTGGCCGACGGCTGGTTCTACCTCGGCCAGCACCTCGACATGTTCTGGACCTTCGACGAGAACGGCGCCTCGTACCTCGACGGGAAGCTCGGAGCGCAAGCCATCGACACGATCGTCATCGTGGGCCTATGGACCGACGAATGCGTCCTCAGCACCGCCTACGCCGGCAACTCGCGCGGTTACGACGTCGTCGTCGTCGCTGACGCGGTCGCCACGGCGACCGCCAACCAACAGACGGCCCTGACGATCGCCAAGAGCACCGTCGCCAAGGTGGTGTCCACCGCCGACGTGATCCGCTACCTCGAGCACGACTTCGTCACCGGAGAACCGGGTGCCGTCAAGGGCACACACCATCCCGATGGACGAAAGCCTGGCTGAACCCTGGAGTCGGGCTACCGCCTGAACCCGCGCCGCTCGCGCGCCTGACCTGGGCCTACGTCCTCCTCGCCTTCCCCGACAGCGCCACGACGTCGATCCGGAACACCCGCGTCTCGCCGCGCAGCGCATCGATGTAGCGCCGTCCTTCGTCCTCGAATCCGGCGGAGTACTTGGCCACGAACCCCTCGAGCGCCGCCTGCTTCTCCGCGGCGTACGCCTCGGCCGCCATACCCTCGGCGACGCAGCTCTCGTACAGGGTGCCGAACTGGTCGGGCAGGACCTCGGTGTCACCGACGACGCAGAACGACACGCGCGCTTCGCCGCCGAGGTGGTCGAGCTTGCGCCCCACGGTCGCGCAGTGGACGTAGATGGCCCCGCCTACGAGGCAGTAGCTGAGCGGCACCCCGTACGGCGCACCGTCCGGCGATACGGTGCTGAGCACACCGTACGCACCGCGCTCGAGGATGCGCCACGCGTCCGCCTCGCTGAGCTGCCTGTCGGTCCTTCGCACCGTACGCCTCCGAGCGTCGGCCGGAAACGCCGACCGCGTCCAATCCTACGTCTGGCCTGGGTAGCGCATGATGATCCCCATAGTTCGCGGGCCACCGAGGAGGGCGCCATGCCGCACGACATCCCCGCTGCTGCCGTCAACGCCGCCGTACTCGAACTCTGGGGCGAGATCATCGGCGAGCAGGGTTCAGCGAGCGACACCCACGTGCTCGATCCCGATGCCGGCTGGGCGCCATCGTTGGCATCGGTCGACGCCGCCACCGCTTCTCGCCCGATCGCGCTAGGCGCCACCTCGATCGCCGGTCAGACGGCGCACGCCACGCGCGCTCTGGAGTACCTCGAAGCGCTCCTCGACGGCCACGAACCGCAGGTGGATTGGCCCGCGTCCTTCCTCCCGGCCGAGGTCGACGACGACGCGTGGGCGTGCCGGCGAGAGCGGCTCTTCACCGTCGCCGAGCGCGTCGCCGCACGCCTGTGCGGGCATCCCGAGTGGCCGCACGAACAGCTCCTGCGGATCTTGAGCCACCTGGTGCACCTCGCCTACCACCTCGGTGCGGTGCGACAGATGATGCGCGTCGCACGGGGGTGACGGCCGATGGCGCGCGCGCGGCACGGTGCCAGCGTCGTGTGCAAGGCCCAGCTCGCCGGTGATCGCGGCCGCGGCCGTAGCCACACGGGAAGCCGACATCGATCTGCACGCTTACGGCGAGGCCGATGATGCGGCAACGTGACACCCCCGACCTCACGGTCTTCATCGCGAGCCGCGGAGCGAGCTGCGACGAATGCCACGAGGACCTCGGTCGCCGGGCCTGGATCACCCTCGGCGACGGCGGGCGCGCGTTCTGCCTCGCCTGCGCCGACCTCGACCAGCTGGTCTTCCTGCCGGCCGGCGACGCCGCGCTCACGCGCCGCGCGCGGGCGCACTCGACCCTGTCCGCCGTCGTGCTGAAGTGGAACCGTGCGCGCAAGCGCTACGAGCGGCAGGGCCTCCTGGTCGACACCGCGGCGCTCGCCCGGGCCGAGAGCGAGTCCCTTTCGGACGCCGAGGCTCGGGCCCGCCGCCGCGAGCGCGACGCGGAGCGCCGTGCCGAGCTCGACCGCGACTACCTGGCAAGCTTCGCCGGCCGCGTGCGTGAGCTGTTCCCCGGCGCCCCACCCGAGCGAGAACACGAGATCGCCGAGCACGCCTGCCGGAAGTACAGCGGCCGCGTCGGCCGCTCCGCCGCAGCGAAGGCGCTCGATGCCGAGGCCGTGCGCCTCGCCGTCGCCGCCCACGTCCGCCACCGCGAGACGGGCTACGACGAGTTGCTGGGATCGGGCCTGGACCGGCACCAGGCGCGCGATCGCGTCGCCCAGCAGATCGGCGAGGTGCTGCGCCGGTGGCAAGGGCCCGTAGGTGACTCCGCTCGATCGCACGTCCGACCGACGTCGCGCGGACCGGCCGCTACCCGCGGTACGGCTCGGCGACCGTGCGCAGGCCGTCCGCGTCGTCGATCCACGCCTCGACGAAACCGCAGCCGACGCACACGCACCTCGTGACCGTCACCCACTGGAACGCGTTCGCGACCCGCAGGTCATTGCCGGCTCCGTAGCCGCCCACCTCACCCGGCACCCGGACGACGTCGCGCGACTCGCACTTCGGGCACGCACCCTCGTCCTTCAACGCGATCCACGCCCGTCCTCGCATACGCCTCGGGCAGTGCGAACAGCCTGACCACCGCCGCCAGCGACAGTGCCAGCACCAACGCGAACATCGCGACCAGCAGCCAGGCACCTTGCTGGGCGAAGTAGCCAGGCGAGTTGACCGCCGTGTAGAGCAGCATCCCGAAGGCGAGCACGGCGAGGCGATCCGCGTGGCGGCGACCGCGCAGGAGCCGCGCGCCGGACACGATCAGCGCCATCGCGGTCGCGACCTCCGCGACGAGGTGGAACGCGATGGCGTAGGGCTCCGTCTCGAACTCGGGCACAGCCCCGGCCGCGATGAAGAAGCCCCACTGCGCCAGCATCAGCACCCCGATCACCAGCGCGGTCCAGGCCGCGAACCTCATCCGACCACCCCCTCGTCGCTCATCATCGCGCCTGCGACGATCACCTGCGCGCGACCGCCGACCCACACGCCGCCGCTGGCGTCGACCTCGATGCGGACGCGGCCGTCCCGGCCGACGCGCCGGCCTTGCGTGGCGGTAAAGGGCGCCGCCACCCGCCCGGCGGCCAGCATCCACTGCGCGGCCGAGGCGTTGAAGCTGCCGGTGACGGGATCCTCCCGCAGCGCCCCGTGCTGGTCACTGAAGAAGGCCCGTACCTCGTAGGCCGAATCGCCGGCGCCTCCGTAGGGCCCGATCACGCCAACGAACACGGGGTGCACGTGGTCCCGGGCGGGGTCGAGCGCGAGCACCTCCTCGGCAGACGCCAGCAGCAGCGCCACCCACCCGGGACCGTTGTCGGCCCAGGCCGCGTCGACGATCGCCTCGCGCGGCAGGCGCAGCACGCTGGCGAGGTCGGCGACCGTCCCCTCGGCCACCGGACCGCCACGGAGCAAGGGCGGCGCCTCGAACGCCAGCGCGGCGCCGGCGACCCGTACCGTGACGAGTCCAGCGGCGCACTCCTGCACGACCTTCGCCCCCGCTCGCGGCCGCCCACCGGCCTGCAACCATGCTCGGCACGTGCCCAGCGTGGGATGGCCCGCGAACGGGAGTTCACCGAACGGCGTGAAGATGCGCACCCGGTAGTCCGCCTCGGGCACGCTGGGCGGCAGGAGGAAGGTCGTCTCGGACAAGTCGAACCAGCGCGTGACGGCGAGCATGGCCGCCTCGTCGAGATCGTCGGCGTCGTGAACCACGGCCACGGGGTTGCCCGCGAACGCGCGCTCGGCGAAGACGTCGACGATGGTGATGGGCCTGGTCATGGTGCTGCTCCTCTCCGCGGCGGAGGCCGGCACGGCGGGGCGGCGTGGGGTGGCACCTGACCCTTGTCGGGCGGCCGCGCCGGCTCGAACATGACTCGAGCGCACCTCGCTCGGCGAGGTAGCGACACCGCACGGATGCCAGGAGGAGCCGTCGTGAGCACCTCGACACACACCACGCGTCCACCCGTCCCCGCCCGTCTGCGCGCCTTGCGCCTCGTGATCGCCGGCCTCGCGGCCGCATCGGCGGTGGTGTACCTGTTGATCGGGCTCGAGGTCCTGGCCGTCGTCGAGGTCGGTCCCAACGACCCCAGCCTGCTCTGGTTCGGCATCCCGGCATCCCTGGCCTTCCTGTTCGGCGCGGTCGTCATGCTCGCGAGCGAGCGCCTGCGGTGGTGGGCGCTCGGTGCCGCCTTCCAGGTGTTCGCCATCGCCGCCTACTTCAACGTCGCCCCGTCCAGGACCCCGCCGTACGAGTTCTGGGGCATCGCCCTGCGCGTCGTCCAAGGACTGATGTTGGCCGGGCTGGTGGTGCTGATGATCCGCTACCCGCGGCCGGCGCGCCCTGCTGCTCGCCCCGCCATGCCCTCAAGGCCCACGATACCGGGCGCGACTCCGACTCGCGAGTAGATCCCGATCTCCGGGCCTCGGGGCCGTCTCGACGACGAGCCCACCAACGCGGGCGAGCGCGCCCGACTCGCGCTCCGATCCATGGCTCCGCGGTTCGTCGGGGGGTTGCCGGGCCGTCGCTCACTGCGTTGCGTACATGGCACGGAAGCGGCGCGCCAACGGGTGGATGGTCAAGTCACGCAGCTCGAGGCGCCTGGCCGATCCCAGCACCGCTGCGAGGGCGAGCAGCGCGTAGAGGCCGACGATCGACACGCTCCGCCCGATCTCGCCTGCGCCTCCGCCGAAGGAGAGGAGCCCCTGGAGCGCTTCGACGGTGTAGCGGAAGGGGATCCAGCTGTAGACCCAGGAGCGGTAGCCGGCAGCCAGGAACTCGGGTGGAACGGCGAGGACCGAGGGTCCGAACAGCCACAGGATGACCAGCAGCGGCCATCCAGCGAACCCGAGCCAGTTGAGGACTGCCGACTGCAGGAGCACGAAGGTGAGGGCCGTGAACGCCAACAGGGCGTAGAGGGCGACACCGCCGCCCGTCGGGATGCCGAGCAGCCAGACGACGATGGCCAGGACCGGCGCGGGCAGGACGACGGCCAACCCGAGCGAGGCCGACAGCTGCGTCTTGGTGAACGAGGCCGCCACCTGGCCTGGGCGGTGCAGGGCGATGAACAGGAACAGGCTGGCGACGAGCGTGCCGAGCCACAGCAGCACGGTGAGCACCAACGGGAGCTGGGCGCCTGCAGGGTGGTCGCTCGGAGCGTGCATCGCCACGAGCTGCGCTTGGAGCGGGCTGGAAAGGGTCATGACCTGCTCGGGCGTGAGGACGGTGCCGGCAGCAGCGAGCGAGGCGAGCCGCTGCTGCGCGAGTTGCCGCGCCGCAGCGTCGACGACGGCCGTGAGGATCCCGCGGGCGGCCTGGGCACCAGCCGGATGCATCGCTTCGTTGACGAGGACGAGCACCTGCGCCGGCCGCGCCCCCTCGTCCGGGAGCAGGTCGATCCGCTCCGAGAGATCGTGGGGGAGGACGATGCCGCCGTACACCTGCCGCTGCGCCATCGCGGCGCGCAGCTCTTGCTCCGAACCGAACGTGGTCCAAGCCACCTCGGGTCGCGGCGACGCTACGATGCCCGTCGAGAGCAGGTTCCCGACGGGCGCCAGGCCCTCGACGCCAGCATCGTCGTTGACGAACCCGAGCGGTAGATCCCGCGGCGAACTCGTCACGGTCGGGCCGAACGCGGCCAAGGCGATTAGCAGCTGGATGACCACGGCGATGAACAGGATGCCTGCGGTTTGCTTGACCGACAGCGCGCGCACCATTGCGACCACGTCCTTTCGCGGGGCCGGCCGCCGTCCGTCGGCTGCCGGCCCGCCGCTTGCGGATCCCTCGCTGGGATCGCTACGATGTCTGCAACACCGCGTCGCGTATGCGACACGCTGTTGCTCATCGCCAGGATGCGCGAAGGACGCCGACGGCGGCAACGTTCAGCAGCGCCGATTCGTCGCATAAGCAACACGTTCGAGGAGGTGACGCGTGACGCCACGACCGGAGCGACGAAGCGAGCAGGCCACGGACCTGCGGGTGATCAAGACGCGCAAGGCGCTGCGCGACGCCTTCATCTCCTTGGTGCGCGAGCGGGGCCTCGCTGCGGTGACGGTGCTCGACGTGACCGAGCGAGCGATGGTGAACCGGGCGACCTTCTACCGGCACTTTCGTGACAAGTACGACCTGATGCGCTTCACCATCGACAGCCTCGTCGCCGATCTCGCCTGGAGACCCGTGCCGTCCGATCCATCCTCGTTCGCGTTCCAGGACGCCGTCGACCATACCGAAGCCATCCTGAACCGCTTGGCGCAACACGCGGATCTCTTCCAGGCGGTGCTCGCGCTCGGCGGCGGCCCGCGGCTGACGCTCAAGACGCAGCGCTTCGTCGAGGAGATCATCCGCCATCGCCTGGACGTGTTGGGCGACCTCGAGACGCCGATCCCCAAGGAGATGATCGTCCCCATCCTGAGTCGCTGGTCGACGGCTCTGTGGAGTTGGTGGCTGATGGAAGGCATGCCGTACCCGCCGAGGGACATGGCCGTCTACGTCGTTACGCTCCTGAGGGACGGGCCACTCGCGTGTCTGGGGCTCACTGGCTGGGCGGCGAGCGAAGGCGCTCCGCCTGGGTGACGCAACGACGCACGCTGCCATCGCCGCTGGCCACGTCCACCACGGTGTGGGCAAGAGCGCGGCGCCGCTCGAGGGCCAACCTGGGCGCTCAGCCTCGGCGCAGGCGGCCGACGAGTTCGACGCCCCACGCGCGGGCTCGCTCTTCTTCTCCCGCCACGAGCGCCCCCACGCCATCGGCCGAGTAGACCTTGTGCGGCTTGCCGACGAGCCGCGCACCGGCCCGCCGAAGACGAGCGGCGATCATGGCTGCGCTTCGGTCGAAGAGGTCGAGGATGCGCGGGCTCGCCATCCGCGTGTCCCACACGGCAGCAGGCTGGCCACGGCGCGAGATCTCGAGGTCCTCGAGCCACTCGCGCAGGCCGCGAACGACGGGGTCGAGCATCCCGTCGCTCTCAGCCGCGGCCTCGGCACGGGTCGCGGGGCGAGGCAGGCCCGCCTTGTGGTTGGGGCCGCCGACCACGATGAGATCGACGTCGGCATCGATGGTTGCGGGCGCAGCCTGGGCTTCGACGACCGTCGTCGAGGCGTCGCCCCCGATGCCGGCGGCGACCGCGTGGGCGACCCTCCGGTTCGACCCGTACAGGGTCTCGTAGATGATGAGCACGCG
>SLRS01000253.1 GCA_007130855.1 Trueperaceae bacterium | reverse complement strand
CGAGGCGCCGGCCGCCGATCCGGCGCGGGCGCGCGAGGCGACCGAGCGCGCCGCGGCGCTGCGTGCGCCGCTGCCGCCCATCGCCATCACCGGCGATCTCGACGTGCGGCTCGGCCGCCGCGGCCCGGCGCTCGACGCGGTTCGTCCCGGCGACCCGCTCGTGGTCAGCTTCGAGGTCACCACCGACGGCGACGCGCTCCCCCGCGTGCTGCTCCTCCGGGCGCAGCTCGAGGGCGACGACGGTTCGGTGCTCGCCGGAGCCGAGCGGGAGGTCGACGTGCCCCTCGGTGCGATCGGCTTCGTCGTGCAGGTGGTTCGGCTGGAGTTGCCCGAGACCCTGCCGAGCGGCCGCTACGCGCTTGCCGTTCGCGCCCAGGGCGACGGCCTGGAGGCCGATTCGGTACGCACCATGGAGGTGGAGGACGTCCGCGCCGGGCCGCTGCGGCGGCTCGTAGGTCGCGACGTCGAACTGCTGGCGCTCGAGTCGGAGCAGTCGCTGTTCGCAGCGCGCGACCTGGCCCAGCCGGAGGTCGTGATGGTGCGGCTGCTGCGCGAGTTGCGCGACGCCGCAGCGGTGGCGGAGGAGGTGCTGCCGATCCCCGACGACGGACGCTTCGAGGGGCTCTCGGGCGGAGCGGTGTTCGACGTCTCGAGCGAGAGCGACGTGCTGGACTTCCTGCGCTACGTGCTGAGCGAGGGGGCCGCCGACACCTCGTTCACGTTCGTCGACGGGTACGCCGAGTGGGTGCTCCAGGGCACGCCCTGAGGCTGCCGCGCCCGCGCCAGGCGTTCGGCGCCGTTCGGCGCTCAGCGCAACAGGCCGTCGAGGATGCGGAAGCCACCGAGGTAGGTGCCGAGCACCGAGCCCGCGGTCGCCAGCACGAAGACCAGGAACGCGCGCGCGGCGCGGTTCGACCACCAGCCGCGCGCGCGCGTCACGTCGTGTCGGAGCCGCTGGAAGTCGCCCACGCTCGGCTTGCGTAGCCACAGCTCCAGGCCCGCGGCCACGAAGCCGGCGCCGATCAGCGGGTTGAGCGAGGTGAACGGCGCGGCCAGCGCGGTGCCCACGATGGTGAGCGGGTGCGCCAGCGCGACCGCGGCGCCGAGCCCCGCCAGGCCGCCATTGATCAGCACCCACTCGAGCAGCAGCCGCAGGCCCAGGTCGGGCTCGCGCCGGAAACCCAGGTAGAACCCCAGCAGGATCGCCGCCACCAACAGCCACGGCAGTGCCCGCACGAGTACGGGGCGCCGTGGTGCCCGCTCGAGCTCGGCCAGGTCGGCCGCCGCGGCGTACGCCCCGGTCGCCGCGGGCGGCGCGAGCTCCTGCTTGAGGCCGGCGAGGTGGCCGGCGCCGACCACCACCAACACCGACGTGGGACGCTCGGCGGCGGGGAGGGCGAGCACCTGGCGCTCGAGTTGCCCGGCCATGTAGCGGTCGCGCTCGCTGATCAGCGGCGCGTACAACCCCTGGTCGCGCTCGGCGAACTCGGCGAAGGTCGCCTCGAGCATGTCGCCCTGCTTGAGCTGTTCGATCTCGGCCGGGTCGATCTTCTCACGCGAGAAGACGCTCGCCACCACGCCCATGATGAGCGCCGGCCGCTGCCACCACGGCACGCTCGCGGAGACGCGTCGCAGCGTCACGCCCAGATCGCGGTCGATCAGCAGCAGTGGCAACCCGTGCGCGGCGGCGCCGTTCACCGCGGCGCGCATCTCGGCGCCCGGCTCGATGCCGAGCTGGTCGGCCAGGCGCTGCTGGAATGCGCCGAGCGCCAAGCTGACCGCGACCATGCCCATCTTGCCCTGCTTCAGGACCTGGAACAAGTCGAGCTTGGCCCAGCGTTCGTTGTCGGTGAGGGCGACGTGGCGGGCCGCGTCGAGTTCGACGGCGACGGCGTCGTACGCGCCCGAGGCCACCTCCTGCTCCACCTCGGTGGCGCTGGCGGAGGAGACGTGGGCGGTGCCGAGCAGCGTGAACACGACGCCGTCGCGCTCCACGGTGGCGCGTGGTCCGCGCTCGAGGTCCGGGGTCTGGGTCGGTGGGGGCGCGATCGGTGAGCGCTCGCCGGCGGTCATGGGGGGCAGTGTACCCGGCGCCGCTGGCGCCGCTCGTCCGCAGGCCGGGCCGCCCGGCTCGGTGCCGTGCAACGCGGATGCCGGAGTCCGCGAAGTGCCGATGGTAGCCTTGTGGCATGGCGATCTCGGCGAGCGTGCGGCGGAAGCTCGGCCCCCTCGACGAGGGGCCCACCGCGCCGCGTCGGAGCCTCTACGCTCAAGTGCGCTTCGCCCGGATCTGGCTCCCGATCGCGATCATAGGCGTGGTGCTGGTGCACCAGCTCGCCATCGTGCCGCTCGGCGGCGCCGGGTGGCGCTTCTGGTCGCAGCTGCTCTTCTACATCGTGCTCGGCCCCATCGCGACCTACGTGACGCTCACCTGGATCGCCTTCGAGGTGCGCTCGCGCGAGCGGGCCCAAGTCGAGCTGCAACGGCTGTTCCGCGAACTGCAGGACGCCTACGCGGTGCTCGGAGCGCTGCAGCGCGTGACCGAGCAGTTCGCCAGCGCTCCGGACCTGGAGCACGCCGTGGCGGCGGCGAGCCGCGGCGTGCGCGAGGCGACCGGCGCCCGCCTGGCCGCGGTGGTGGTGGGCTCGGGCGTGGTCTCGGTGCACGCCGACGACCTCGGTTCCGCCGACCGAGCGGCCGCGGAGCGCTCCGCGCTGGCGCGCGACGTCGCGGTGCAGCGCCGTGACGGCGCCGCGCAGACGCTGATCGAGGACGACGGCGCCACCACCGTGGTGCTGGCGTTGCGCTGGGGCGGCGAGCACGAGGGGAGCCTGCAGGCGACCTTCGACGTCGAGCCCGACGACAAGCAGGAGGAGACCCTGCGGATCTTGGCGGCCGACTTCGCGGCGGCGGCCGAGGCCGTCCAGGGTCGTACGCGCGACCTGCTGACGCTGTTCGAGGTCGACCGCTCGATTCGCGCCGAGGGAAACCTGGCGCGGCTGCTGAGCACGCTGGTATCGCGTATGGCGGAGCGCGTCGGGGCGCAGCGGGCCGGTGTCTACCTCTGCGACGACGACGGCACGCTCGACCTGCGCGTGGCCGTCTGGCAGGCGAACGGTGCGTTCGAGCCGTGGCGGCCGCCGCCGCTGCCGGTCAGGCGCGGCGAGGGGCTGATCGGGCGGGCGGCCGAGGCGCGAGAGCCGCTGGTGCTCGCGGCGATCGCGAGCGCCGAGCGGCAGACCGCTGGCCCGCTGCTCGAGGGCGCCGGCAGTGCGGTGCTGCTGCCGCTGTCGAGCGACGAGCGGTTGCTCGGCGTGATCGTCTTGGCGCACGACGAGCCCGGGCGCGGGAGCGATGCCAGCCTGCCGTTCCTGGGCCTGCTGGCGGGGCAGCTGAGCCTCGCCGTGGGCAACGCCAGCGCCTACTTGCAGTCCGAGGAGCTCGCCATCGTCGAGGAGCGCAACCGCATCGCCCGCGAGATCCACGACGGCGTGGCGCAGTCGCTCGCGTTCGCCGGACTCAAGCTCGACCTGATCTCGCGCTTGCTCGAGCGCGACCCGCGCGGGGCGCAGCAGGAGCTGCAGGCGGCTCGCAATGCCATCCGCGAGATGATCCGTGAGATCCGGCGCTCCATCTTCGCGCTTCGGCCCGTCGATCTCGAGCGCCACGGCTTCGTCGAGACGCTGCGGCGCTACGCGGTCGACTTCGGGCAGCAGAACGAGATGGTCGTCGAGCTCAACATCCCACCGCTGCCGGAACTGAGCCTCAAGTCCGAGGCGATCATGTTCCGGATCTTCCAGGAGGCGATGAACAACGTCGCCAAGCATGCCGGCGCGCGGACGGTCACGATCACGCTGGAGGTCGATCGCAGCGGCATGGTCGCGATCGAGATCCACGACGACGGCATCGGCTTCGATCTCGCAGAAGTCGACGATCGCGTCACCAGCGCCGGCGGCCTGGGCCTGAAGCAGATGCGCGAACGGGTGGAGGGCCGCGGCGGCTGGTTCGAGGTCAGCAGCGAGCCGGGCGAGGGCACCCGCATCGCGGCGTCGCTGCCGGCCTGAGCCAGGGCGCCGAGTGGCTCGTCGAGCGGCGCTCAGCGCTC
This sequence comes from Trueperaceae bacterium, assembly GCA_007130855.1. GTDB lineage: Bacteria > Deinococcota > Deinococci > Deinococcales > Trueperaceae > CSSed10-48. The sequence goes on along the minus strand of SLRS01000253.1, from coordinate 16,266 downwards.
GGTCAACGCTTGCCGGCCGTGGTCTTGCGGTAGGAGTCGCCGAAGCGCTTCTGGAACTTCTCGACGCGACCTTCGGTGTCGATGAAGCGCTGCTGGCCGGTGTAGAAGGGGTGGTTCCCCGACCACACGTCGACGTGGATCTCGGGTCGCGTGCTGTACGTCTCGAGCACCACCTTGCCCTCGCAGATGATCTTGCAGGGGACGAGCTTGGGGTGGATGTCCTTCTTCATGGTTCTCCTCGGGGCGGCACGGGCGTCGTCGTGCCGCGAGCGTATGCATGCTAGCAGAACCGCGAGCGCCGGAGGGTCCAGCGCCGCCATACGCGCGGTGGCCGCTGCGGGCCGGCGCGACGCGGCGGTGTACCCTGGTCGACGACCATGCCACGCGGCCGCCTCGCTCTCGTCCCACCGTCGGCCTTCGACGTCGACCTCGTGGTGCCGGGCTCCAAGAGCCTGACCAACCGCGCCCTGCTGGTGGCCGCCTTGGCCGAAGGCGAGAGCCTGCTGGAAGGGGCACTGGTGGCCGAGGACGCCGCGGTGATGCGCGCCGCGCTCGAGCGCCTCGGCGCCAAGGTCGCCTCGTGCGGGACCAGCCCCGGCGGCGAGGACCTGGCCGTGACCGGCGTGGCCGGCCGCTGGAGCGCCGCCGGCGCCGAGCTCGACGTGCGCCTCTCCGGCACCGCCGTGCGCTTCCTCAGCGCCGCGGTCTGTCTCGGACGCGGACGGTTCCGGCTCGACGGTACCGAGCGCATGCGCGAGCGCCCGATCGAGGACCAGCTCGTGGCGCTGCGATCGCTCGGCGCCGACGCCCGCAGCGAGCGCGGCAACGGCTGCCCGCCGGTGCTGGTGCAAGCCGACGGGCTGCCCGGCGGCAGCGCCGTGGTCGCGGGTGACCGCTCCTCCCAGTTCCTCTCGGGCCTGCTGCTGGCGGCCCCGTACGCGCGCACGCCCGTCACGCTCGAGGTCTCGGGCGTGCTGCAGTCGAAGCCCTTCGTCGATCTCACCGTGGCGCTGATGGAGCGCTTCGGCGCACGCGTCGAGCGCGACGGTTACCGGCGCTTCCAGGTGCCGACGGGCGGCTACCACGGTCGCCGCTTCCGGATCGAGGGTGACGCCATGGCGGCCGGTTACTTCTGGGCCGCGGCGGCGCTCAGCGGCGGTCGCGCCACCACCCGTGGCCTGGGCAGGGCCAGCCGCCAGGGCGACCTCGCCCTGCTCGACGTGCTCGAGCGGATGGGTTGCACGGTGCGACGTGACACGTCGACCATCCGGGTGGAGGGTCCAGTCGGGGCGCGGCTCGATGGTGGCCGCTTCGACCTCAATGCCTGCCCCGACCAGGCCCAGACCCTGGCGGTGCTCGCGCTCGGCGCCGCTGCCTGCGTGCACATCGACAACGTCTGGAACCTGCGGATCAAGGAGACCGACCGGCTGCGGGCGCTGACCATCGAGTTGCGCCGGCTCGGCGCCGAGGTCGAGGAGCGGCACGACGGGCTCAGTGTCTGGCCGCTGGAGGGTCCGCCGAACCCCGGCGTGGTGGCCACCTATGGCGATCACCGCATGGCGATGGCGTTCGCGCTCCTCGGCGTACGCTGGCCTGGCATGGTGATCGACGATCCCGCCTGCGTGGCGAAGACCTACCCGGGCTTCTGGGACGATCTGGCCGCCGCCGGGGTGGGCGTGGAGGCGGTCGCGTGAGGCGCTTCGAGGGTGCCCTGCGCGCCGTGATCACCTTCGATGGCCCCGCCGCCGCCGGCAAGTCCTCGGTGGCGCAACGCGTGGCACGCGCCCTGGACGTGCCGTTCGTGAGCAGCGGCCTGCTCTACCGGGCCGCCACGGAGGTGGCGACCAGCGCCGGTGTCGACACGAGTGACGAGGACGCGGTGCTGCGTGCGCTCCGAGCGCACACCGTCGCGCTCGAGCCTGGCTCCGCCGGCAACCGCGTGCGGCTGGACGGCCGCGACGTGAGCGCCGCCCTCCACACCGACCTGGTGGACGCCAACGTGTCGTTCGTGGCCGCGCATCCGCGGGTGCGCGACTGGGTCTCCGAGCAGCTGCGCGAGGTGCCGCCGCCCTTCGTCGTCGACGGCCGCGACATGGGCGCGGTCGTGTTCCCGGAGGCGCGGCACAAGTTCTTCCTGACGGCGTCGGTGCAGGAGCGAGCACGCCGGCGCGTCGGCGAGCGCGCCGCCGACCTCGAGGCGGTAGCCGCGGCGATCGCGCGCCGCGACGCGCTCGACGCCAAGCAACTCGAGCCGGCGCCGGACGCGCACCATCTCGACACCGAGGGCCTCGACCTCGACGCCGTGGTGGCGCGGGTGCTGGGCATCCTCGCCGAGCGCGGGCTGGCGCCGCCGGCGGCGAAGGCGGCCGCCCCACGCGGCGGCGGAGCGAGCCCATGAACAGCGCCCGCTTCGAGCAGAGCACGCGCTTCGAGCGCAGTGCCCGCGACTTGCAGCGGGTCGTCGTGGTCAGCACCCGCTACAAGCCGGCCGCGCATCCGGTGGCGGCGCGCCTGGCCGAGGCGTTCGCTACCGCCGGCACCGAGGTCGTGCTCGACCTCGCCGGCGAGAAGGTGCTCCGGGAGCTCGACGCCGACTTGGTGGTGGCGGTCGGCGGCGACGGCACGCTGCTCTCCACCGCGCGGCGCCTGATCGGCGCCCACACCCCCGTCCTGGGCGTGAACCTCGGCAAGCTCGGCTTCCTGGCGGCCTTCGGCGCCGAGGAGATCGAGCGTTACGCGCGCGGAGCGCAGGTGCCGAACTGGCCGGTGTCGCCCAAGATGATGCTGCTGGTGCGGCTGCGCGGTGACGGCGTGGAGCGCCATGCGCTCAACGACGTGATGCTCACGCAGGGCGTGATGACGCGCCTGGCCCGCCTGCGCCTGTCGGTGGACGGTCACCTCGCCAGCGAGTACCGCGCCGACGGCGTGGTGGTGTCGACGCCGGTGGGCTCGACGGCCTACTCGCTGTCGCTCGGGGGCCCGATCCTGAGCCAGGAGCTGCGCGCCATGGTGGTGACGCCCATCGCCCCGCACAGCCTCACCAACAGGCCGATCGTGCTCTCGGGCCAGAGCGTGATCGGGCTGGAGCTGCTCAGCCCGGTGGACGAGATGGCGCTGGTCCTCGATGGCCAGGAGCGCGTCGACCTGCGGCGCGGCGACCACATCGAGATCCGCGCTGCGCCCCACGCGCTGCGCCTCATCGCCAGCGAGCGCGGCGCGTTCGACGTGCTGCGGCTGAAGCTGCACTGGGGTGAAGGGCCCACCCTGAACCGCAGCGAGGACGCGCCGTGAGGCGGCGCCCTCGCGCCCGGGCCAGGGAGCGGCCGCCGCTTCGCGGCACGCAACCGTGTCCCGGGCACTAGCGCCGGCCCCGACCGGCGGGGCACGATGCCCCCATGACGGAGCTGTACCCGGAGTTCTTCCGGCGCCTCGACGAGCGCTCCGACGCGCTCTTCTACGACCACCCGCGCGAGACCTCGCACATCGACGCCGCGGCCCGGGCCGCAGCGCGCTGCTGGCACCAGTCGCTGCTGCCCGCCGGCGGCCGCGTGCTCGACCTGCTCGCGGGCATCGAGTCGCATCTCCCCGCGGCGCTCGCGCACGTGGTCGGCCTGGGCCTGAATGCAGCGGAGCTCGCGCGCAACCCGCGTGTCGACGAGGCCGTGGTGCACGACGTGAACGCCGACCCCGCGCTGCCGTTCGCGAGCGCCAGCTTCGACGGGGTCGTGTGCACCGTCTCGGTCCAGTACCTCACGCGGCCGATCGAGCTGTTCACGGAGGTCGGCCGGGTGCTGCGCCCGGGTGCACCGCTCATCGTCAGCTTCTCGACCAGGATGTTCCCGACCAAGGCGGTGCTGGTGTGGCGGGCGTCGGACGACGCGGCCCACCACCGGCTGGTGAGTTCGTACTTCGAGGCGGCCGGCTGCTTCGCGCGGCCCGAGACGCGGCGCCACGTCCCCGCCGCGGGCGACCCGCTCTACGCCCTCTGGGCGCGGCGCGGCAGCGACTGACCAGGCTGCGGGAGCCGCGGGCATGAGCGCCGGCCCGCGCTGGCTGATCGTCTCGAACGGTCACGGCGAGGACCAGGTGGGCGCCACGCTGGCGCGTGCCCTGCTGGCCCGCTCGAGCGCCTTGCAGCTCGAGGCGCTGCCGCTGGTCGGCGCCGGCCGCGCCTACGAAGCGATCGGCGTGCCCTGCCTCGGACCGCGCACGGTGCTGCCGTCGGGCGGGCTCACCGTGCACCATCCACGCGCGGCACTGGCCGACCTGCGCGCCGGGCTCGTGCCGATGACGCTCGCGCAACTCGGCGTCGTGCGCCGCGCCCGACCCGGCCACGTGCTGGTGGTCGGCGACGCATACGCCCACACGCTGGCGTCGTTCGTGCCCGCGCAGCGCAGCGTGGTGCAGACGCTGGTGTCGGTCCGGATGCGCGTACCCGGCCGCCGCGTCGCCTGGCAGCGGGTCTTCATGGAGCGCATCGGCTGGCCCGAACGCCGCCTGATGCGAGGCCGGGTACGCGCCGTGTACACACGCGACGAGGCCACCGCCGCCTGGCTGCGAGGGCACGGGGTGCCGTACGCCCGCTGGCTGGGCAACCCGATGATGGACGCTTTCGGCCCGGGCCGGCCGATCGACGGCACGGCCGGTCGGGCCGTGGTCGCGCTGCTGCCGGGCAGCCGCGCCTACGCCGGCCGCAGTGTGCAGCTGATGCTGGCCGCGCTGGCGCGCCTGGGGCCGGCGCTGGGGTTGGTGGCCTGGACCCACGGGCCGCCGCCGGCGCTCGCCGGTTGGCAGCCCTGCGCGCGGCAGGTACCCGGGCTGTTGGCGGCCTGGCGCCGGAGCGACGCCGCGGCAGGGTCCCCGGCTGGGTCGCCCGGCGCCGAGGTGTGGTGGCTCGAGGGGCGCTTCGCCGACGTGCTGGCCAGCGCGCAGGTGGTCCTCGGCACGACCGGGACGGCGCAGGAGCAGGCGGCGGGCCTGGGCCTGCCGGTGGTGAGCTTCGCCGTGCCGCCCGACCTGAGCCGGGCCTTCCTGCGCAATCAGCAGCAGCTGCTCGGGCCGGCCCTGCGGCTCGTGGAGGCGGATGCCGAGGCGATCGCGCAAGCGCTGGCGGCGGCGCTGGCAGGCGGCGAACACAGCCGTGCGGCGGCCGTCGAGGGGCCGGCTCGCATGGGGCCGTCCGGCGCCGCGGCGCGCATCGCCGCCGACATGCTCGCCGAGCTCGAGGCCGCTGGCGGTTAGGGGCTGCCCGCCGGGCTCGCCGCACGCTCCAGGCGCGGGGCCTCGGCGCCCTCGGGCGCGAGCGCGCGGGCCTCGCGCAACACCTCGCCCAGGCGCGAGGCGCAGCGGTCGTACTTCCTGGCGTAGGCGCCGTGCCGGTAGCTGGCGTCGAACAGGTCGAGCAGACGGTCGCCGCCGGCGCCCTCGCCGCCGGCGCCCTCGCCGCCCGCGAGCCACAGCGGCACGCGCAGGTCGTAGAGCGTGTCGATGAAGTGCACCAACCGTAGCGCGTCGTTCTGGTCGGGCAAGCGCTCGGCGCCGTGCACGGCCAGGCCCCCGAGCACCTCGAGCTGGGCGCGATAGCGCGAGGGATGATGGCGGCGCAGGTGACTGAAGAGCCCGTGCCAGTCGGTGCGCACCAGGGCCGGCCCGGCCTGCGGCAGCTCGTGCGGCAGCATCAGGCGACCGTCCGCGTCGCCGCGGCGAGCGTCGGGGCCGTCGATGGTGAGGATCTCGAAGCGCGCGGCGATGGACTGGATCTCACGTCGGAAGTCCTCAGCGTTGAAGCGCCCGCGACCCTGGGCCTCGGGTGGTGTGTTCGAGGTGGTGATCACCGCGCCGCCGCGCGCGAACACGTGCGCCAGGAACGTCTTCACGATCAGCGTGTTGCCGGGATCGTCGAGCTCGAACTCGTCGAGGCACACCAGTCGCACGTCGGCCAGGCGCTCGTGGGCGGCATCCATGCCGAGCACCCCGATCACGTGCACCAATTGCTGGAACGAGACGAAACGTTTCGAAGCCGAGGGCGCCAGGAAGTAGGCCGCGGCCAGGAGGTGCGTCTTGCCGACGCCGAAGCCGCCGTCGAGGTAGAGCCCGGGTCGGACGTCGTCGCTGGGGCGCCGCCGCAAGGCGCGCCGCCACCAGGGGGGCGCGGCGGCGGCGTCGCCGCAGCCCTCGGCGAAGGCGCGCACGCGGGCCTTGGCTCGGGCCTGGCTCGGTACGTGCGCCACGAAGCTGTCCAGAGCGACGCTGCCGAAGCGCGGCGGCGGCGTGAACGCAGCGGCGTCGGTGCGGGTGAAGGCGGGGAGGTCTTCGAGCCGCAGCACGCGCGAAGCTACCACGCGACGTCGCCGGCGCCTGGTGCGGCGGCCGGCCGGAGGCATTGACCGGAGCCCGGTGCGGGCGTAGGCTGCGCTGGTACGCGCGTGGGGAAGTCCGGTGCGAATCCGGCACTGTCCCGCAACGGTGATGGCCCTGGGGCCGAGTCCGATCGCCGCGCGCGGACGACTGCACCCCTTGCGCGGACGAGGAAGGGCAGCACGCGGCGACCGCACTCGCCGCCTGCTTCGTCGCTCGACGGACGATTCCCTACTCGCAAGCGCCCTCGGAGGCCTTGTGATGCGTGCGACCCCGACGACTCCCGACGCCCCCTCGCGGCCCGCGCCGCAGATCGGCCGCGTCTCGTTCGCGGCCACACCTGCGCGCGCGCTGGCGTGCGTGCTGTTCGCTTTCGTCGGGATGGCATTCGCCGCCTGGCCCGTCACCGTCGTCGACGACCTGGGCCGCGAGGTGCGCCTCGAGGCGCCCCCGCAGCGCATCGTCAGCCTCGTCCCGAGCCACACCGAGACGGTGTGCGCGCTCGGCGCCTGCGGGCGGCTCGTGGGGCGTGACACCTTCAGCAACCACCCCGCCGAGGTGCTGGCGCTGAGCGTGCTCGGCAGCGCCTTCGCGCTCGACCTCGAGGCACTCGTGGCGCTGCAGCCCGACCTGGTGTTGGTCGACGAGTACAGCGGCGCTGCCGCCGCGATCGCGCCGCTGGGCATCGCGGTCTACGCCGGCACGCCGCAGCGGCTCGAGCAGGTGTTCGAACTCATCGAACGCCTCGGGCGGCTGCTCGGGACGCCCGCCGACGCGCTCGCGCTGCAGGCGCGGCTGCAAGGCGAGATCGCCATGGTGGCCGAACGGGTGGCCGGGCGCAAGCCTCCGAGCGTCTTCTACGAAGTCGACCCGTCGCCCTACTCCGTGGGTCCCGACAGCTTCATCGGCACCCTGATCACGCTCGCCGGCGGCGCCAACGTCGTGCCGGCCGAGCTCGGCGACTTCCCGCTCGTCGATCCCGAGTTCGTGGTGGCGGCCGATCCGTCGATCATCGTGCTGGCCGACGCGCCTTACGGCGTCGACCGGGCCGCGCTCTCGGCCCGGCCCGGTTGGGCCGACATCGCGGCGGTCCGGGACGGCCGCGTCATCGAGCTCGACGAGGCGCAAGGCGACGTCCTGAGTCGCGCCGGGCCGCGCCTCGGCGAGGCGCTGTTGCTGTTGGCGCGCGCGTTCCACCCGGAGGCGTTCTGAGCGTCGCGCCGCTGGTGCGCGGACGCCTGGCCCGACGACGCCTGGCGGGGCCGCTGGCCCTGTCGGCCGCGGCGCTGGCGCTGCTCGTGGTGCTCGCCGCCGGCATCGGCAGCGTGCCGATCGGTCCCGGCGAGGTACTGGCGGCGACCGGGCGCGGCCTGGAGACGAGCCTGCGGGGCGTGCTGGGCCTCGCTCCGACGGTCGAGGAGGCCGGGCTCGACGCCGGTCGCCGGGTCGCCGACACGATCGTCTGGCGGATCCGGCTGCCGCGCGTGGCCTTGGCGGCGCTCGTCGGCGCCGCCTTGGCGTTGGCCGGCGCCGGCTTCCAGGGGGTGTTCCGCAACCCGCTGGCCGACCCCTACCTGCTCGGCGCCGCGAGCGGCGCAGGTTTCGCGGCGTCGCTGGTGATGGTCGGCGGCGGCACCGTCGCCCTGCTGGGGCGCTTCGGCGTGCCGCTGGCGGCCTTCGTGGGAGCGACCGCGACGGTCGTGGTGGTGGTCGCCCTGGCGCGTCGCGGCTGGACGCTGCCGGTGGTACCGCTGGTGCTGGCGGGCGTGGTGGTGGGCTCGTGCCTGACGGCCGGCACCTCGTTCGTGCTGCTCGCCGCGCGTGAGCAGGCCGCGGGCATCCTCACCTGGCTGCTCGGCAGCTTCGCGTTCGCGTCCTGGGAGCGCGTCGGCAGCGTGCTGCCGCTCCTCGTCGTCGCCGGCGCCGGGCTGCTGGCGGCCGCCCGCGCGCTCGACGTGCTGCAGCTCGGGGAGCGCGCGGCGGCGCAGCTGGGCGTGCCGGTGGAGGCGCTCAAGTTGACCGTGGTCGCGGCGGGCACGCTCGCCACGGCCGCCGCCGTCAGCGTGGCGGGCGTCATCGGCTTCGTGGGGTTGGTGGTGCCGCACGCGGTGCGCCTGGCGCTGGGTCCCGACCACCGTCGGCTGGTCCCCATCGCGGCGTTGTGGGGCGCCGGCTTCATGGTGCTGGCCGATCTCGTGGCGCGGACCGTCATCGCGCCCGCCGAGCTGCCCGTGGGCGTGGTCACCGCCCTGGTGGGCGCGCCGTTCTTCCTGGTGCTGCTGCGCCGCGGGAGTCCGCAGTGAACGCCGTGGCACAGCCGAGCGCGCCGCCCGCCGCCGAGGTGCTGCGGCTCGAGGGCGTGCACGCCGGCTACGGCCGCAGCCAGGTGCTGTTCGGCGTCGATCTGCGCCTGCACGCCGGCGAGGTACTCGGCCTGATCGGTCCCAACGGTGCGGGCAAGTCGACCCTGGTGAGCGTGATCTCGAAGGTGTTGCCGCTCGCCGCGGGTCGCGTGGCGGTGGACGGCCGGCCGCTCGAAGGCTACGGCCGCCGCGCCCTGGCGCAGCGCCTGGCAGTCGTCCCGCAGACCGCGCGGCTGCCCGAGGGCTTCACGGTGCTCGAGCTCGTGCGCATGGGTCGCACCCCATTCGTCGGTCTGTGGCGCGGCCCGAGCCGCGAGGACGAGGTCGAGGTCGAACGCGCCATGCGGCAGACCGGCGTGTGGAGCCTGGCGGAGCGTCTCGTGGAGCGGCTCTCGGGCGGTGAGCAGCAGCGGGTGATGCTGGCGCGCGCGCTCGCGCAGCGGCCGCGCGTGCTCCTGCTCGACGAACCGATGAGCCATCTCGACCTGCGCTACCAGGCGGAACTGCTGCGCGCGGTGCGTGCGGCCAGCGTCGACGGCGTGGCGATCTTGCTGGTGCTGCACGACCTGAACCTCGCCGCGCGCGCGTGCGACCGCTTGGTGCTGCTCACCGACGGTCGTGTGGTGGCGCAGGGGACGCCCGCCGCGGTGCTCGCCCAAGGACGCCTCGAGCGGGCTTACCGCACCGACGTCGAGGTCTTCCCGACGCCTCGTGGGCCGCTCGTGGTGCCCCGTCTGTGACGACCGAAACCCCGTGGACGCGCGTCGCCGGGCGGATCGAAGCGGGCATGAACCTCGCGCGCCTTCTCGTAGTAGCCCACCAGCGCCTCGGTCGCGGCGCGCCACGACCAGCGCTCCATGTCGGCGCGCGCGCGCCGCGCGAACCGCTCGCGCAGTTCGGGCTCGAACAGCAGCCGGCGTAGCGCCTCGGTCAACTCGCGCTCGTCGCCGGGGGTGAACAGCAGGCCGTTGACGTCGTGCTCGATCACGTCCGGGACCCCTCCGGCGCGCGCGCCGACGGCCGGAACGCCCGACGCCATCGACTCCATCGCCACGAAGCCGAGCGTCTCGGTGTCGGACGGGAAGGCGAACACGTCGGCCGATGCGTAGGCGGCGGCCAGCTCGTCGCCGGCGAGGTAGCCGGTGAACACCGTCGGGGTACCGGCGAAGGTGCGCCGAAGCTCGGCTTCCGCCGGCCCCGAGCCGACGAACGCGAGCCGCGCCCCGCGAAGCTCGCGCAGCGGGCCGAGCAGCCAATCGAGGCGCTTCTCGTGCGAGAGCCTGCCCACGTAGAGCATCAGCGGCGCCTCGGGATGGCCGTCGCTCAGGCGCTCGCGCATGGCTCGGTCGCGCCGGCCCGGGTGGTAGCGCTCGGTGTCGACGGCCTTGGGCCACAGCCGCACGCGCCGGATCCCCAGGGCGCGGGCGGAGTCGACCATCGGTTGCGAGGTACAGAGGTTCACGTGCGCCTGATTGTGCACGTCGCGCAGGAACACGCGTGAGATCGGGCCCAGGAAGGCCAGCCGCAGGTGGACGGCGTACTGGGTGATGTCGGTATGGAACGAGGCCAGCAGCGGGAGGTCGCGTTGGCGCGCCACCATCGTCCCCCACAGGCCCAGGATCACCGGGTTCACCACGTGCACCACGTCGGGCGCGAAGGCGTCGAGCTCACGGCCGAGGCGCGGGCGCGGGAGACCGAGGAACAGCTCCGGATACCAGGGGCGGAACGAGAACGCCGGCACACGTACCACGCGGTGGCCGGCATAACTCGGCGGCGGATCGTGGGGCGCGAACACGAGCACCTCGTGGCCCAGGTCGCGCAGGTGATCGAGGGTCCGCACCAGGCGCGTGACGATGCCGTCGATCTTGGGCAGGAAGGTCTCGGTGAAGAGCGCGACGCGCATGGTCGGGTCGCGGCGCTCAGGCGCTGCCGACGGCCTCCACGGCCGGCGCAACGAGCGACCTCGAATCGCTGCCGGGGCCGGCACCGCGGTGTGTCAGGGGGCACCGCTGCCGGCGGCGACGCGAGCAGGGCTCATCGGCGGGCACGATCACCTTCATGCTGCTCCTCCTCCACGCCTCCAGCACCGCTGATCGCCACGCTACCACCGCGCACCGGCCACCTCGGTAGGGACGCGCTCGTGCGGGGCTCGCTCGAGCGCCGGCGGCGGCCGCGGCGCAGCCACGCGCGCCACGCGCGACGCCGGTAGTCGGCCGCGCCGGCATGCCACGAGCCGGGGCGCAGCAGCGACCAGCTCCACACCAAAGCGATCAGGAACGGATGGAGGAGCGCCCAGGCCAGGACCGGCCAGCCCATGAGCTCGCTGCGTCCGAGCCGGGCCAAGCCGAGGTGCATCCCGGGGATCACCACGGCCAGCACCACGGCCCAGGCGCCGAGCAGCCAGGGGAGGCCGGTCGGCCAGAGCGGGACCGTCAGGGTCGCCAGGCTCAGGCAGGTGCTGTGCACGCCGAGCAGCGCGATCCCGGCCAGGAAGCCGCGGTGGTAGTGCTGGGGGTGGTGGTAGCGCGACACCCAGCGCCGGCGCTGCGTCAGGAGACCGGCCCAGGAGCCCGTCGAGGCCGTCGTCACACGCGCCTCCGGGGCATCGGTGTACGTCACGCTGGCACCGGGCAGGGCCGCGAGGCGCTGCACCAGCAGGTCCTCGTCGCCCGATGGCGCGCGGCCCGCCACCCCGAAGCCGCCGATCGCGGCGAAGGCCGCGCGGCGGTAGGCCTGGTTGTTGGCCGAGCTCGCAACCGTCGCGCCGAGCCGCACGAGGGCGCCGTGCGTCAGCATCAGCGAGACCCAGTCGAGCGCCTCGAGGCGCTCGAACAGCCCGCGAGGTGCGCCGGCGCGGCCCGTCTCGACGTACCCCGTCACCATCACGTCGCGCTCGTCCGCGCTCGCGAGGAGCGTGCGCACCCAGCCGGGCGGGTGGACGCAGTCGGCGTCGGTGGTGACGATCCAGGGGGCCGAACCCGCCGCGATGCCGTGCGCCACGGCGTTCACCTTCGGAGCGAGGCGTCGCGAGGGGGCCCGCACGCGCACCAGCCGCAGCCGCTCGTCGTGTGCCGCGGCGCGCAGCACCACCTCGGCGGTGCCGTCATCCGAGCGGTCATCGACCACCCAGATGCGCAGCCGTCCGCCGTAGTCCTGCGCCCCGAGCGAGGCCAGCGTGGCCGGCAGGTTGGCGGCCTCGTTGCGCGCCGGAACCACCACGTCGACGTCGGGCGCGGCGTCGTCCGCTCGGCGTGCGGCCGTGCGCGCCGGCGGCCGCGGCGACCGCAGCAGCGTCAGCGCCACTACCAGGGCCAGCCCCGCGTAGGCGCAGGCGAAGGCGAAGGTGACGAGGGCCGCGACCGGCATGCGCGTGCGAGTGTAGCAGGGCAGCGGCGACCGCTACGCCGCCTGGGACGCGGTAGCCTCGGGCGTGCCGGCCCCCGATCGACCAGCGCCGATCGACTCCTTCCACGCCTGGCTCGGCGGTGTGGGCCAGGGCCACGAGCAGGTCCGGGCGCACGCCTTCCTGCCTCCCAGGAGCGGCCGCTTCGGGCCGGCCGGCGAGCCGTGGGACGCGGCCCTGGCACGCTTGGGGGTGCGCCCGTACGCGCACCAGGGGCTCGCCTGGCAGCACCTGAGCGCCGGCCGCGACGTGGTGTTGGCCACCGGAACGGCGTCGGGCAAGTCGCTCGTGTACCAACTGCCGGCCCTGCTGGCCCTCGCCGAGGGCGGCACCACGTTGGCGGTGATGCCCACCAAGGCGCTCGCCGCCGACCAGGCCGAGCACTGGCGCGCCGCGGCCGGCGTGCTCGGTCTCGATGGCGCCGCGATCCGGCGCTACGACGGCGACACGCCCACGGCCGAGCGGCGTGCCGTCCGGAGCCAGGGGCGCGTGATCATCACCAACCCCGACATGCTCCACTACGGCCTGCTGCCGTTCCACGACGCCTGGCACGACTTCCTGAAGGCGCTCCGCTGGCTGGTGATCGACGAGGTGCACGCCTACCGCGGGGTGCTGGGCGTGCACGTCGCCAACGTGCTGCGCCGGATGCTGCGGCTGGCCGCGCTCCACGGGGCCGCGCCGCGGGTGGTGGCCGCCTCGGCCACCATCGGCAATCCTGCCGAGCACCTCGCTCGGTTGACCGGACGCCCGGCCGTGGCGGTGCACGAGGACGAGGCGCCGCGCGGTCCGCGCGAGGTGGTGGTGTGGCGTCCCGCCGACCTGCCGGGGAACGCCGGCGCCCGCCGCAGCGCCGCGATCGAGGCGGCGGAGTTGGCCGTGGCGTTGGCGCAGGCCGGCGTGAAGACGCTGGTGTTCAGCAACACCCGCCGCGGCGCCGAGTTGGTGCGCCGCTATGCCGTGCAGCTCGCCCCGACGGCGCTGCAGGGCGCGATCCTCAGCTACCGCGGCGGCTACACGGCCGAGGACCGCGAGCGCATCGCCGCCGCCTTTCGCGACGGCGACGTGACGCTGCTGGTCGCCACCAGCGCCCTCGAGTTGGGCGTCGACGTGGGCGGCGTCGACGCGGTCGTGCTGGTCGGCTATCCGGGCTCCCAGGCGGCGTTCTGGCAGCGCTCGGGCCGGGCCGGGCGGGCGCAGTCGCGCAGTCTCACGGTCTGGATCCCGGGACCGGACCCGCTCGACGAGTACTACTTGCTCCACCCCGAGAGGCTGCTCGACGGCGAGCCCGAGGACGCCATCGCCGATCCCTGGAACGACGAGCTGCATCCGCTGCACGTCCGCTGCGCCGCGGCCGAGCATCCGCTGGCGCAGGACGAGGCGCTCGTCGCGCCGTGGCTCGAGCTGTCGCGGATGGCGGGGCTGCTGCGCGTGGCGCCGGCCGCCGGCGCTGACGCCGCGCGCTGGGTGAGCGCGCGGCGCTACCCTCACCGCGCCGTACGCGTGCGCGGCTCCCTGGGCCCGGGACGGGTACGGTTGCGCGATGCCGATGGCCGCACCCTCGGTACGGTCGACGGCGGCGAGGCGTTGCGCGAGTTGCATCCGGGCGCGGTGTACCTGCACCAGGGCGAGGCCTACCTGTCGGCCAGGCTCGACCTCGAGCGCGGCGAGGCAGTGCTGCTGCCGCACATCGAGGACTACTACACCCAGGCCCGCTCCGAGACCGACGTGGAGGTGCTGGAGCCGTGGCCCGCGGGCCGCCGGCCGGGCGAGCGCCAGGACGAGACCGGGGCGCTGCTGACGCCGCCTGCGGGCGTCGAGGTGGGCCGTGTCAGGGTACGCACCCTGGTGACCGGCTTCGTGCGCCGGCGCTTTCGCCAGCGCGGCGTGCTCGACGAGCGGCCGCTCGACCTCCCGGAGATCACCTACGACACCCAGGCGCTCTGGTTCAGGCTCGACGCGGTCGCCCACGCGCCGCCGGCGGGCGCCCTGGCCGCCGCCATGCACGCGCTCGAGCACACGCTCATCGGCATCCTGCCGGCCTTCGTGATGTGCGAGCGCGCCGACGTGGGCGGCGTCTCGTACCCCGTCTACCCGCCGACGGGGAGCCCCACGGTGTTCGTCTACGACGGTCATCCCGGGGGGGTGGGCTACGTCCGGGCGGGGGCGGCGGTGTTCGACACCTGGCTGGCGGCCGCCGTGGAGCTGCTGGCCCGGTGCCCGTGCGAGCACGGCTGTCCGCGCTGCGTGTTGTCGCCCAAGTGCGGCAACGGCAACCAGTTCCTCGACAAGCGCGCCGCGCGCACGATCGGCGCCGCCTGGGCGGCGTGGTCGCAGGCCCAGCGCGGGCCTGGCGCGAGCGTGGTGCTACACTGACAGGCCGTGCGCGTCGGCTTCCTCACCCCCTTCCTCTGGGAACGCTACGGCCCGCTGTGGGTCGATCTGGTCCGGGCGCTGGGCGCCGACGTGGTGACGCCGGCGGCCGAGGACGTGCTCGCAGAGGCGCAACGCCTGTCGCCGGAAGCGGGGCTGCTGCCGCTGCTCGCCCGTGCGACGCTGCGCGCCCTGCACGACGTCGACCTGGTTCTGGCACCGCGCTTGCTACCCGAGGGTAGCGAGGGTCCGGGCTCCGGCCAGGACCCGTGGGTCGCCGACCTGCCGACCATGCTCGCCCGCGCCGAGGCGGGTGCCGCGAGCATCGCCGGCATCCCGGCCCAGACCGGCCCCGCCGTCGAGGCCATGGTGATCCCGCTGCTGACGCGTATCCAGCGCGATGCCGGGCGGGCGCGGCGGGCCTGGGACCAGCACCGGGTGGTGGCGTCGCGGCCGTGGCGACCGAGCCCGGCAGCCACGCCTCGGTCCGCCGCCAAGCAGGTGGCGATCGCCGGCGCGCCGTGGTGGTGTGCGCCGGGCATCGTGACTGCGTTGGCGCGCCCCGGCGAGTACCTCGGCGGCCAACACCAGCTCGATCCGGCCACGCTGCGCGCCGAGGCGCTGCGTTGGCGACCCGATTTGGTCGAGGCCGATGCCGAGGCGCTCGGAGCCGTGCGGCGCTTCGCCCGCCGCGCCGATGTCGACGTGGTGCGGCTGGTGGTGGATCCTGCCAGCGCGGCCGAGGGCTGGTTGGCGCGCCGGGCCGCCGAGCTCGCGGGCGACCGCCTCGAACTCGCATGGCTGCCGGACGTTCTCGACCTCGAGGGGCTCTTGCGCGCAGCACTGCCGCCCGATCGGGCCAGCGACCTGCCATGACCGCCGTGAGCGTGGTGCTCGTCGCCGCGTACGCGATCGTCAATGCCTTCGGGGCCTGGGCCGTGCTGCATCGGCGCCGGGCGGTGGCGCTGGCGTTCATGGCGGTGGCGGTCGTCCTGACCATCGCCGCCGTGGCGATCGCCTTCGGGCGTCCGGTGGCGCTGCCGCTGACGCTGGCCGGAGCGCTCGGGGCGTCGCTCACCTCCCAGGTGAATGCTCGCGTGGTGCTCGGCCGGGTGGTGCCGTGGCGCCACGCGTTGCGCGGCGCCTTCGGTGCCGCACTGGTGGTGCTCGTGGCGCTGACGCTGCACGCCTAGGGGCGCCACGGCGCCCCGAACCGCCTAATAACTCCTTGTAGGGAGTAGTTGCTTCTGGAGTGGCTGATCGTTGATGGTGGTCCTCCGGACCTGCTTCCGGTAGGGAGGTCGTCATGGCTGGTCGTCGACGTGTTTCTGCGGGTGTAGCTCGACGGAACGAGCGGTTGACGGAGTTGCGGCGTTTGGTGCCGCTCGACGCTGCCATCGTGGCGGTGGATCTGGCGTCCGAACGTCAGGCGGTGGTGATCACCGATCACGATTCCCGGGTGCTCGAGCGACGGATGGTGATCGGCTCGCCATGGAAGGTCGCTGCGGCGCTCCCGTGGGCGCAGCAGGTCGCTCTCGAGCACGGCTTCGCCAGCATCGTGCTGGCGTGCGAACCGACTGGGTACCGGTGGAAGCCGCTCTTGCAGCACGCGCGATCGGAGGGCCTGCCCCTCGTGTGCGTGAACCCGATGCTGGTCTCGCGCGGTCGTGAGGGTGAGGACTTCACCAAGGAGCGAAGCGACCACCGTGACGCGGTGATCATCGCCCGGCTCACGAGCGAGCTGCGCTGCTACGCGCCCTACCAGCCCGAGGG
>SLRS01000214.1 GCA_007130855.1 Trueperaceae bacterium | reverse complement strand
GACCGTTCTCCAGCACGTAGCCGCGGTCGGCCAGCTTCAACGTCTGGTGCACGTTCTGCTCGACGATCAGCACCGTCACCCCTTCGCTCCGGATCGCGGCGACGTGCTGCATCACCTCCTGCACCAGGATCGGTGCCAGCCCCAGCGAAGGCTCATCGAGCATCAACAGTCGCGGCAGGCTCATCAGGCCCCGTCCCAGGGCGAGCATCTGCTGCTCGCCGCCCGACAACGACCCGGCCATCTGCCGGCGCCGCTCGGGGAGGCGTGGAAACGTGGCATAGACGCGCTCCAGCGTCTCCTCCGCCCGGGCCCGCGCCTTGGGCGTGAAGGCCCCGAGTCGCAGGTTGTCGTCGACCGACAGGAACGGAAACACCATCCGCCCCTCGGGAACCAGCACCAGGCCGCGGGCAATCCGCTCGTGCGTCGGCAGCGCGTCGATCGGTGTGCCGTCGAAGCGGATGGCGCCGCGCAGGCAAGGCACCAGCCCAGAGATCGCGCGCAGCAGCGTCGACTTGCCGGCGGCATTGGCACCCAGCACGGTGACCGTCTCGCCGACGGCGACCTCGATCGACACGCCCTCGAGCGCGATCATGTCGCCGTACGCGACGGCCAGGTCAGCAACCTCAAGCAGGCTCAAGCGGCACTCCCAGATAGACGGCGATGACCTGAGGATCGCGGGTGACGGCAGCCGGCGGCCCCTGGGCGATGATACGGCCCTGGTTCAGCACCAGCACCGTCTCGGCGATCTGCATGATCGCGTGCATGTTGTGCTCGATGATCAGGAGGGTCAACCCCTCGGCGTTCAGCGCCCGGATCAGCGCCAGGGTCTCGTTCACCTCGGTCGGGTTCAGCCCGCCCATGATCTCGTCGAGCAGCAAGAGCCGCGGTCCGGTCGCCAGCGCACGCGCCAGCTCCAGCCGCTTGCGCAACGCCAGCGGCAGGCTGGCGGCGCGGACATCGGCCAGACGCGCCATGTCCAGCCGCTCGAGCGTGGCCTCGGCGGTGCGGCGCGCCTCGCCTACCGACTGTCCGCGCGTCAACGCGCCGACCAGCACGTTGTCGCGCACACTCAGCCCGCCGAAGGGTTTGACGATCTGGAAGGTGCGGCCGATGCCGAGCCGACTCCGGTCAGCCGGGTCGAGCCGGGCGAGGTCACGTCCCTCGAAGCGGACGCTGCCTGCAGAGGGCTTGATCATCCCCGAGACGGTGTTGAACAGCGTCGTCTTGCCCGCGCCGTTGGGCCCGATCAGGCCGGCGATGCGGCCTTCGTCGACGCGAAAGCTCGCATCATCCACCGCCCGCAGACCGTGGAAGTCGACCGTGACGCCCCGCACCTCAAGCACGCCCACCACTCCCCTGCGCCGCCCCGCGCGGGCCTCGGCCCGATCGCAGCCTCGCTACCAGCCGCTGCAGCAGGCCCAGCACGCCGTACGGTGCGGCCAGCACGATGACGATGAGCATGAGCGCGTAGAGCATCAACGCCGGCCCGCCACCGAGCCAGGCGCGCAGGATCTCGCCGAGCGGCACCACCACCACCGCACCGAGCGCCGGCCCCAGCGTGGTGCCGAGCCCGCCGACGATCGCGACCAGCGCGATCTGCACCGAGATCTCGAACTGCGTCGTGCTCGAGGGATCGATGTATTGGATGTAGGTGGCATAGAACGCGCCGCCGCAGGCGGTCAGCGCCGCCGAGATCGCGCTGGCCGCCACCTTGCAGCGCACCACCCTGACGCCGAGCGCGCGCGCCGCGTCCTCGTCCTCGCGCAGCGCCACGAGGTAGTAGCCCAACTGCGACCGCCGGATGGCCACGGTCACGCCCAGCGTCAGCGCCAGCAGACCCAGCCCGATGTACCAATAGGGCGCGATGCCGGCGAACAGCATGTTCTGCGCCCCTCCGCCGAACGGCAAGAGCAGTCCGGCGGCGCCGCGCGTCAGTTCGCGCCAGTTCACCGCGGCGATGTGGACGACGATGCCGAACGCCAGCGTTGCCAGCACGAAGAAAGGCCCGCGCAGTCGGAAGGTGATCGCGCCGATCGCGGCGCCGAGCGCACCGGCCAGCGCCGCCCCCACCAACAGCCCCAACCACGGGCTGACCCCGAGGCGCAGGAAGAGCAGCGTGGCGGTATAGGCCCCCACGCCGAAGTAGGCCGCATGCCCCAGCGACAACCCGCCGGCCAGCCCTGCCGAGATGTTCCACGCCGTGGCCAGTGCTGCCCACATCAGCACGGTGATGCCGAGCCCGAGCCAGAACACATCGGTGACGACGGCGGGAATGGCAAGCAGCGCCACCGCCACGGGCAGCGCGACCACCAGCGACCAGCGCAACCCGTTCGGCTGTCCGAGGGACATCAGCGCCCCGCGAACACTTCGGCACCACGACGCCCGAAGAAGCCTTGGGGCCGCGCGATCAGCACCGCGAGGAAGATCAGGAAGTAGGAGAGCTCCGCCCATGCCGCACCGAACAAGAAGCCCGCCGCGGCCTCGATCAACCCGA
Source organism: Trueperaceae bacterium (assembly GCA_007130855.1). Lineage (GTDB taxonomy): Bacteria > Deinococcota > Deinococci > Deinococcales > Trueperaceae > CSSed10-48. The sequence goes on along the minus strand of SLRS01000214.1, from coordinate 3,600 downwards.
TCAGCAGGGCCGCCAGCACGGCTCCCGGCACCGAGCCCAGCCCGCCCAGCACCACGATCACGAAGACCGTGACGATGTACGACATGCCCACGCGTGGGTAGACCGTGAACAGCGGAGCGATCAGCCCTCCCATGGTCCCGGCCGCCGCGACCGCGACCGAGAACGTCCAGAGGTAGACCCGGCGCACGTTGATGCCCATCAGCGCCGCCGCCTCACGGTTCTGCGCCACCGCCTGGACGGCCTTGCCGTAGAGGGTGCGCGAGAGGAACAGCCACAGCCCCGCCGCCGCGAGCATCGCCACTGCAAAGGAGATCAGCATCGGCACGCTCACGCGTAGGCCGAAGGGCGTCAGCACCATCGCGCTGTAGGGCGTGGTGACGGAGCGGATATCGGCGGTCCAGAGCATCAGCGCCGCGTTCTGCAGGAAGATCGACAGCCCCAGCGTGGCGAACACCACGGTGACCTCGGGCGCGCCGATCGTGCGCTGGATGATCAGCCGATCGCACACGATGCCCACCAGCAGGATCAGCGGGGTGACCACCAGCACGGCCAGGTAGGGATCGAGCCCGGTCATGCGCCAGACCCAGTACACGCCGAACATGCCCAGCATCATGAACTCGGCGTGGGCGAAGTTGACCACCCGGAGCACGCCGAAGATCAGCGTTAGGCCGACCGCGAGCAGCGCGTAGAGCCCACCCAGCAGTAGGCCGTTCGCCAGAATCTGGAGCGTCAGTTGCATGCAGGTCCCCCGTCGGGAAGGATGCGGACCGCTGCGGCCCAGCGCCACCGTACACGGGGATTGGCGCCCCTGCAACGGCAGAACGGCAGCGGTGCCGCCGCCCGAAGGCGGCGGCACCGCTCAGCGCGCGCCGATCAGTCGGCGATGCGCTCGGTGCGCTCGCTCCACGTCGGCAGCGGCACGTCGATGAACTCGCTCACCGCCAGCGCCTCGGGGTAGACGACGCTCAGCGTCCCCTCCTGCCACTGCTGCACGACCGGGATCGCACGCTGGTTCTGTCCCGAGTTCGGCTCGCCGGCGGGGGTGAACTCGAAGCCGAAGCCGGTGATCGAGTCGAGTGCATCGACTTGCACCTCTGCGGCGGCGGCCATCAGGTCATCGACCGACAACGAGGCCGCGCGCGGCAGGATTTCGTCGAGGAACACCCAGGCCCCCATGAAGGCCCAGTCGGTGTAGTTGCCCTGGGTCCAGCCGCGCGCGTCGACGCGCTCGCGCAACTCGCCCAGGAGCTCCTGCGCCCGGGGCGCGAGCGCCTCGGTGTTGATCGAGCCCGACGTCGGCGGCACCACGTTGAAGATGCCGTTCACGTTCGCTCCCAGCGCCGCGGCGAACTGTGCCTGGCCGTAACCGCCGCCGGCACCGACCACCGCGGGCAGGTAGACGTCGAGTTGCTGCGCCTGGCGCCACAGCAGCGTCGCGTCGGGCACCTGCGCGACATGCACCACCGCATGCGGCTCGGTCTGCCGAATGCGCAGCAAGACCGAGGACAGATCGCGCGTGGTCGCCGCCGGGTAGCTCTCCTGCAGCACCAGCGCCGCGGGCGATGCGTCGAGCCGCTCCAGCGCCGCGTCGGCGATCGAGACGCCGAACTCGTCGTCGGTGTACACCAGCGCCACCCGCATGTCCGCTTCGGCCACACCAAGCCGCTCGGCGAGTCCGGTCAGCACGAAGTCCATCGCCGCGGCACCCAGCGCACCCGACGAGATCGTGGTACGGATCACGTTGCCGGTGTTGCGGGTGATGCCCTCGGCAAAGGCGGTGGTCTCGATGTAGGGAATGCCCAGACGCTCGGCAGCCGGCGCGGCGGCCGAGGCGATCGCCGACGCATAGGTGCCCATCACCACCTGCGCCCGATTGGTCGTCACCAGCTGGCGCACGCCGCCAGCCCCGCCGGCAGGGTTGGGTGCATCGGCGGTGAAGAGCTCGACCGTGATGCCGTGCTCGTTGGTCTCGTTGAACAGCTCCACGGCGATCTGGACACCCTGCAGGGCGTCCGCCGCGCCAAACGCAAGATCACCCGACTGCGGGAACAAGGCCCCGAGCCGCAGCGAGGTAACGGCAGGCTCGGCCGCCACGGCGACCTGCCCAGGCAGCAAGGGAGCCGCCCCAAGCACCAGGGCGCCGACGAGTATGGCTGTCCGGACCAGTCGCCCGGTCGAGGCGGTACCGAATGCGTGGATCATATGTTGCCTCCTAAACGTGGATAATCTTGTCATCGTAGCACTCTCCGACCCGCCGTTCAAGCAGCGAGCTCCCGCGCCGTCGACGTGCCGGCCCGACCAGGTACCAGCTCGTGTTGCGCCTGCCGTTCCCTTCACTGCTCCTCGACGAAGGCGTCGGCCAGGCGGCGCTCGAGTTCGAGCAGCCGCTCGCGCAACGGCAGCCTCCGGTCGAGGGCGTGGACCGTCAAGCCGTCGTCACGCAGCCCGGCGCTCGCCGTGCCCGGCAACAGGCTCACGGCCCAGGCCAGCGCCACGCGGGCGTGCTCACTGCGCAGCAGCAAGGGCACCGTGACGATGCCAGGGTCGATCGGGAGCCGAGGCAGCCAGGCGCGCCGCGCGACGTCGAGGCCGCCCGCGATCGCCTGGCCGAGGAAGAAGGGCACGAAGCGCAAGGCGCCGCCCCAACGCACGCGATTGCTGCGTGGCGGCACGAGGCGGAGGCTGGCGCCGGCCGCGACGGCGATCACCAGCCCAGGCACGGCGCCGAAGGGCGTCTCCCCCTCCGACACGACCCACCAGAGGGCACCGAAGACCACCAGACGCACCGCATACGTCGCCGCGGTCGCGAGCGGCCGCGTCACGGCGCGCTCCCGGCCGCCACCAGCGGCAGCAGCCCGAGGCTCGCGCCGAGCCCGGCCAGCACGAGCGGCGCGAGTTGCATCCACGGCGACACGCCGCGGAAGCGTCGGCCGACGCGCGGCCGCTCGAGCAGGGCCCGCAGCGCCACTGCGAGGTACAGGGCGCTGAGCAGGGTAGTGCCCTGCACGACCCAGCCCCAGGCGCTGGTCCCGCGCGCGGCGGCCTCCTCGAACAGCGTCTTGGCCAGGTAACCACCGCTCGGGGGTAGACCGAGCAGGGTCCACGCCCCGAGCGCGAAGGCGAGCGCGGTCAGCGGCAAGTGGCGCGCAGTGCCCGCGAGCTCGACGAGCACGTCGTCTCCCGCCGCCCGGATGAAGGCGCCGGCCGCGAGGAACAGCGACGCCTTGGCGAGACCGTGCGACAGAGCCAGCGCGACGCCCCCGCCCCAACCAGGCAGCGCGCTCGCCGCGGCGCCGCTGGTGGGGGGGCCAGCGGCCATCACCAGCGGGAACAGCAGCAGCATCAGGCCGAGCTGCGCCACCGTCGAGTAGGCCAGCAGCCGCTTGAGGCGCGCCGCGCCGAGGGCGTGGAGTGAAGCCCAGACGATCCCGAGCAGCGCCAGCACCCCAATCGCCGTCCCGAGCGCCGGCTGCAGCACGCTCCCGAACATGTCGAACCAGACGCGTACGAGCAGGTAGAAGCCGGCTGTTACCACCAGCCCCGACAGCAGCGCGCTCACCGGCGCCAGCGCGTGACCGTGCGCGTCGGGGAGCCAGAAGT
>SLRS01000270.1 GCA_007130855.1 Trueperaceae bacterium | reverse complement strand
TCGACATCGCTATCCGCTGTTGCTTCGCCACGCGCGACCGATCCGAAGACACCGGCCCGCACGACACCACGCCGCACCAACGTGTCGGCCGCGGCTTGGCGGATGGCCTCGACGGGCGGAACCATGCGTCCAACGTACGGCCTTACGTGTTGGCGTGCAACGGTTGCTTCGCCGCCTCGTCACGAGCGAACCGCGCCTGCCGGCCATGGCAGATGGGCACCGACCAGGACGGAGCAGAGCGGCTGGCAGGAGGAGACGGTCAGCGCGGCGTCGGGACCACCGCCGAGCGCCGCACGGACCGTGCGTCGCCGGCGCTCAGCGCACCGGGAAACGCGCCTCGAGCCACTGCACGATCGTCTCCAGGACCACAGGGGCGATGGTCGTCTCGATGAGGCCATACGCGCCGTCAGCGGTGCGCATGCGCAACCCGATGGTCCGTTCGTTCTGCGCGATCAGCACGCTGAAGCCGTCGACCGCAGGACCGGCGAGCAGGACGGCAAAGGCGACGTCGCCGGCCGCTGCCAGCGCCACCTCTGGCGCCAACCGGCCACCCTGGCTGTGCCCGAGCAGGCCGACGTGTGCAGGATCGATGCGTGGGTGGGCGCGCAGCAGCGCGACTGCCGCGAGGACGTCCCCGACCAGGTCTGCGTAGCTGGCCTGCGCGTCGCTGCCGGTGCTGCCGCCAACCCCGCGGTCGTCGACGCGGAGCACGGCGTAACCGGCGCGCGTGAGGTGGTCGGCGAGCACGAGGAAGGGCTTGTGGCCGAACACCTCCTGGTTGCGATCCTGGGGGCCGCTCCCGGAGATCAACAGCAGCGCCGGCACCCGCCCCTCGCCGACCGGAAGCGTGAGCGTGCCTGCCAACCGCACGTCGCCACTCTCCAAGACCAACTCCTCCTCGGTGTAGGGAATGGGCGGCCGCGGCTCCTGGGGGCGGAGCACGGCGGGATCAAAGTCTCGCTCGAGCACGAAGGTCAGCAGCAGGCCGGCCTGGGCGAAGCTACCCCGGATGCGGTCGCCGTCGATCACGCCGTCGAAGGTCGGGTCGCCGGCGATGCCGGGGATCGCGAACGACACATCGGTGCCTTCCTGGACGACGTTCACGAGGGCGTAGTCGATGATGCCCTGGGCGGGAACGTCGATCGTGCCGGTCAGGCCGACGCCGGTTTCGTCGGCGGCGATGGTGACGCGGATCTCGAGATCGACGACATCGGGGCCGAGCGTGCCTCGCCATACCCCGACGGGGTTGCCGTGCGCCACAGCGAATGCGGCGATCGCGAGGGCGGCGAGCAGGACTCCAGTGCGACCGATCATGGATCCTCCTCCCGCGGCCCGGCACCATCGCTGGCAACCGAGCCCTTCGTGGCCGTGGGGGCTCGGCCGGCAACCGCGCTACGGCGGCGTTCGGGCACGAGGGTGCGCTGATCGAGGCCTGGTGGGACCGGCATGAGGCCTGGTGGGACCGACATGTCGAGCGCGAAGGACGAGACAGCAGCTGTCATGACCGCTCCCGAGCAAGCCCGCGCTCTCCTGCAATCAATACGATATCACATTTTTAAGCGACTGGGGTCCAGGGATCACAGCCACGCCGAGGCCCAGAGCGCGACCGTCGCCGCCGCCATCAACGCCCAGCCTGCGCGCGACGCCTGGAGCATGCGCATCCCGGAGAAGGCAGTCAAGGGGAAGAACGGCAGCAACACGTCGAACAACGCCACGATGCGGGCATAGAGCAAGGCCGGTGATGCGACGCCCGTCGCCACTCCCGCCGAGAGCGCCCACACGGCCAGGCCGCCGAGGGCCAGCACCGCAGCCGCGCCCGCGAAGCCCATCCGGGCCAAGACCGGCGCGAGCGCCCGGGTCGACCACGTCCGCTGCCGCGGCACCACGCTACCGGGAGCCAAGAGCACGATCCGCCCGAACAGCAACGTGATGGCGCCAACCAACACGAACCCGGTCTCCCACGGGCGGTACTGCAGCCGCACGCCAGCAGCAGCACCCACGAGCCACATCGCTGCGGTGCGCACGCCGATCACGGCGACGATCGCCAGTGTGTAGCGTCCGATCAGGGTGAGATCGAACCCGGCACCGAGGCGAGCGAACATGAGCGCGACGAACGCGGCGTGCAGCGCCAGCGTCGCGACGAGGCCCCCGAGACCCCAGGAGCGCTCGACGCCATCGGGCGCTTCTGCTCCGAGGGCCGTAGGGTCGGCCGCCGCGCCGTCACGGCGCTGTACCCACAGGAGGTCACCGGCGTCGATGACGTGATTGGTGTGCCACCACACCAGCGGCAGCCGGGCGCCATAACGGCGAACCTGCTCGACGAACCCCAGCGGCTCGAAGCCGCGGTGCGCGAAGCGGTTGCGGGACGGGGCATTCAGCGCTTCGATGCAGGTGAAGGCGTCCGTCACGCCCGCTTCGTCGAACCACGCCAGACCGCGGTCGAGGAGCGCAGCCGCCACCCCCTGACCGCGTGCATCGGGCAGCGTGAAGAGCCACTTGACCATCCCGCCGCGGCGCGAGGCGTCGATACGAAACGACGTCAACGTCACCCCACCGACCATGCGCCCGTCGGCTTCGGCGACGAAAGCCGCATGGCCGCGGCTGAAGATGCCGGTGCCCAACCCCCCGAAGCTTCGGCGCATGACCTCAGCCAGCGCACGTCCCTCGCCCTCGGCCAGCGGTCGGATGGTGATGCTGCCCGTTGGCTGCGCTTTCACTGCTCCATCCGCCCAGGCCCCCGGTACCGCCGGTACCACCGCGTCAGCGTCGCCCGCTCCAACAGCCACCGCAACCCCGGCGTCCCCAGCCCCAACCAGAGCAGTCCGTACGCCATCCACACCGTCACCACGATCCAGCCGAAACCGACCAACAGCCGGCCCGCGACCGAGGGCCAGCCGGCGGATACCCCGATTCCTTCCATGACTGCCGCCGTCACCGGCAACCCAGCCAAGTATGCATAGAACAGCAGCCACCCCTGCGCGCCCTGGATCGCCTCTTTCGGGCAGCGCGCCATGCAGCGCATGCAGTTGTGGCACGCGAAGGTCCAGTACGGGCGCCGCGCCGGGCCCAGCAAGCGGATCGCACCGTGTGGACACCCCGCCACGCAGGCACCGCACGACGTGCAGCGCTCGTCCGCGTAGAACGCCTTCGCCAACACCAAGCGGGCGATCAGCAGATAGGCCAGCGACAGCGGCAGCATCATCGCGCCGACAGCCGCCTGCACCCACCCGCCGAAGGCCCGTTCACCACCCAGGATCCGAGCGGCGAACGCGTCGGTCTGCGCCTCGCCGCGTGCCACGATTGCCGCCACGGCTGCCGGCGCCGCCGCCGGGATCACCAGCGTCCAGTTCTGCGGCATGTCGATGGCGCCCATCCCACGCACCCGCGCGCCACGCAGCGCGAGCAGCGCCGCCGGTAGCAGCGCCGCCGTTCCCTCGAACCCCGGCAGCGTCCAGCGGCCTGCTCGCATGGCGCCTCGCGTCATCAGCACGAAGGCATCGACGCCCCAGACCCGGGGCGTCGTCGCCGCGGCCCGCACCACCGGCCAGGGCGCGGTGAAGCCATGCGTCGGACCCACCAGCCCCAGCAGCCGGCGCGCGGGTGGTCCCTCGTCCTTGCCATCGGCGCCGTCGAGTGCGCGCGCGGGTGCGTCGGTCGCCTGCTCCATCCGCGGCGCCGATCGCACCACGGTCGCCGCTCCACCGGTTCGCGCCGCCGCAGCAACCCACTCAGCCACCCTCCGGCTGTTTCCCGTTCCGCTCCACACGACCAGCTCGACCTCGTCGTAGGCGCCGGCACCGGCGCCGCGCGGCCGTGGACTCGGGCTCGGATGAACGGTGCTGGTCATCGGGCGACCTCCGTGGGGGTGCGACGAGCATACGCGCGCTTGCGCATCGCGCCCAGCGCTGCGGCAATCCGCGATCGCATCGTCGGCGAGCACTGAGAGCACCCGTGTTCAGGCCGTCAGCGTCAGGCCCGCGCCGGTGTGTGATCCCGGAAGAACTCCAGAACGACCTCGTTGAAGTCCTTTGCCTCCTCGTACGCGGCGTGGCCGTACTCGGGGTAGACGTGGAGCCTGCTGCCCGGGATCGCAGCCGCCATGACCTCCTGCGTCTCGGTCCCGCCAACGATCTGGTCTCGAGCGCCGCCGATGATCAAGGTCGGACACCGGACCCTCCCCAGCTCGGGGAGCGCATCGTGGGTGATGCAGGACCGAGCCTGAACCAGGAAGCGTTCCTTCGACTGCGGCCTGCCCGTCATCCTGACCAGCCACATGAACGGCTTCCAGCGCCGCAGACCCTTCTCGGTGTAGGTCCTGAGCATGGTGTCGACAGCCATGTCACCGAAGCGGTCTTCCTCGGCCAACCGGATCCAGTTCCGAATCACGGCCTGGACGGTCTCGTTCTGGGTCGCCAACGACACGGCGATGGTGAGCCTGTCGACCCGCTCCGGCACATCGATGGCCAGCCACTGCGCGATCATCCCGCCCTGGGAGACGCCCATGACGCGGGCCGTGGCGATGCCGAGCTGATCCATGGCGTCGGTCAGGTCCCTGGCCATGTCCCGCGTGGTGGTCCCCGGTTCCAAGACGTCCCTGCGGCTGAAGACCCAGACCTGGTAGTCGCGGGCATAGGCGCGAAACATCCATGCCATCATCGGCGCCATGCCCTTGACCGTACGGAGGCCATCGCCGAGCCCTGGGATCAACACCAAGTGGTCGGCGCCACGGCCGAACCGGTTGTAGTACATGGGGCTACCAGCGACGGTGACGTGGCCGGTTCGAGCGCCGAGCATCCGATCCTCCGTTCGGCGGTTCCAGGACCTCGTGGGCCGCTCGCTCCTGTGCGGCCCCACCGAGGTGCGGCCGAGTGCACTCCCGGACGCCTCATCGAGGATCGCCCGTCTCCTGGGCGATGCCCAGGGCCAAGCGGCCCGCACGATGCTGAAGCTGAGCGGCGAGGGTGATCGCGGCGTCTGGTTCCACTCGTAGCCTGGCGCCGGTCAGCACGCGGCGCCGCGGCGAATCGACTCGCTCGCTCCGCAGGCCACTTCGACGGTCACGCCCGCACGCTCAACGGGCCCAGTTCTCGATCCTCAGTGCAGCAACGCGCTGGAACTCGTCGACGTTGTTGGTCACGAGGACGAGGCCCCTCGCGATCGCCTGGGCGGCGATCTGCGTGTCGTAGGGGCCAATGGTGTGACCGCTCCGCTCGAGCCTGGCCCGGATCAGCCCGTACACCTCTGCATCCCTGTCGTCGAACGGGACGATGTCGAAGGCGGCTGCGAACCGCAAGAGGGCGGTCCGGTTCTGGTCCCGCCTCGTGCTCTTCGATGCACCGTACTCGAGCTCGGCCAGCGACACCGCCGAGAGCTTGACCTGGTGAGGCTCCATTCGGCTGATCGCATCGAGGAACGGCGCCGGCTTGCGGTTGATGACGTAGATGCACGTGTCCGTGTCCAGGAGATACACTACGACCCTGTCCGCCGTTGCTGGCCTGGTTGGTTCCGACCTTCACGCATGAAGTCCTCGGTGAACTCGTCCAAGCTCTCGATGAAGCTCTCCCAGGGATTGCTCTTCGGGAACAGGATCAGGGTCCTACCGATCCGCTGGATGAAGAGCTCGTCGTCCTCGACCTGGTACTCCTTCGGAATCCGAACCGCCTGGCTGTTCCCGCTCGTGAAGACCTTCGAGCTACGCATGCGTCGACCCCCCTCAGCAGGAGTATATACGACCATATATACGTCGTCCAATATGGCCCCCACTGAACACCCGGACAACCCGAGGCATCCTCGACCTCCTCGAGCGAGCGATGCGACGATGTGCCCCGTCGGGTCGAGTGGCGAACGACGCAGCCACGACGGCGGGCGTCACCTCCCGATGCCAGGATGCCAGGCGTCTCGATGGGTGCCGCGGGCGAGGGCGGCTCCTTGCCCGTCACACCGCGGCTACGGTTGTGACGACGCCGCGCCTACCGGCCGCGCCCCGCGGGCCGCTGCCGAGGTCGAAGCGCAGTCTGCCCGCGTCGGGCGCGATGATGCCGCACAGCATGCGCACCACCGTGGTCTTGCCCGCGCCGTTCGGTCCGAGCAGGGC
>SLRS01000179.1 GCA_007130855.1 Trueperaceae bacterium | reverse complement strand
CCGGCCGAACTCGGCGCCGCCGGCGCCTCCGGCGCCGCTGGTGCCTCCGGCGCCGCCGGTGCCGCCGGTGAGGGCGACGACGCCGCCGATCGCGCGGCCGAGACCCGCCCACGGCCCGTGGACCGCACCCCCAAGCTGTACCTGGGTGGCAAGCAGGTGCGGCCCGACGGCGGCACCAGCTATGCGGTGCGCGGCGCCGATGGCCGCCACCTGGGCGAGGCCGGCTGGGGCAGCCGCAAGGACGTGCGCGACGCCGTCGAGGCCGCGCGCAAGGCCACGGCCTGGTCGCGGGCCAGCGGTCACGGCCGTGCGCAGGTGCTCTACTTCCTGGCCGAGAACCTCGACGCCGACGGCGCGCGCTTCGTCCGGCGCCTGCGCGACCTCACCGGCGCCGACGAGGCGAGCGCCAGGCGCGAGGTGGACCTGAGCGTCGAGCGCCTGTTCAGCTACGCCGGCTACGCCGACAAGTTCGACGGCGCCGTGCACGACGTGCCGATGCGCGCGGTGGCACTGGCGCTGCACGAGCCCTGGGGCGTGGTGGGCGTGAGCGCGCCCGACGAGGCGCCGCTGTTGGCATTCGTGTCGCTCGTGGCGCCGCTGCTGGCGATGGGCAACCGGGTGGTCGCCACCCCCTCACCGCGCTGGCCGCTGGCCGCCACCGACTTGGTGCACCTGGTCGAGGCCTCCGACGTACCCGCCGGCGCGCTGAACCTGATCACCGGCGAGCGCGACGCGCTGGCGCAGGTGATCGCCGATCACGACGAGGTGGCCTGCCACTGGTACGTGGGCAGCGCCGGCGGCTCGGCCGAGGTCGAACGGCGCGCGGCCGGCAACCTCAAGGCCACCTGGGTGAACCATGGGCTGCGCCGCGACTGGTTCGATCCGGCCCAGGGCGAGGGCGCCGCCTTCTTGCGCCGGGCCGTGCAGGTGAAGAACGTGTGGATCCCGTACGGGGCGTGATCGTGCGGGCGCTGCTGGCGGCGGTCGTGCTCGTGCTGCTCTGGGCGGGCGCGGTTGCGGCGTCGCCACCGCTGTCGACGGTCGAGCCTGAGCAGGAACTGGTGCTGCTGGAGGCGGTGGTGGTGGCCGGCTGGCGGGTGGAGACCTGGGGGCCGCCCGCAGAGGGCTGGTTCGGTGAGGCGGTGCTGCGGCTGGTCGGGTCCGACGGTGGCGTCGCGTTCGAGACGCGTGACGCCTGGGTGAGCGTGGTGGAGCAGGAGGTCGAGCCCGGCTGGCGCAGCGACCTCGTGGCGGTGGCGCCGGGCGACGACCTCAACGGCGACGGTGGCCCCAACCTGCTGCTCGAGGCCTACTCCGGCGGCGCCCACTGCTGCTTCACGTACACGTTGCTGGCGCTCGACGAGGCCGGCGTGATGGTGCTGACGGAACTGTTCACGAGCCACGCCGGCGCCAGCGTCGTCGACCTGGCGGGCGACGGCCGGCGTCAGCTGGTGACGGCCGACATGCGCTACGCTTACGAGTTCTGCAGCTTCGCCGAGTCGCCGGCCCCGACGGTGGTGTTCGCGCTCGAGCCCGACGCCGTGGTGGTCGCGAACCTCGACTTCGCCGAGGTGTACCAGCGCGAGGTGGTCTGGGCGCTCGAACGGGTGCTGCTGATGGACGAGGGCGCCCGGCCCGAGTCGCACGCCTGCGCGCTGGCGCAGCTGGCGCTGAGCCTGCTGTACGGCGGCCGCGAGGCGGCGGCCGAAGCGGCGCTCGTGCAGCTCGACCGCAGCGGCGACACAGCGGGTTTTCGCGGTTCGCTGTGGGCGATCGCCGAGGAGAGCCCCTGGTTCCAGCGGTAGCGGAGTTCGCGGTCTCGATGATCACGGTTGCAGAACTCCGCGCTGGCGTCCGGGCAGCAGGCGATCTCGAGGCGCGCGCCAGGCGGCTCAAGACGCTTGCGTAGGTCTCGGGATTCGACGTCATCCCCGTCGCGCAGGAGGTTGCCGAGGCGTGGGCCGAGCTCCGCGTCGCGTTGCGGCCGGGCGCCGGTCGGGTGTGAACGACACCTGGATCGCGGCCACCGCCATGGCGCTGCGAATCCCCCTCGTGGCGCAGGGTCGCGACTTCGAGCACGCTCCGGGTCTGACGGTCGTCCTGGTGTGAACGCGCTCGGCGCGGCGCGCGCCTCAGCGTCAGGCGGTGGCCGTGAAGCGCAGCGAGCGGCGCTGACCGTGCGCTTCGAGGAGGCCGCGGCGCTCCAGGTCGCGCAGGTCGAGCGAGGCGGTGGCTGCGGTGACGCCGTGGCGTTCGGCGTGCTCCTTGAGCGTCAGCGTGGCGCCGTCGCGGGCCCGCGTGAGGGCGTCGCGCTGGCGGCCGGCGCGGTCGAGCGAGGCGGAGTCCTGGGCGACCTCGACGTGCTGCGTGGCGGCGAACAACGGCGCCTCGCGCAGGGCAGCTGCGGCGTCGCTCGCTGCCGCCTCCGGTGCACCCACCCCGTAGCTGGGCCCCAGCGCCTCGGCCAGCGTGTCGGGAACGGTCTCGCCGGCGCCCTGCGCGCGCGCCAGGCGCAGCGAGGCCGAGAGCCAGCGGTAGGCGAGGTCGGCGGCGAGTGGACCGGTCTCGGCGAACAGCAGCGGCACGTTCGGGTAGGCGGCCTGCAGCGCCGCCACCAGGTTGAGGAGCCAACCGGGGCGGGTGCGCAGGTCGCCTTTCACCAGTTGCGACAGCCGCCCCTCGATCACGACCGCCGCGCGCGGCATGGTGGCGAGCTCGGCCATCAGCAACTGCAGTTGCCCCTGCACCGCGGCGCCGGCGAACTCCTCGAGCCGCTTTCGCTCCACCACCGCCACCAAGCGCTCGCCCTCGAACACGCCGTAGTCGCCCACCGGCAGGCGCCGGCGCTCGAGCGTGACCGGGAGGCCGGCGAAGCGCCAACCGTAGCGTTCACGCACGTCGACCACCAACGTCAAGGGGCCGTCCAGGCCGCGGGCGGTGGGGGTGCGGATGCCGGGGCGGGTGGCCTTCATCGAGCGCTCGCTGCGCCAGAAGATCAGTGGCCGGCCCCCTTTGCTGGTCCACACGAACAGCGAGCGGCGCCGCTGGTTGCGCTCCAGCACCAGCTGCACCGAGGCGCCCACGCGCCGGCAGCTCGCCACCGGTACGCGTTCGATCACCTCGGCGTCCTCAGGCCACTCCGTCAGTTCGGCGCAGTAGAGGTCCTTGCTCACCGGCCACTCCGCGCGCGTGGCCAGCACCAGCGTGCCGCCCGCGAGCGGCAGCGCCAGCACCACCGGCAGGCGGGTCGCGTCGGCGCGGCGACCGATCACCAACTCGGCGCGGGCCACTGCAGCGTGCGCGCTCATGGGCTCCAGCCTAGCGGTTGCGGCACCCTTGCGGCGGTCGGAGCGTCAGGCGCCCGCCATCTCCGGCGCGCAGGTCGCCTCGAAGCCGGCCTCGAGCTCCACGCCGAGCAGCAGCACCAGCCGGTTGACGAAGTTGAAGTAGCCGACCGTGAGCGCGGCGTCGAGCAGGGCACGATCGTCGTACCCGGCGGCGCGGAGCCGAGCCAGGTCGGCCTCGGTGGCGCCGGCCGGCTGCCTCGTGGCGCGCGCGGCCCAGGTCAGCAGCGCGCGCTCGGCGTCGGTGACGGGGGCGCTGTCCACCTCGCCTCGCTCCAGCGCCTCGGCGATGGCGGGATCCTCGCCCAGGTTCCGCAGCGCCTGACCGTGATGCGCCACGCAATAGGCGCTGCCGTTGGTGGCCGAGACCACCACGCCGATGCGTTCTCGCTCGGCGCGCGCGAGGCTCGAGCGTTGGAACACGATCGCCTGGTAGAGCGCCAGGTGCGCCGCCATGGCGCGCGCATTGAGCGACTGCACCTGGTGGACGTCGGCGACGCCGCCGCGGGCGCCGCCGATGGCTCGGTAGAGTTCGGCCAGCTCGCCCTCGGCGGCTGCGGGGGGGACGGTCTCGATCCAGGCCATGCAATCCTCCGGGGGTCCCGTCGTCGTGCGCTCAGCCTACCCGCGGTCGGCGCCGGTGACGCCGGTGAGGAAGGCCAGGTAGGCCGGCACCAAGGGCAGCACGCAGGGCGACAGGAACGACAGGGTGCCGGCCGCGGCCGATACCAGCAGCCCCGGGGTGGCGCCCACCAGCACGCCCTCGAGGCTCCCGAGCGAGGCCAGGAACGGGGCGATGCGCTCGAGCTGGCCCGAGAGCAAGAGCGCCCCCACCGCGACCAGCAGCCAGCCCGCCACGCGTTCGGCGCGGTCGCCGAAGCGGCTCGCGAGCGAGGTGGTGGGCACGAAGAGGGCGATGAGCAAGAAGGGCAGCGCGAAGCCGACGGCGTAGGCGCCGAGCAGCAGCGCACCGCGTCCGGCATCGCCTCCGATGGAGGCGAGCGCCAGCACGCCCGCCAGCACCGGGCCCACGCACGGCGTCCAGCCGACGCCGAAGGCCAGCCCCACCAGCGCCGAGCCGGCGTAACCGCCGGGGTGGCGCGTCACCCGGAAGCGCGCCTCGCGCTGCAGGAAGGGGATCCGGATGACGCCGGCCAAGACCAGCCCGAACGCGACCAGCAGCACGCCCGCACCGACCGAGAGGGCCCGGTCGTAGACGAAGAACAGCTCGCCCACCAGGCCCGCGCCGAAGCCGAGCGACACGAACACCAGCGACATGCCGAGCATGAACGCCGCGCCGTGGCCGAAGCGCTGGAGCGCCCGAGCGGGGCTCGGCGCCCGAGCCGTCATGGCGACCAGGCGATCCCGAACACGCTGCCGATGCGCTCCGCGAGCGCGTCGGGCGTGAGCTCGCCGATGAAGGTCGCGAGCAGCGTGCCGTCGGCGTCCACGAAGTAGGTGGTGGGGAGGCCGCCGGTGCGGAGTCGCCGGAGCGTGTCGTTGGTGCTCTCCAGGCCGGGCTCGCGCTGGTCTGGGTCGACCATCGTGCGCAAGGCGAGCCTTTCGGCGTCGAGGAAGCCCGTAGTTACCGAGGCGCTCTCGCCCGCATTCAGGAGCAGCAGGCCGACGCCCTCGTCGGCGAGCTCGTCGGCGGCGCGCGCGAGCAGCGGCAGCTCGGCCCGGCAGGGCGGGCACCAGGAGGCCCAGACGTTCAGCAGCCAGCGCTGGCCCAGCAGGTCGTCGTTCGTGACCAGCTCACCGTGCTGGTCACGCAGCTCGATGGCGGGAAACGGCTGGCCGGGCTGCTGGGCGCCGGCGCCGCCGAGCAGCGCCAGCGTCAGCAGCAGCGCGGCGCTCGCGACGAGGCGGCGCACGTCAGTTCCCCTCGGCCGCGCCCGGGCGGCGGACCTCGGTCTCGGGCCGGAAGGCCGCCCAGGCGAACCACAGCGTGTTGTCGTGCGCCACGGCCTCCAGCACGGTCCCTTCCAGCGGCCCCGAGTGCGCCCGGCCGGTGACGTCCCAGACACTGCCGGTGGCGTCGTCGACGAAGCCGTCCTCGTGCGCGTCGAAGCGCAGCGTCTGGCCCTCGACCGTGGCGTGGAACAGGCCGACCGCGCCGACGTCGGCGGCCGTGGCGATGTCGGCGGCGCCGAGGGCGGTGGCGGTGCCGGGCGCCCACAACGCCACCACCGGCTCGCCGGCGATCACGTCGTGCACCACGGCCTGCTCGCGCAGGTGGTCGAACGGGTAGGCGACGGGCTCGGCACCGTCGACGGTGATCACGCGCTCCTTGGCCTGCAAGCGGCCGTCGCTGGGACCCTGGAACAAGAAGGCGGGCGAGCCGATGTCGTCGTAACCGACGTAGGGGTTGCGGCCGTAGGTACGGTTGAAGCCGGTGTCGCGACTCAAGACGAGCGCGTCGGGTTCGGCCAGCCGCGCCTCGGCGAAGCCGACGAGCTGGGCCGGGTAACGGACCAGGCGGTCACCCGCCAGGTCGCCGACGGCGCCCTCGCCGGTGAGTTGCGCCCAGAGCGTGAAGGTGGTGTCGTCGAACATCAGCATGTTCGAGAAGTACAAGAGCCCCGAGACGCCGAAGGTGACGTCGAGGCCCAGTTCGGGGGCCGTGTGGCCGGTCTGCTGCTCGAACAGCCGCGCGACCTCGGCGTCGAGCGGCTCGGCCCGCACCTCGTGACCGTCTCGCCGCAGGGCGTCGACCTGCGATTGCGTGGCCGGCACGCGCCGGTCGAACGCCAAGGCGCT
>SLRS01000161.1 GCA_007130855.1 Trueperaceae bacterium | reverse complement strand
CGGGACCGCCCGTGGCGGGGGCGTGGCGCATGGCGCGCCGACGGGCGCTGCTCGACTGAACGCGCGGGCGAGCGCGCGAGCGCTCAGCGCTCGCTCAGCGCTCGCGACCCCCGAGATACACCGCGCGCACGCGCAGGTCGCTCTCCAGCACCACCAGGTCGGCCCTGGCACCGGGCGCGAGCAGGCCCCGGTCGTCGAGACCGAGGTATGCGGCCGGGGCAGCGCTGGCGGCATGCAGCGCGGCCTCGAGCGGCACGCCGCAGGCCACCGCGCCGCGCACGGCGGCGTCCATCGTCAACACGCTGCCCGCCAGGGTGCCGTCGGCGAGGCGGGCGGCGCCGCCTTCGATCGTCACGCGCTGGCCGCCGAGCGCCGTGGTGCCCGCCGACAGGCCGCTGGCGCGGATCGCATCCGTCACCAGCACCAACCGCTCGCGCGCCGCGCGCCAGGCGGTCCGCACGGCCGCGGCGGCCACGTGATGGCCGTCGCAGATCAGCTCGATGGCGGCGTCGGCGTCGCCGAGCAGTGCGCCCACCGGACCCGGCGCCCGGCCCTC
The DNA here is from genome assembly GCA_007130855.1 of Trueperaceae bacterium. Classification (GTDB taxonomy): domain Bacteria; phylum Deinococcota; class Deinococci; order Deinococcales; family Trueperaceae; genus CSSed10-48. Next base: position 5,596 of record SLRS01000161.1, on the reverse strand, counting down.
GAGGCCACCCATCGCATTGAACACGTGGGTGCCGCCCGCGCGTCCACCGGCGGCGCGCACCGCCGCCAGGAAGGCCTCCACCAAGGGGGCGTCGGCGCGGGTGTGGCCCACGTTCAGGCGCACGCCGGCCTCGGCCCAGACGGGCACCGAGGCCATCACACCGGCCACCTCGGGCGCCACGGTCGCCAGCCGCACGACGCCCAGCGCCAGCACCTCGCGCACGCGCGCCGCCTCGGCCGCCAGCGCGAACGGGGGTTGGGCGCCGAGCCGCTGTGGACTGACGAACGGCCCCTCCAGGTGCGCGCCGAGCACGGCGGCCTCCTCGGCGGCGGGCGCGGCGGCGACCGCGGCGACCGCGCGCAGCCCCGCGAGCACGTCGTCCCAGGGCGCCGTCAGGGTGGTGGGAAGCAGCGCGGTGGTGCCGAAGCGCAGGTGATGCCGGGCCAGCGCGCGCACGCCCTCCACGCCGTCCATCGTGTCGCCGCCGCCGCCGCCGTGCACGTGCTGATCGACGAACCCGGGCGCGATCAGCGGCAGCGGCTCGGCGCCCCGTTCCAGCGACGCGTCGAACTCGAGCGCCAGCACGCGCGCCGCGAAGCGGAGCCGCCCCGCGCGCAGGCGACCCGCGGGCGTCAGCAGCCAGCCCGTCAGGACCTGCTCGCGAACGCGCTCGTCGCGAGCGGGGCCTGCCACCTCAGCCTCCCGCCCCGGAAGTCCAGGGGCGCACCACGATGGCGCCGTCCACGAGGAGTGCCACCTCGTGCCGCGGGCCGGAGCCGTCCGCCGCGCTCGGATCGCCCTGCGCCAAGGCCCCCGCGATGCGGAGCTGCGAGGCCAGGATGCGCTCGGCGTAGATCAACGCCTTCTCGTTGCCGCTCGCGCCCGCGTGCGCCATCCCCCGCAGCAGGCCGGTCACGATCACGTCGCCGTCGGCCACCAGCTCGGCGCCGGCGTTCACGTCGCCCAGCACCACCAGCGAGCCGCCGGAGACCACCCGCCCGCCCGAGCGCACGGTGCGCGCCACGATCACGGTCTCGGCGCGCGCCTGCATCACGGAACTCGGCGGCCGCACGTCCTTCACGACGCCGCCCGCCTCCTCGACCTTGGCGGCGACGAGGGCCACGTGCTCGAAGGGGACCTTCTCGGCCACCTCGACGATCACGGTGCCGGCGAGCAGCTCGGCCTGCTCCCGCAGCGCGTCTGCGAGCACCTCCAGGGTGTCCTCGGAACCGAGCGACAAGAGGATGCCGCCGCGGGTGCCGCGCGCTTTCACGGACCCGCCCGCACGGTCTCGCCGCCGTAGTAGCCGGCGAAGAAGTCGCGTGCCAACGGCACGGCCACGCGCGAACTCGAGCCGCCGTGCTCGACGAACAGTGCCAACCCCACCTCGGGGGCGTCCAGCGGCGCGTAGCCCATGAACCACGCGTGCGTGTAGGCGTCGCCGCGGGGCGTTTGGGCCGTGCCGGTCTTGCCGGCGACCGCCACCGGGAACACGCCCGGTCCCAACACGTTGCGCGAGGGGTAGTCGGTGAACATCATGCGCATGCCCTCCTGGAGGACCCGCCAGTGGCGTCCCTCGATCTGGTTGATCGACGCCTCGCGGGGTGCGTCACCGACCTGGCGCACCAGATGCAGGCCGACCTGCTGGCCGCTCATCGCGATGGTCTGGATCAGCTGCGCGACCTGCACCGGCGTGGCCAACACGTCGCCCTGCCCGATCACGGTGTTCATGGTGAAGCCCGGCAGCCAGCCGTGCTCGTACTGCGGCTGCGCGCGCACCCAGGCGTCGTCGGGGATCCGGCCCGCCTTCTCCTCCTGTACGCCCACGCCGAGTGCCGTGCCGAAGCCGAGCGCCCGCGCCAGCGCCACCTCCTGCTCGATGAACGGCCCCCAGCCGCGCGTGGCGTTGGGGGTGGAGGCGACGGCGTGCCAGAAGAAGGTGTTGCAGGAGTCGGCGATGGCGTGGCGCACGTCGTACATGCCCTTGTCGAAGGTGGCCCAGTTGCGGAAGGTGATGCCGCCGAGGCGGAAGCCCGCCGTGCAGGCGAAGCGCGAGGCAGGCGAGATCCAGCCGCCGTCGAGCAGCGCCATGGAGGTCACCAGCTTGAAGGTCGAGGCGGGCGCGTACGCCTCCACGGCACGGTTCTGCAGTGGCTTGTGGGTGCGGTCGGTGAGGTAGCGTCCCACCGCCTCGGGATCGATCGGGCGCTTGGCGAACACGTTCTGGTCGAACGTCGGCGACGACGCCATCGCCAGGATCTCGCCCGTGCGCGGGTCGAACACCACCAGCGCGCCGTGCAAGACCGTCTCGGGCGGCCTGCCGAGGCGTTGCCGGTCCTCGTTGACGTAGCGCAGCGCGCCCGCCAGGACGTCCTCGCTCAGCCGCTGCAGGGTCGGGTCGAGCGTGAGCACCACGTCCTCGCCCGGCGTGGCCGGCTCGAGCACGGTCGCGCGCAGCGGCAGGCCGCGCGGGTCGACGTGCACCAGCCGCATCCCGGCCTCGCCGTAGAGCCACTCCTCCCAGGTCGCCTCGACCCCCATCACCCCTGCCAGGTCGTCGACGCCGTAGCCGGGGTTGCGATCGGGGTCGGCCTGCGAGGTGTAGCCGATCACCTGCGCCGCGAGGTTGGTCGGGTAGGTGCGCTCGATGCGCTCGCGCAGGTAGAGGTTGGCCTGCCCGGCGATGCGTTCCTCCACCGCCGGCACCAGCACGTCGGGGATGTTCCACGCCAAGACCGCGCCGTTGAGCCGCTCCTCGAGGCGCGAGAAGTCCGGCCCGCGCGGCGCCTCCGCGAGGCCGAGGAACGCCTGGAGGCGCTCCCAGCCGTCGATCTCGCCGCCCCAGTACATCAGGTCGTAGGCCACCCGATTGTCGGCCAGCACGGTCCCGTCGCGCGCCAGGATGCGCCCGCGCAGCGGCGTGATGCGACGCTCCTGGGTGAAGTTCTGCTCGCTGCGGTAGGCGTACTCCTCGGCCATGGCGATCTGCAGGTACATCAGCCGCCCGGTGAAGATCGCCATGATCGACAGCGTCAGCGCCAGCATGAGCCGCAGCCGCGGCAGGATGCCGGCCTGCGGATCCTCCTCCGGTTTGCGGCTACCCGGGACGAACTCCTTGGGGGCGCGCTTGCCGATGAAGGGCTTGCGGCGGCGCGGCTCGTCGCCCTTGCGGCGGCCGCCCACGGCGCCGATTCGGCCGCCCGCGCCGCGCCTCACAGCAGCTCCCGCTGGAGCAAGCGGGTGCGGGCGAGCAACGCGAAGCCCCAGGGGAGCAGCGCCATCGCGGCCACGACCGTGAAGGCCATGTCGAGCGCGGCCACCGCCGCCGCCCAGGCCAGGTTCGTGAAGCCGCCCGAGAGCCAGGCCAGCAGCACCAGCACCACGACCCACTTGCCCGCCACGGCGGCCAGCACCGCCAGGGAGCGCTCCAAGAAGCCCTGCTGCGAGAGCTGGGCCCGGACGGTGGTGGCCACCAGCGCCGCGGCCGCCAGGCCCAGCGCGTGGACGCCGAGCGCCCCGTGACCGATCACGTCCTGCAGCAACCCGAAGCCGTAACCGACCAGCACCAGCTGCCAGGCGGGCAGGCGGTAGAGCAAGGTCAGGACGCCGATCAGGAACAGGTCGGGCGGCGGCAACGGCGCGAGCAAGGCCGACAAGAAGCCCTGCGAGAGCACGAGGAGCAAGTAGAACAGGGCCAGGCGCACGTGCTCAGTGTACCGAGGCGCCGCCCTGCGGCGGGCGATAGGCTGGGACCCATGGCCACCCTGATCCTGCACGGCGGTGCCGGCCGCATCGACGATGCCCGCGTGGACGCCTACGAGCGCGGCCTGCGCGCCGCCCTCGACGAGGGCTGGTTGCTGCTGGACCACGGCGCTGACGCGCTCGACGCGGTCGTGGCCGCCGTGGCGACGATGGAGGCGAACCCCGACGCCTTCAACGCCGGCGTCGGCAGCAGCCCCACCCGCGACGGGACGGTCGAGTGCGACGCCTGCGTGATGGACGGCCGCGATGGCCGCAGCGGCGCCGTGGCGGTGGTCACGCGCGCACGCTCGCCCGTCGCGCTCGCCCGCCGCGTGATGGAGCACAGCCCGCACGTGCTGATCGCCGGCGCCGGCGCCGACGCGCTGGTGAGCGAGCCCATCGACAACGCCGAGCTCCTGACGCCCTACGCGCGCGCGCAGCTCGAGCGTTGGCGCGCGCGCCGCAGCCCGCCTACCGGCTCGGCGACGGTCGGCGCCGTGGCGCTCGACCACCACGGCGCCCTCGCGGCCGCCACCTCCACCGGCGGAGTGCTGGGACAGTGGCCGGGACGCATCGGCGACGCGCCCATCCCGGGCGCCGGCACCTACGCCGACGTGCACGTGGCGATCTCGTGCACGGGCAAGGGCGAGGCGTTCTTGCGCGCGGTGACGGCCAAGGCGTTGGCCGAGCGGCTCGCGGCGGGCACGGCGCTGGACGCGGCGCTGGCGCGTGCGCTCGCGGACGTGGCTGCGATGGGTGGCTCCGGGGGCCTGATCGTGGCGCTGGCCGACGGCGGGCTCGCCTGGGCGTTCGACACCGAGCGGCTCGCGCTGGCCTGGCGAGCCGGCGCCGCTGCCACGACCCGCGAGCACGTGGCGGTCGTCACCAGCCCCAGCGTGGTGAGCGTCAGCGCGGCATCGCTGCCATGAACGCCGGCAACTACCGGCTGCTGATGGCGGAGCCGACCCCCGCCGGCCGCGCCGCCTTCGGGCGCATGGCGCTCCCCTACCTGGCCAAGCGCGAGACGCTCAACAACCTGCAGCTCGCCGTCCTCGACCACGTGATGGCGGGGCGCTATCCCGACGCCATCATGGTCGCGGCCGAGGACGTCCACGGCGACCTGGCCGCGCTGCTGCTGCGCACGCCCCCGCACCCGCTGCTGGTGGCCAGCGGCTGCGTGCCGGCCGCGCGCGAGGCGCTGTTGACCTGGCTGTTGACGCTCGACCCCGATCTGCCCGGCATGGTGGGACCGCTCCCCGACACCGACCACGCCGTCGCCTGGTGGCAGGAGCGGACCGGTCGGCGAATGCCGCGCGCCATGTTCGAAGGCATCTACCGGTTGCGCTCGGTGCGCGCGGCGACGCGGGCGGCTGGCCAGGCACGGCCGGTGGTCGCCGCCGATGCCGCGCTGGTGACGCCCTGGCTGGCCGCCTTCGCCGCCGAGGCGCTCGGCCGACACGACGGTGATGCGCGCGCGATGTGGGACTCGTACCAGGGCGACCCGGTCCGACGGCTCTACCTGTGGCACGACGAGCGGGGCCGGGCCGTCAGCCTGGCGGGGCGCAGCGGCCGCACCCCCAACGGGGTTCGGATCGGCCCGGTCTACACCCCGCCGACGCTGCGCGGCCGCGGCTACGCCGAGGCGCTCGTGGCGGCGCTGAGCGCCCTCGAACTCGCGGCGGGGGCCCGCGTCTGCTACCTCTACACCGACCTCGCCAACGGCACCTCCAACGACCTCTACCTGCGCGTCGGCTACGAGCGCGTCGGCGAGGCCGCCGAGTACCGCCTGGAGGCGTCCTGAGCGCGCGCCGCGGCGGCCGGCGGCCGGCGGCCCGCAACCCGCGCCGCGGCGTCG
>SLRS01000121.1 GCA_007130855.1 Trueperaceae bacterium | reverse complement strand
GACGAGCTCATCGAGGCCGCCCGGGTCGATGGCGCGAGTGCCTGGCGCGTCTTCTGGGGCATCAAGTTCCCGCTCATCCTGCCGACGGTGGGCATCGTGGGCGTGCTGACCTTCGTCGGCAACTTCAACGCCTTCGACCTGATCTACACCACCCAGCGCGCCACGGCGGGACCGAACTACTCGACCGACATCCTCGGTACCTTCTTCTTCCGCACCTTCTTCGGGGTGCAGCTCCAGGCGGCGAACCCGACGATGGGGGCCACCATCGCCGGCGTGATGTTCCTGATCATCCTCGCCGGCGTGCTCCTGTACCTGTTCACCTACCAGATGCGCCTGCAGCGGATCGAGTTGTGAGCGCCTCGACCAGGAGACCCGGCAGAGGCCTGGGCTACTGGGCGCAGGTCATCGGCACCCACGCGGCACTGCTGGCCTATACCGTCGTGGCGGTCTTCCCGATCGTGCTGGTGGTGATCAACTCGTTCAAGTCACGGCGCGCCATCTTCGGCTCGCCGTACGCCCTGCCGAACTCCGAGACCTTCAGTCTGGTCGGCTACCAGACGGTCTTCACCGGTGCGCGCTTCGACCTCTACTTCCTGAACAGCCTGACCGTCACCTTGGTGTCGCTGGCGGCGGTGCTGCTGTTCGCGTCGATGGCGGCGCACGCGCTCTCCGAGTACCGCTTCCGCGGCAACGCGCTCATGGGCATCTACCTGGCCATCGGCATCATGATCCCCATCCGCCTCGGGACGGTGAGCATCCTGCGCATGATGGTGGCGCTCGGCCTCACCGACACCTTGTGGTCGCTCATCCTGGTCTACACGGCCCAAGGGATCCCGCTGGCGGTCTTCATCCTGACGGCGTTCATGCGCCAGGTGCCGGGCGACCTCAAGGACGCCGCCCGGATCGACGGCGCCAGCGAGTACCGCATCTATCGGCTGATCTTGCCCCTAGTCCGGCCGGCGCTGGGGACGGTCGCGGTGTTCACCATGATCCCGATCTGGAATGATCTGTGGTTCCCGCTGGTGCTCGCCTCCGGCGAGCGCAGCAAGACCATCATCCTCGGTGCCCAGATCTTCCTGGGCCAGTACGTCAACGACTGGAACGCCGTGCTGGCGTCCTTGACCCTGGCGATGGTGCCGATCATCGTGCTCTACGTCGTCTTCTCGCGCCAACTGATCCGCGGCCTCACGCAAGGGGCGGTGAAGTAGCGGGCCGAGGCGCCTCGGCTCGCGGTCGGCGCTAGCGATCGAGCGTCACCGGCTGGCCGGCGTCCGCCGACGCGTAGCACGCCAGCGCCACCCGCAGCGCCTCGTACCCGTCGCGCCAGGTCACGGCCGGTTCGCGCGCTTCCTCGATGCTCGCGACGAACTCCTCGATCATCGCCTGGTTCGGGTCGGCGCCCCACGCCAACCAACTGGGGTTGCGGGGCAGGTGCCGCGAGTAGGCCGTCAGCGACTGGGCGAAGCCGTCGACGCGCACGGCGCCGCGCTCACCGAAGAGCTCCATCTTCAGATGGCCCCAGCGCGGGTAGCTCGTGGGCCGGCTCCAAGAGCAGTCGATACTGGCGAAGAAGCCGTCCGCGAAGGTGAGCGTGACCAAGCCCGCCGTGTCGACGTCGACCTCGCCGGGGTAGAAGGGGTTGCCGACCTCGGCGTACACCTCGCTCACCTCGGAGCCGGTGTACCAACGCAGCAGGTCGGTCAGGTGCACGGTGTGGTCCATGACCGCCCCGCCGCCGGCGAGCGCCTTGTCGGCGAACCAGGCGCGGTGGGCCTTGGGGATCTCGCTGTGGTTGATGCCGGCCGCGGCATGCAGCGAGCCGAGCTCGCCGCGCTCGAGCGCGCCCTTGACCGCTCGGATGGAGGGCTCGAAGCGCATCGGGAAGGCGGTCATGAAGCGCACGCCATGGGTCTCGCAGGCGTCGCGCATCGCCTCGGCGTCCGCCAGCGTCACCTCGATGGGCTTCTCGCACAGCACGTGCACCTTGGCGGCGGCCGCGAGGGCCACCAGCTCGCGGCGGCGCGCATTCTCCGAGCAGACGATCACGCCGTCCACGCCCGCCTCGAGGAGCTCCTCGTGATGCGCGAACCAGCGCACGCCGAATGTCTGCGCGACGTGCTCGCCGCGACGCGTGTCGTCGTCCGAGAAGCCGACGAGCTCGAGGCCGGGGATCGCGCGCAGGTTGCCGACGAAGCCTTCGGCGTGGAGATGGGCGAAGCTCATGATGCCGAAGCGCATGTCAGGACACCTCCGCCGGTGCGACGCTTCGTCCGCTGCGCAGCGATGCGCGCGTGGCCAGGCCGACCCGCAACGCCTCGAGGGCGTCGCGCGGACTGACGGCGAAGGGCTCACCGCTGGCGATCGCAGCATGGACGTGCTTGATCTGGGTGGTGTAGGGGTCCTCGGCCAGGACCGACAGCGGTAGACCGACGGCGGCGGCCGTGCCCGGCTCGCCCGGCAGCAGACTGCGCTGGATGCTCTCGCTCGCGTCGCTGTCCCACTCGATCAAGCCCTCGCGGCCGGCGAGGTCGAAGCCGGTGCGGAAGGTGCCGGGCGGGTAGGCCCAGCCGCCCTCGACCAGGGCCATGGCGCCACCCTCGAAGCGCAGGGTGGCCTGCACGTAATCGCCCGGAGCATCGGGGTGCGCCATCTTGACCGACTTGGCGAACACACGCTCGACGCGCCCGCCGAGCCAGCAGGCGTAGTCGAAGTCGTGCACCATCAGGTCGAGCACGACGCCACCCGAGCGGGCCTCGTCGGCGAACCAACTCGCGGCGCCCTGCCGGGGTGGGTAGGAGACGCGTCGCAGGCGCATCACCCCGAGCTCCCCGAGTTGGCCGGCCTGCGCCGCCTGGGCCGCGAGCCGGTACTGCGGGAAGAAGCGCACCACGTGCGCGATGAACAGGCGCACGCCATGGCGCTCGCACGCTTCGATCATCGCCTCGCCATCGGCGAGCGACAGCGCGATCGGCTTCTCGCAGATGACGTGCGTCCCCGCCTGCGCCGCGCGTAGCGTCATCGCGTGGTGCAAGTCACTCGGCACGCACAGGTCGACGACGTCGACCTCGGCCAACAGCGTGTCGAGGTCGTCGAACGCACGCGCGTCGTGGACCCGGGCGAGCTCGCGCGCGGTCTCACCGAACTGCGACGTCACACCGATCAGCTCCGCGCCCGCAGCCTTCCAGCCCGCCGCGTGAACTCGCCCCATCGAGCCGGCGCCAACGATTCCCACACGCATCTGCGACCTCCTCGTCGCGCTCGTCGCGCTTCGCGCTCGTGTCGATCGGACTGTATCATCCGCGCACGGTGCCCGCAGGCGCCCACCACGAATCACGAAGCGCGACGGCCACGGTGTTCGCACGCTGCGTCGGCGATCCCGACCGGTCACCGGCGCCGCCGCACGCTCGCGCGCTGCCGTCGACGGCGCCGAGCACCTCCGGCTACGTCACGAGCCTTACCCTCGAGCCCATCGATGCGCTCCTAGACTCGGACGATGGGCACCAGCGCGACCTCGTGCCGGGCAGCGGATGGGTGATCGACCCGCCCGCGAAACGCGCTTCCGTCCGGGGATCGGAGGACCGACATGGCACTGTTCAAGGACCGAACGGACGCCGGAAGGCAGCTCGCGGACGAGCTCGGCCACTACCGCGGGCGCGCCGACGTGGTGGTGCTCGCGCTGCCACGAGGCGGCGTACCGGTCGCTTTCGAGGTCGCGCGCGCGCTCCAGGCGCCGCTCGACGTGTACGTGGTGCGCAAGCTCGGCACACCCGGACGGCCCGAACTGGCCATGGGCGCCATCGCGAGTGGCGGCGTGATGGTCCGTAACGAGGACCTGATGGTGCAGCTCGGCATCTCCGACGAGCAAGCGCAGGAGGTCGCCGCGCGGGAGCTGATCGAACTCGAACGACGCGAGCGCAGCTACCGCGACGGCCGGGAGCCGTTCGACGTGCGCGGCAAGACCGTGGTGCTCGTCGACGACGGCCTGGCGACGGGCGCCACCATGCGGGCTGCGGTGACGGCGCTCGAGGCCCGCGCGCCCGCTGCCATCGTGGTGGCCGTACCGACGGCGGCGCCGGACACCTGCGCCGAGTTCCGCGGCCTGGTCGACGAGGTGGTCTGCGTCGCGACGCCCGAGCCGTTCCTCGGCGTGGGCAGGTGGTACCAGCATTTCGCGCAGACGAGCGACCAGGACGTCAAGGCGCTGCTCGCGCAGGCGGCGGCGGAAGGACGCGTCCATGGCTGACCCGACCGAACGATCCGTGCTGGTCGAGGTGCAAGGAGCGACGTTGCGGGGCGATCTGCTGATGCCGCCGGGCGCCAGGGGCCTGGTCTTGTTCGCGCATGGCTCCGGCAGTGGGCGACACAGCCCGCGCAATCGCTTCGTGGCCGCGGGGCTGCACGAAGGCGGCTTGGCGACACTCCTGATCGACCTCCTGACCGAAGACGAGGAGCGTGTCGACCAGGTCACGAGGCAGCATCGCTTCGACATCGAGCTGCTCGCGCAGCGCCTCGCAGGGGCGATCGGCTGGCTCGGCGAGCAGGGCGACAGTCGCGAACTGCCGGTGGGGCTCTTCGGTGCCAGCACGGGCGCCGGCGCGGCCCTCATCGCTGCGACCCGCCGCCCCGACGACGTGAGCGCGGTCGTGTCGCGCGGCGGCCGCCCCGATCTCGCCGGCGAGGCGCTCGCGGATGTCCGCGCGCCGACCCTCCTGATCGTGGGCGAGCGCGATCCGACGGTGATCGAGCTGAATCAGCAAGCCGAACGCAAGCTCGTCGCCGAAACGCGCCTCGAGATCGTGCCGGCGGCGAGCCATCTGTTCGAGGAGCCCGGCGCCCTGGAGCTGGTGATCCGCCTGGCGCGCGACTGGTTCGTGGCGCACCTACCGCGCGGCTGAGGGCCGGTGCATCTCGCCGGCGCGGCGACGCGAGCGTCGCAGCGACCGTGGAGGCAGACGATGGGCCTGCGACGGGAACGATACGGGGCCAGCGCGTGAGCGGACAGCAACGTCTGCGCCGCGACGTCGGTGTCTTCGGCGCGGCCATGATGGGGTTGGGCAGCATCATCGGTACCGGCGTGTTCGTCTCCATCGGCGTCGCCGCCGGCATCACCGGCCCCTCGGTGGTGCTGGCCGTCGCCATCGGCGCGCTGGTGGCGACCTTCAACGGGCTCTCGAGTGCCCAACTCGCAGCGAACCATCCCGTCTCCGGCGGCACCTACGAGTACGGCTACCGCTACCTCACCCCGTGGCTCGGCTTCCTCGCCGGCTGGGTCTTCCTGCTGGCGAAGAGCGCCTCGGCTGCGACCGCGGCGCTCGGCTTCGCTGGTTATGCCTCGAGCCTCAGCGGCATCGGCGACGGGGGCCTGGTGCCGCTGGCGCTCGGCCTGATCGCGCTGCTCACGCTGGTCGTGCTCGCCGGCATTCGCCACTCCAACCTGACCAACATCGTGATCGTCGGCATCACGCTGGCCAGCCTCGGCGTCTTCGTCGTCACCGGCCTGCCCACGGCGCTCGAGCAGGGCCTGACGAACTTCGTGCCCTTCTTCGCGCCTGAGGAGGGACGTGGGGCCGTGACCGGCTTGCTGTACGCATCGGCGCTGATGTTCGTGGCCTACACCGGGTACGGGCGCATCGCCACGCTGGGCGAGGAGGTGCGCGAGCCGCGCACCACCATCCCGCGGGCCATCATCGCGGCGCTGGTCGCGGTGATGTGCGTCTACGCGCTGGTCGCCGTGGTGGGCGTGGGGGCCGTGGGTACCGGGTTGCTCTCCGACGTCGAGGAGCGCGCCGCGCCGCTGGAGGTGGCGGCCCGCGGCTTCGGGGTGGCGTTCGCCCCGCCGGTCCTGGCGATCGGGGCGATCACCGCCATGGTGGGGGTGCTGCTCAACCTCCTGCTCGGCCTCTCGCGCGTGCTGCTGGCGATGGGCCGTCGGCGCGACATGCCGGCCCGCTTCGGCCGCCTCGATGCCGCGGGCCGAACGCCACGCGCGGCCGTGCTCGCCGTCGCGCTCCTCATCGCCGCGCTCACGCTGAGCGGCGATGTCCGGATCACCTGGTCGTTCAGCGCCTTCACCGTACTCGTGTACTACGCGATCACCAACCTGGCCGCCCTGGCGCTGCCGCGCGAGGCCCGCGACTTCCCGCGCGTCCTGGCCCAGGCGGGGCTGTTGAGCTGCCTGACCCTTGCCTTCTTCGTCGAACGAGAGATCTGGCTCGTGGGCCTCGGCCTCATCCTCGTCGGCCTCGTCTGGCACGCGATTGCGCGCTCGCTGGCGGCCCCTCGCGGCTGATCGGCCGGAGCCCCCGTGTAGGTTCGGCGAGCGGCCGACCCGGTCGCCACGTGTACCCTGGAGGCACGCCCGCCGAGCTGCTCGGCCGCGACCGACGGCTCGCAGACTCGACGAACGGAGACGCCATGAGCGACCGTGACGAGCGCCAACCGAAGTTCAAGGGTCGAGGCGAGCCTGGGCCGACGCTGCCGGACCCAGGTCCGGAGGTGCCAGACCCGGAGCTGCTCGACCCACTGCCGCCCGAACTCGATGCCGAGCGCGGTTTCGACGTGGACCCTACCGAAGGAGCCGGTATGCGCCGCACCTCCGATGATGACGATCTGAACGCGATGGGCGGCGGCGTCAGCGAGACGCCTTTGCGCCCCGAGTACGAGTCGGTCGCACTTCGCACCGATCTGGCCCGCCGCCTGGAGGACGTCGTCGCGACGGCCCAGGATTGGGCCCGGGAGGAGGGCAGCGACTCGGCCCACGCCATCGCCGAGGCCCTGCTCGACATCTACGAACTGCTCGGCGAACCCATCGAAGACAGCGATGAGGGGCCCGACATCGAGTAGCAGCGCGTTCCAGCGTCGACGCGGCGTAGCCCGCCAGCTGGGCCGTCCGCGCTGGTGCGACGGCGGCGGCGGTACGAAGGACCTTGATGCCGACACCGGAGACGCATACCGTACCGTCTGTGGAGCGACGCATCCTCGTCGGGCTGCTGGCACTGCTGACGGCGCTCGCCGTCCTCGGCGCCTGCGGCCCACGCGAGCACGACCCGGACGCCCGCGGGGGCTCGGCCACCGGCGCCGAGGGGTCGGCGCCATCGTGCGAGCTCGTCGGCGAATGGCGCCACGAGCACCCCCAGTACGCGAGCGACATCGTCATCTGTAGCGAGCCCGCCGGCGAGCACCGCGTGCGCCAGGCGTTCGCCGACGGCACCACTTACCGGACCGTCCTGACGCCGGTCGCGGGCGGAGCCGGCGAACGTTACCTGCGCGATCCCGCATTCAGCGACTACTACGAGCTGTTGGCCGACGGCCGCCTGGTGCTCGGCGACGCGGAGGGCGTGATCGTGACGCTCGATCCCCTTCGCTGAGGCCTACGCGCACTGAGGCCCGCGCGCGCCAGAACGCACCGGGCGATAGCTGCGGCGTCGACGCGTTCCTGGGCTGGCTCCGATCGTGCACCAAGGCCACCATGGCTGTGGCGTGATGGTATTTGGGGTGAACGGCGCACGACTTGCCATGGCTCCTGGAGCCCCTAACATGGCCTGAGCCTGAGTGCAGGCAGAAAGGGGCACGACATGGCCAAGGAACCGAAACAGGCGGACCCGAAGGTGCGCGCGTACGATAAGCCGGAGCGTGGTGGCAACGCCACGCCGATCATCACGGCAGTCGTGCTCATCGTCGCGGTGCTGCTCATCCTGTGGCTCTTCACCGATATCCTCTAGCCTCGTGACGGGCGAGGCCATCACCGTCCAAGATGCAGCCGGTAGCCGGCTCGAGGCAGAGGTCGTCGACCGAGGGGTCGACGGCGGCCTCACGGTCCGGGTAGCGGACGGGCGTCGACTGATCATCCCGGCGGACGCGATCGTGCGGCGCGACGGGGCCCACATCGAACTCGGACGGCGCTTCGCCGACGCCGAGGCGCCAGGCCGCGCGCGCGTCGAGGAGCGGACCGTCCCGATCGTCGAGGAGCAGGCCCTGGTCGAGAAGCGCGAGCGGCCGACCGCGACCGTTCGGGTTCGCACCGAGACCGAGGCGCGGGAGGAGTTCGTCGACGAGCTCCTCGAACGCGAGACGGTCGACGTCGAGCGCGTCAGCGTCGACCGCATCGTGACGGCACCCGTCCCGATCCGCCACGAGGGCGACACCACCATCGTGTCGCTCCACGAAGAAGTCCTCGTCGTCGAGAAGCGGCTCCTGCTCAAGGAGGAGATCCATCTGACCAAGCGTCGCGACCGACAGCGAGAGACCACCCGCGTCGAGCTCCGAAGCCAGCGCGCCGACATCGAACGCCACGATCCCGACGAGGCCGCGAGCGCGGCCTCCCGAGAAGAAGGAGACGACCCACCATGGCAGTGACCGTCGTAGGCCTCTATCCGACCCCCGCCGAAGTCGAGCACTTGACCGACGACCTGAAGCGCAACGACTTCCCCCAGCAGAGCATCCATCATCACGATGAGGCGGGCCCGAACCTCAAGGACTGGCTCGTGGAGCAAGGGGTACCCGAGCAGGATGCCGAGGATTACGTTCGCGGGGTCCGCGCGGGCGCGCGACTCGTGACCGTCGAAGCGCCCGACGAGCGCGCCGACGAGGCCGTCCAGATCATGCAGCGCCATGAGCGCGCGCCCGGCTGGGTGGCCGGCACCGATGACGACGCCGCCATCGCGGCCGACACCACCGCGGGCACCGCGGGCACGACCGGGGCCACCACGGCCGCGACGACCGAGGCCCCGCCCCCGGCCGGCACCGAGGAGCACCCCCGCTCCGAGCGGCGCGAACCCACGCGGACCGACGAGCACGAGCGCGCCATCCCGGTGGTCGAGGAGGAGCTCGAGGTCGGCAAGCGCGCGACCGAAAGTGGCGGGGTGCGGGTGCGCCGCTACGTCACCGAGCAGCGGGTCGAGGAGCAGGTGCCCGTACGCGAAGAGCGCGTCCACGTGGAGCGCAGGCCGGCCGACCGGAAGCTGGCGAAGGGTGAGGCGGCCGATGCGTTCCAGGATGAGACCGTCGAGATGACGGAGCACTCCGAGGAAGTGGTGGTGAGCAAGCGCCCACGGGTGATCGAGGAGGTGGTGCTCAGCAAGGAGGTCGACGAGCGCGTCGAGTCCGTGAGCGACACGGTGAGGCGGACCGACGTCGACGTCGAGCGCACCGACGACCCGGAGCACGCTCGCGCGACGCCGGCTGCCGCGGACACGCGCGCGGTCTTCGCCCGCGATCGGGATCACTACCGTGTGCATCATCGCGATACCTTCGGCGAAGCCCCGAGCTACGAAGATGCCGAGGTCGCCTATCGCTTCGGCATCGACCTCGCGCACCATCCCGACTACGCCGGCCACGGCTGGAGCGACGTCTCGCACTTCGCTCGCGAGCGCTGGGAGCAGCAGAACAGCGGCACCTGGAGCGAGTTCGAGCCGGCCGTACGCTACGGCTACGAGCGCGCCAGCGATCCGAGCCGGTACTGACCTCGGCTCCGCGCCGCACTCGGGCATACGCACAGGGTCCCGCACCACGACCGTGCGGGACCCTGTGCGCGCTGTTGCGCGTTGCCGCGCGTCACGGCTCGTCGACGTCGACCTCCTCGAGAGCGAGGATCCGGTAACCCGTCAGCACGGCGTCGATCTCGGCGTCGCGCCGTTGCGCCGCCTCGCGTTCGGCCGCCACCAAGAAGACGTGGGCCACGCCCTCATGCAGCTGGGCGATGGCTTGGACGATGAGGCCCGGCTCGGCGTCGTACCTGATCACCAGCATCTCCTCCACGCCTGGGCGTGCGGGCGGCTCGATCACCTCGTCGACTGCCGCGGCGAACGTCGGCTCGACCCGCTCCCACGCGGCCTCGATGGCCTCCGCGAGCGCCTGCTGCTCGAGCGTCACCACGATCAGGCGGATGGCGTCATCGGGGTCCTCCAGCACGACGTGATGCGCCCCTTCGCGCAGCGTCCAGCCGGTGGGGACGGGCACGCTGAACACGCCGCCGGGATCCTCGTACGCGTCGGCCGGCGCCGTGGCCGCGGGGGCCGCCGCCTCCTCGGCACGTGCCAACGCGAATGGCAGCTCCTCCTCGCCGTACGCGACGGTTCCCGAGATGGCGCCGTCGCTGAGCGTGCCGTCGAAGGCTGCCGGGCGAGCGAGGTCGGCGACCACGAAACCGACGGCATCCTCCTCCACCGTCACGTCGGTGAGCGCCAGGGCGACTTCGGCCGTCGCAGGGATCGCGATCGTCCCCGACCAGGCGCCGTCGACCAGCACGAGTTCGACCACCACATCGAGGGGCTCGACCGTGCCGACAGCGCCTTGCCACCTCCCAGCAGCCTCGTCGTCGGCCTGCGCCAGGGTCGCCGAACCAGCCACCATGAACAGCGCCGAAAGCCACCACACGCGCTTGCACCATCGAAGGATCATGAGGCACCTCCCCGCTGTCCTCGAGGCGCCGGCAGCGAGACGCCCTGCACCCGTCAGAAGGGGCTGCGTTGGGGCGATCCGGGACTGCCGTGGGACCTCGTAGGCACGCAGCGAGCCTAGCAAGCACCTTCACCCACGAAGGTTCGCCCGCCGACGGGCGGAGCGATCGGACAGTGCTGGGCCGACCGACGTCTCAGCCTCCGACCAGCACCAGCTACAACGCGGTCGCCAGCGTCCCCACGCCGCAGCTGCTCTGACCGCGCGCCGCAGCGCGCGTCGGCGGCGCCGAGCGCGACGAGCCGAGCCCCGGGGAATCAGGGCGTCGCGACATACCCTGCTACCGTAGCAAGCGAGGATGGGCGTGGCCGATGGAGAGAACGTGACCGGGCCGAGCGTGCTCCACCATGAAGCGGATGTGCCCCGCGCGCGCGAGCGCGAGCAGGCCCGCGAGCGTGCCGAGGCACCTGCGTGCTTCGGCGATCTGCACCTCGATCAGGTGATCGCGACGATCACGAAGGGGCGCGACGCGTACCGCCTGCGCCCCTTCTTCCACGTGCCGCTCGCCGACGCGGACGCCGTCGCCTACCGTCACGAGGTCTTCCGCGACCTCGCCGACGAGGCGCTGCGCGCGCACGTCGAGGCGTTCGCCGGCGCGATGCGGTCGCTGCGCGAATGCTCCGCGCAGGCCGGCGTGCTGCGCGACGCGAACCAGCGGCGACGGCTGCGCCTCGACGCAGCCTCGACCTACTGCACGGCGGTCACCCGGCTGGCGCGCGCCTTGCACCACGCCGAACTCCACTCGCGTGGTCTGCGTCGGCTGGCCTCGTACCTGCGTGTCTACGTCGCCTCCGACCCGTTCACGGCCCTTCAGGCAGAGACCGCTCGCATCGGCCGTCAACTCGACGCGGTGCGCTACGACCTGACGCTCTATCCGGACCGCGTCGCGGTGCGCAAGGGCACCGATGGCGCCGACGACGGTGCCGGCGTGGGCAGGACCTTCGCCAGGTTCGCCGAGCAGCCGACCGCCCCGAGGGCCGCCGCCGTGCCGCCCTCGTTTGCCATGAACATGGTGGAGTCGGCGATCCTGGAGCGGCTGACGCGCCTCTACCCCGAGGTCTTCGTCGACCTCGAGACCTTCGCCGAGCGCCACGGCGACTATCTCGATCCGACCGTGACGGCGTTCGATCGTGAGGTGCAGTTCTACCTCGCCTATCTCGACTACATGGCGCGCTTCGAGGACGCCGGGCTCGGCTTCTGCTTTCCCGCGGTATCGAGCGACAAGGCGGTTCGCGTCACCGGCGCCTTCGACGCGGCGCTCGCGCATGCCCTGCTCGAAGAGGGCGGCATGGTCGTGTGCAACGACTTCCACTTGAGCGGCGAGGAGCGTATCTTCCTCGTCACCGGCGCCAACCAGGGCGGGAAGACCACGTTCGCGCGGATGGTCGGCCAAGTCCACTTCCTTGCGAGCCTCGGCTGCCCCGTCCCCGCGAGCCGGGCCGAGGTGTGCTTGTTCGACGAGCTGCTCACGCACTTCGAGAAGGTGGAGGACCTCGACCTGCTGCGCGGCAAGCTCCAAGACGAACTGCTGCGGCTGCACGAGCTGCTGGAGCGGGCGACCCCACGCAGCATCCTCATCGTCAACGAGGTCTTCGCCTCGACCACGGCCGACGACGCGCGCTATCTCGGCCGCCGCGTGCTGAACCGGCTGCTGAAGCTCGGCCTGGTGGGCGTCTGGGTGACCTTCGTCGAGGAGCTCGCCTCGTTCGATCCGAGGATCGTCAGCGTGGTGAGCACCGTCGACCCGGCCAATGCGTTGCGACGCACCTTCAAGCTGCTCCGGCGACCGGCCGACGGCCACGCGCACGCGCTCGCCATCGCGAAGGCGCATCGACTCACCTACGACGAGCTGCGCTCACGGTTGCGCTCGTGAGACCCCGCTTGCTGCATCACGACCGCGACCTCGCCTTCGACGGCGCGCCTGCTTCACGCAAGCGCAGGGCGCCCGAGGTGCCTCACAGCGCGCGCGTGCTGGCACAGGACCTGGAGCTCGACACGCTCGTCGCGGCGATGGCCCGCGGGGACCCGTTCGTGGGCGACGTCTGCGAGCGGATCCTGCTCGACCCACTCGTCGATCCCGCCTCGATCCGCTACCGCCAACAGGTGCTGCGCGACTGCCTCGCGCATCCGGACGTCGTGCGCCAGCTCTACGCGCTCGCGTCCTCGAGCATCGAGCGCGCCCGAAAGGTGTCGTGGGGCTTCATGCCGCGTCGGCCCGAGGCGATCGTGCGCCATTCGCACGACGTCTTCCACACCTTCCTGGCGTCGTTCCGGCTGCTGCGACGACTCGCCGACGAGCACGCCGAACACTTCGCCGCACCGGGCTTCACGGCGTTCTTCGCCACGATCCGGCGCGAGCTCGACGACGCCTTCCTGGCCGAGGTCGAGCAGCACCTGCACGAGCTGCGCTTCGAGGAGGGCGTCTGGTCGAGCGCGCGGCTCGGCAGCGGCAACCGGGGCAGCGACTACGTGCTGCGGCGTCCAGCGCGACCCGACCTCTCCGCTTGGGCCCGCCTCTGGAGGTGGTGGCGGCGACCGAGCCGCAACGGCGTCACGACGCTCACGTACCGCCTCCACCCGCGCGACGAGGTCGGCTTGCGGGCCCTCTCCGAGGTGCGAGACCGCGCACTCGAGGGGTTCGCCAACGTGCTCGCGCAGGCGACCGACCATGTCCTCGGTTACTTCCACGCGTTGCGCGCCGAGACGGCCTTCTACGTCGGCTGCCTCAACCTCTCCGAGCGCCTGCGCGAGCTCGGCGCGACCACCTGCATGCCCGAGCCGCGTGCCTGGCAGGAGGGCGCCCGTGCCGGAGCGGGCCTGTTCGACCCGTGCCTGACCCTGCGCGTCGGCCATCCGGTGGTCGACAACGACCTCGCGGCCGACGGTGCCGGGCTGGTGATCATCACCGGCGCCAACCAGGGCGGCAAGACCACCTTCTTGCGCAGCGTCGGCCTCGCGCAGCTGATGATGCAGAGCGGCTTGTTCGTGGCGGCTCGCTCGTATCGTGCCAGCGCCGCCACCGGCGTCTTCACGCACTTCAAGCGCGAGGAGGACGCCACCATGACCAGCGGCAAGCTCGACGAGGAACTCGCACGGATGAGCCTCATCGCCGATGCGCTGACACCAGGCTCCTTGCTCCTGCTCAACGAGTCCTTCGCCGCCACCAACGAGCGCGAGGGTTCGGAGATCGCGCGCCAGATCGTCCAGGCCGTGACCGAGGCGGGGGCGCAGGTCTGCTTCGTCACCCACCTCACCGACTTCGCACGCGATCGCTTCGAGCGAGACCGGCGCACGACCCGCTTCCTCCGCGCCGAGCGGCAGCCGGACGGCACTCGCACGTTCAAGCTGCGCGCGGGCGCGCCCGAGCGCACGAGCCACGGAGTCGACCTCTACCTCACGATCTTCGATGGCGACGATGCCAGCGCGGGGCCGGCCGCTCAGGACGGCGCAGCGACGACGAAGGCAGAGCAGACCGGGTCGACGAAGTAGCCCATCGCCGACTCGGCCCGCGCACGACTGGGCTCGACACCGGCAGTATCATGAAGGCACGGCGTAGCAGTGCGCAAGCGGTCGTCCGTAGCGATGGGAGGTCCCCGATGCAGTCCCCGGAGAAGACCAGGGCCCGAACGCAGACGCGTGCCAGGGCAGAAGGCATCATCGAGCTCCTGGCAGCCCTGATCCTCCTGCTCGTGGCGATGATGTCGCCCCTGCTCTCGGCCAGCCTGGCGATCGTGTTCCTCGTCGCGCTCGGGGTCTTCAAGCTGTTCCAACGACCCTGAGACCCGGCGCCGCGCGACGCGCGCCGCCGCGCAGGAGCCCCCGGCGATCAGCCCGGCGCCGCCCGATGGATCACCGGTCTGCGTGAACCGAGCCAGTAGGCTGGGCCATGCCGGCCGACGCGCTCCTGACCGCGGTCGTCGTGGCGACGCTGCTCGCGGCGCTCATCACGACGCGCGTACCCGCCGACGCCCTGTTCATCCTGGCGCTGACGGTGCTGCTGGTCGGCGGCGTCGTGACGCCGGTCGAGGCCTTCGCAGGGTTCGCCAACGAGGGCGTCGTGACGGTCGCGGTCCTCTACATCGTGGTGTCCGGGCTACGCGAGACCGGCGGCGTGCAACACATCTCACGGATCTTGTTGGGCCGCCCAGGCAGCATCGAAGGGGCCCAACTGCGCCTCACGGCGCCCGTCGCCTTCTTCAGCGCCTTCTTGAACAACACCCCGATCGTCGCCATGCTGATCCCGGCCGTGCGCGACTGGGCCAAGGCGCACACGCTGCCGGTCTCGAAGCTGATGATGCCGCTCTCGTTCG
Source organism: Trueperaceae bacterium (assembly GCA_007130855.1). Taxonomy (GTDB): domain Bacteria; phylum Deinococcota; class Deinococci; order Deinococcales; family Trueperaceae; genus CSSed10-48. The sequence goes on along the minus strand of SLRS01000121.1, from coordinate 5,810 downwards.
CGGCCATGCTCGGCGGCATGTGCACGCTGGTTGGTACGAGCCCCACGCTGGTGGCCCATGGGCTGCTGATCGAGCACCGCGGCACCGGCCTCGGGTTCTTCGAGATCGCCTGGGTGGGTGTACCGGTCGCCGTCGTCGGGCTGGCGTTCGTGATCGCCACCTCGCGCTGGCTGTTGCCCGACCGGCCCCCCGACGAGACCGTGTTCGGCGATCCGCGAGAGTACACCGTCGAGATGACGGTCGACGGCAAGGGCCCGTTGGCGGGCCGGACCGTCGCCGCTTCGGGACTCGCCGAGAGCGGCCTGCAGCTCATCGAGATCCATCGTGACGGCGAGATCTACCCTGCCGTCGCGCCGACGCTCCACCTGCATGCAGGCGACCGCTTGGTCCTGGCGGGCTCGGCCGGCTCGGTCGTCGACCTCCAGCGCCGCCACGGGCTGACGCCGGCCACGACGCAGGTGTTCAAGCTCGACGTGCCGCGCAGTGAGCGCATGCTGATCGAGGCCGTGGTGTCCGACAGTTCTCCGCTGCTGGGGAGCACCATCCGGCGCGGCCGCTTCCGGACGCGCTACGGCGCCGTGGTGATCGCGGTGGCCCGCAACGGCGTGCGCGTGTCCGGCAACCTCGGCGACATCGTCCTGCGCGCCGGCGACACGTTGCTGCTCGAGGCGACCCCTTCGTTCGCCGACCGCCACCGTCAGAGCCGCGACTTCTACCTCGTGAGCGCCTTGCCCGATACGCATGCGTTGCGCTTCGACCGTGCCGCCATCGCGATCCTGATCCTCGCCGCGATGGTCTCTGCCGCCGCGTTGGGCGCGCTGTCGATGCTCCAAGCCGCGCTGATCGCCGCGGCGGCGATGCTGGCGACGCGCTGCACGACCGTCGAGGCCGCCCGGGCCAGCATCAACTGGCCGGTGATCCTGGTGATCGCCAGCGCCATCGGCGTCGGCCACGCGATGGAGGCCTCCGGGCTGGCGACGCAGACGGCGCGAACCCTGGTGGGGTTCGCCGGCAGCATCCCCAGCGTGAACCTCGTGGTCCTGTTCATGCTCACCTCGCTGTTCAGCCAGATCATCACGAACAACGCGGCCGTGGTGCTGATGTTCCCGATCGCGCTCTCGGTGGCCGCCAGCGTCGGCGCGGAGCCCATGCCATTCGTGATCGCGATCGTGATGGCCGCCGCCGGCGCCGTCGCCACGCCCATCGGCTACCAGACCAACCTGATGGTCTACGGCCCGGGCGGCTACCGTTTCACCGACTTCCTGCGCGCCGGCCTCCCACTGGTGGCGGTCACGGCGCTGGTCGCACTCGTCGTGATCCCGCGAGTGTGGTCGTTCTGAGGCCCCGGCGGCCGACGCGCGCGGTCGCGGCGGGCCCGGGCGTAGAGTGCGGTGCACGACGCAGTCCGTCCCACCGCGGTCCTAGCCTGGACCTGGCCGGTCGCCGACGCACGAGGGCTCGCCAAGCCGGCCGGAAGGGGCGTCGCCGCCATGCCGATCATCACCGCGATCGTCGCCATCTGGCTCGTGATCTCGCCTGTCCTCCTCGTCTTTTCATTGAATGCGGTCTGGAACAGCGTCATCGCTGGCATCCTGGTCGCGGTCCTCTCTTTCGTCAAGGGCCTGGGGCGCGGCCGCTTCTACGGCGTCACCGCGATCGGCGCGTACCTGGTCGTGGCGAGCTTCGCCTTCAGCGGCGCGGCGCGGTGGAGCTTCCTCGTCAGCGGCATCCTCGTGGTCGTGATCGGCGTGTTGGGACTCCAGCGACGCGACCCCATCGTGGCGAGCGCGGACGACGAGGGCCACGACGAGGCCGCGGTCACGCGTCGAGGCGAGCGGCCGACCGACACGTGACACGCTACGCGCTCGGCACGATCGGCGTACTACTGTGTCCGTACCTCCGATGATCGTTCGTGCACGAGGCATCCATAGCTTCGGGGCCGAGCGGGCGGAAAGGATCGCACCGGCATCATGCAGCGCATCACAGGGCCTGCTCCGCGGTCTTCGTCCCGCCTTGCTCGAGGGGCGGACGCCGAACTCGATAGCGTCGACCGCCGCGGCGACCTCGGGCGCGGCCTCGGGCACGAGGGCGCGCCCGGCTCGAGCGCGCCGCGATCACGGGTGCTGCCCCGCCGCACGCGAGCATCACGACCACGTGCGCACCGCTCGTTCGCACTCGTCCTCTCGGGGGGTGGCGCGCGCGGCATCGCGCACGTGGGCGTCCTGCGGGCGCTCGAGCATCTCGGCTATGCGCCTTCTGGCATCGTCGGAGTGTCGATGGGCGCGATCGTGGGTGCGACCTACGCCCTCAACGAGGCCTGGTACGACGACCTCGTGCACCTCGACCTCGAGCGGCTGCCCGGCATGCGCAACGGTGCGCGCTCCAGCCCGATCACCCGCTTGCGGTCCATCTTCGACTCGGGCTTGGCCGTCGGGCACTTGGTGCTGCGCTGGGGCACCTGGGCCGGGGCAGAGCCGGTGATCCGCGCACTCCTCGCCGACCTGACGCTCGGCAAGGAGCTGGAGGAGGCGCGTCTGCCGTACGCGGCCATCGCGACCGACCTCGCGACCCAGGAACGCTACGTCCTGGAGCGCGGCAACGCGGCCGACGCGGTCTACGCCAGCGCTGCGCTGGCCGGTGTCTTGCCGCCACATCGAGCCGGCGACGCCGTGCTCGTCGACGGCGTCTACGCCGACAGCGTACCGATCGACGTCGCGCGCGGCATGGGCGCCGACGTGGTGGTGGCCGTCGACGCCGGCCAGCGGCGCGCTGCTGCGCCGCCCCGCAACGCCCTCGAGGCCTTCACCAGGGCCATGGAGATCGTGCACCACCAGCATGCGCAGATGCGGTTCGGTGAAGCCGACCTCGTCCTCGCACCACCTTTCGCATGCCGGGTCGACTCGCTCGACTTCGGACACCATCGCCGCTGCGTCGCGGCCGGGGCGCGCAGCGTCATCGCGAACCGGCATGCCCTGGCCGAGCTCCTCGAACCGTCCCGGCCGCGTGCGAGATCCGCCGCAGCGCAACCCACCACGCCGGCTGGATGATGGGCGCACGGTTCGCCAGGTGCGCTGACGCCGTGGCCGTTGGCGCTCGCGCGCGTCGGCCGTGATCGCACGATCAGGCGTGAACCGGGTAGGCTGCCACTTGGTCCATCCTGGGCACGGTGTCATACTGCCTTGCTGCTCCGCGCCCATCCATCCCCTAGGGCTGCCTCGACGCGAAGGACATCGATGACCGACTCGCTCTCCATGTCAGGACAGAACCGCACCACCACCGGCCCAGGCGCCGCGCTGCGCTTGCCCACGATCATCCAGGGCGGCATGGGAGTCGCCGTATCGAACTGGCGACTCGCTCGCGCGGTCTCCACGTACGGCCAGATGGGTGTGGTCTCGGGCACCGGCATCGACACGGTGCTCGTGCGACGGCTGCAAGATGGTGACCCGGGCGGCCACTTGCGGCGCGCCATGGCGAGCTTCCCGTTCCCCGACATCGCCAAGGAGACGCTGCGCCGCTACTTCTTGCCGGACGGGCTGCCCAGTGGCAAGCCCTACGCGCGCCTCCCGTTGCCGAAGATCGAAGGCAGCGCACTCCAGCGCGGCATCACCATGCTCGGCAACTTCACCGAGGTGTTCTTGGCCAAGGAGGGACACGACGGACCCGTAGGTGTCAACCTGCTCACGAAGATCCAGCTCCCCAACCTGGCCTCGCTCTACGGCGCCATGCTCGCCGGCGTCGACTACGTGCTGATGGGCGCCGGCATCCCGCGTGAGATCCCGCAGGTGCTCGACCAGTTCGCGCAGCATCGGCCTGCGAGCATCCGGGCCGACGTGATCGGCGGCCGTCGCGATGCGCCGGTCACGTTCGACTTCGACCCGGCCGAGTTCGACGGCGCCAGCCTCGCACCACTGCAGCGACCGGCCTTCTTACCGATCGTCTCGTCGCACTCCCTGGCCAGCATGCTGCTCAAGAAGGCGCGCGGGCCCATCCAGGGGTTCGTGGTCGAAGCGCCGGTCGCGGGTGGGCACAACGCGCCGCCGCGCGGTGGTGGCGCGCTCGACGAGCGAGGACAACCGGTGTACGGCGAGCGCGACGAGGTCGACATGGGCGTGATGCGCGACCTCGGGGTGCCGTTCTGGCTCGCGGGCGGCGTCGGCGCTCCCGACCAAGTGCGCGAGGCATTGGCCCTGGGGGCCACCGGGGTCCAAGTCGGCACGGCCTTCGCCTACTGCGACGAGTCGGGACTGGCCCCGGACTTGAAGCGCACCGTGATCGCGCAGGCACTCGCGGGCGGGGCCGAGGTCCACACCGACCCACGGGCCTCCCCGACCGGCTACCCGTTCAAGGTGGTGACGCTGCCGGGCAGCAACTCGGAGGAGGCGGAGTACCTCCAGCGAAAGCGCGTGTGCGACCTGGGTTACCTGCGTGAGGTGTACGAGACGCCGACGGGCAAGCTCGGCTTCCGCTGCGCCTCCGAGCCCGTGGATGCCTTCGTCTCGAAGGGCGGCGAGCTCGCCGAGACCGTGGGCCGCAAGTGCTTGTGCAACGCCTTGATGGCGAACATCGGGCTGCCGCAGGTGCAGAAGGGCGGCGACGTCGAGCGCCCCATCCTCACCAGCGGCGACGACATGGACGTGATCCGTCGCCTGCTGCCACCGGGCCGCGACTCCTACACCGCTGCCGAGGTGGTCGATTACCTGCTGGGCGGTGTCGCCTAGCAAGCCCCCGCCCGACGAGCGGGCCCTCGAGCGACGTGTGGCCCCGGATCGTAACCCGGGCCCCCGCGCATCTCGTGCGAGCCGGCGATGATGGTTGCGTGGCGTAGCCTTCTGGCGCCTGCTCGCGCCTCGCGCCACCGAAGCCGTCACACCGCCGGGCGCTTGCCATTCAGGAAGGATCAACGATGCGCATTGCCGTGTTCAGCACCAAGTCGTACGATGAACACTTTCTCGATCAGGCCAACCGCGAGCACGGCCACGGCCATGAGCTCTCGTTCTTCGAACCGCGCCTCGTCGAGGAGACCGTCTCGCTGGCGCGGGGTTACCGGGCCGTCTGCCCCTTCGTGAACGACCGCCTCGACGCCACGATCCTCGCAGCGCTCAAGGAGGGCGGCACGGAGCTCGTGGCGCTCCGCTCCGCGGGCTTCAACCACGTCGACCTGGAGGCCGCCGACGAACTCGGACTGTGCGTGTCGCGGGTGCCGGCGTACTCGCCCAACGCGGTCGCCGAGCACACGCTGGCGCTGCTGCTGGGCCTGAACCGGCGCATCGCGCGGGCCTACAATCGCGTGCGGGACGGCAACTTCTCGCTCGAGGGCCTGCTCGGCTTCGATCTCCACGGTAAGACCGTCGGCATCATCGGCACCGGCCGCATCGGCGTCGTCTTCGCAGAGCTGCTCCAGGGCTTCGGCTGCACGGTCTTGGCGCACGACCCCCACCCGAACGAGGCCGCCGAGCGGGTGGTCACGTACGTGCCGCTCGAGGAGCTGTTCGCGCGCTCGCACGTGGTCTCGCTGCACTGCCCGCTGACGCCCGAGACGCATCACCTGATCAACTCGGAGGCTGTGTCCCGGATGCGCGACGGCGTGATGCTGATCAACACCAGCCGCGGGCGCCTGGTCGACACGCTTGCGGTGATCGACGGCCTGAAGAGCGGCCGGATCGGCTCGCTGGCGCTCGACGTCTACGAGGAGGAGGAGAACCTGTTCTTCCAGGACCTCTCCGAACAGGTGATCCTCGACGATGCGTTCACCCGGTTGCTCACCTTCCCCAACGTCCTCATCACCGGCCACCAGGCATTCTTCACGCGCG
>SLRS01000078.1 GCA_007130855.1 Trueperaceae bacterium | reverse complement strand
CGTACACCTCGAGCATCGAGCGGACGGTATTGAGGATCCCCGACCCGGGCGGTCCGATGGAGACGCGCTTGTCGGCGATGTCACGGAAGCCGCGAACCTCGGCGCTCGAGAGGCAGACCAGGTGTACCGGCTCGGGATGCAGGCCCATGATCACCCGCAGGTCCTCGTAGGGTTCGCCCTCGAAGGCGACCTGCCCGTGATAGGCCTGGTAGATGACGTCGGATTGGGCGAGGCCTAGGTCGAGCTGTCCGGTTTGGATGGCGCGGATGTTGAACACGGAGCCGCCGGTCGATTCGACCGTGAGCCGCAGTCCGACCCCGGCTTGATTGACGATGGCGGCGGTGGCGCCGCCGACCGGGTAGTAGACGCCGGTGACGCCGCCGGTGCCGATCGTACGGAAGGTCTGGGCCTGGGCCACCGCGAAGAGCCCGAGCGCGATACTGAGGAGGATGGTCAACAGGCGCTTCATTATGACTCCTTCGGGCGCGAAACCGAACACGGCTTCACGCAGGCACAGGGATTTGCTGGCTGCATAACGAATACCACATGTACTCTGCCCGGGTCAACGGCAGGGCTCATCGTCGGTTAACGTACGGGACGTGCGTGCAATACCATCATGGTTGGTCGCGATGTTCGCAGGCGTGCTCGCCGCCGCCGCCGCCGGTGGCCTGGGGGCGGGCGCGCTGGTGGCGCTGCTCGCTGCCGTTGCCGTAGGGCTGCTGGCGCTGCGCTCGCTGCGCGACCCACCCTGGACGGTTCGGGGCCGGCGTGCGTGGGCGCTTGGCGCTCGGCGTTGGCGTGACCTCGTGCGAGCGTTCGCCGCGCGATCGTCTGAGGCTCGGGGCCGCGGACCGGCAGGCGGGAACTGGCGCCGGCCAACGTCCGGAGCCGACCGGTGGCCACCGGCCGCACCGCCCGTGCCGCCCGAGGTGATGCCTGGCGGCCGCATACCAGTGCGCTGCGAGGTGGCCACCGAGCGGTTGCAGGTGTGGCACTCGACGGTCACCCAGCGGGCGTACGAGGTCTCGCCTGAGCGTGGCCTCGCGGACGCCGAGCCCGGCGTCGTCGCAGACTTGCTGTTCGAGCAGGGACGACCACGGGTGGTACCGCGCGAGGTCAACTGAGGGGCGCCACGCGTCCGCGTTCGCGTTCCTCGCCGCCCGTCCGCGCACCGTGTGCGGAACCGTCACCTTCGGCATCACCAGCCGTGAGCGTGTCTGTCTCCGGCAGCGTCGACCGTGGTAGCCACAGGGTTACGAGGAGCGCCAGCCCGGCCAGGACGGCGCTGATGCCGAAGGCCCAGCCGAGTCCACTCGCGAGCGCTGCACGCGCTGAGCCGATCACGGCACTGACGGCTTCCGTCCCGAGTTCCGCACCGACCAGTGCCGTCGCACGGGCCAATCGGGCCGGGTCGGTGAGCGTGTTGGCTGACGTCACCAGCGCGAATGCTTCGGGGCTCAGCGAGCTTGCCCCCGGGAGCGCTGCCAGACCGCTGCTGAGACGAGCGGTGATCACGGCACCGAAGGCGGCGACACCGAACGTGCCGCCAATCTGCCGAGCGAACTGGTTGGCGGCTGTGACCGTTCCGAGCTGTCGTACCGGTACCGCGGCTTGCGCGACGACGACGAACAAGGACATCAGCGGGCCGAGCCCGAGACCGATCACGACGCTGATCGCGACCGCGAGCGCGGCAGGGGTGGCGGTCCCGAGCGTGGCAGCGGCGGCGAAGCCAAGCGTCGCGACGATCGCGCCGGCGATCAGAGACCCCCAATAGCGCCCCGTCCGCGATGCGTACCAGCCACTGAGCGTGGTGGTCGTCACGAACCCCAGCATGAGTGGCGAAAGCACGAGCCCCGACGCGGCAGCGCTGCCTCCGAGGACTCCCTGGACGTAGAGCGGCAAGTAGAACACGGCGGCGAACATGCCGGCCCCCAGGAGCAGGCTGCCGGTGCTGGTGATGGCCACGATTCGATTGCGATAGAGATCGAGTGGCACGACGGGCTGCGACGTTCGGCGCTCGTGCGCGATCAAGGCGACACCCATCAGCAGCGCCAGGGCCAGCAGTATCAGAACCGTGGGCGACGTCCAGGCGTGACTCGCGCCCGCCACACTCAGCGCGACGAGCAGCGGCGACGCGCTGGCGATCAACAGCAACGCACCCGCGACGTCGATCGTGCCGCCTGGGGTCGTGGCTCCTCTAGGGACGTAGCGATGCACCAGGCCGTACGAAACGAGGGCGAATGGCACGACCACGAAGAACACCCAGCGCCAGCCGAGCGTGTCGGTGATCACGCCACCGACGAGCGGGCCGATCACGGAGGAGATCCCGAACACGCCACTCGTGATCCCCTGGTAGGCACCGCGTTCGCGGGGGGTGAACAGATCACCGAGGACGGCCCAGGTCATCGCCATGAGCGCGCCGCCCCCGAAGCCCTGCAAGGCACGCATGGCGACGAGCTGCAGCATGCTCTGCGAGAACCCGGCCGCCACCGACGCGAGCGTGAACAGAACGATGCCGAACAGCAGGACGGACTTGCGTCCATAACGGTCACCGAGCCGGCCATAGACCGGCAGGGAGACGGTCGACGTCAGCGTGAATGCGGTGAAGGCCCAGGCGTACAACGCAAAGCCATCGAGTTCGGCGATGATCCGGGGGAGCGCCGTACCCACCACCGTCATGTTGGTCGAAGCCAGCGCCAACACCGCCAGGATCCCGCCGAAGGCGAGGCGGGTCTCGAGCGGTGGCCGCTTCACGATAGCTTGGTCGCCTCGCTACCCATGGCTTCCAGGAGGTCCTCGACGACCTCGATCCCGCGTTGGATCAGGGCGGGGTCGAGATCTGCGTAGGCCTCAGCGTACGCGGCCTCGACGACTCGCAGCGCGGTGTCGATGGCCTGCATACCTGCGTCCGTGATCGCCACCTCGGTGGCGCGGCCGTCGTCATGGCGGGTGCAGCGCTCCACGAAGCCTCGGTCCTCGAGCATGTCGATCGCTCGGGAGACGCTCGGTGGGCCGAGGTTCAAGCGTCGCGCGATGGCACCAGGACGCTTGATACCCAGCGTCAGCGAGCGCAGCACGTAGATCTCCTTGCTGCTCATGCCGAGCTCGCGCCGTAGGGGCGGGTCGATCAGCTGCTGCACGAGCCGCGAGAGCAACACCACGTCACGAAGCAGGCGAAGAGGTGGCGACCCGTCGACCAGGGTGCTCGGTTCCATCGGCACCCAACGTACCGCGGCCTGGCTGCGCCCGGACCGCGGTGGCCGACCTGGGAACGCCCTCCGCGCTCACGCGACCATTGACCGTGGCCGCGCTGCGGCGCAGACCGAACGGGTCGTCGAAGGCGCGACGGTTCAGCGCGGCGACTCCTTGCGCTCGGCGGCACCCTCAGGCGCGCATGATCCAGTCGGCGAGCAAGCGCACGCCGAAGCCCGTGGGTCCCTTCACCTGGTAGCCGTCGGTCGACTCGGTCGCGCGCACGCCGGCGATGTCGAGGTGCGCCCACGGATACGCCGTGAACCGCTCCAGGAATGCCGCCGCAACACACGCGCCACCCGCTGCCTTGCCGGCAGAGTTCTTCAGGTCCGCCACCTGGCTGTCCAGCGCGTCGATGTATTGGGGCCACAACGGCATGCGCCAGAGTCGCTCCGTCGTCCGCTGCGCCGCTGTGAGCAAGGCGCTGGCCAGAGCGTCATCGTTGGCGAACAGGCCAGCCGCATGTGGGCCTAGAGCGACGTCGATGGCTCCTGTGAGGGTCGCGATGTCGACGACCGCTCGCGGCTCGTAGCGCGAGGCATACGCCAAGGCATCGGCGAGGACCAACCGGCCCTCGGCGTCGGTCGATATGACCTCGATCGTGGTCCCGTTCGCAGCCCTGAGCACGTCTGATGGACGATATGCGAAGGCGTCGATCACGTTCTCGGTCGCCGGGATCAGCGCGACTACACGACGCGGAGAACGGAGGCGCCCGACGGTGCGCATCACGCCGAGCACCGCCGCGGCGCCGGCCATGTCGTGCTTCATGCCCTCGAGGCCCTGGCGCCCTTTGATCGACAAGCCCCCCGAATCGAACGTGATCCCCTTACCGACCAGGACCAGTGGCGCGTCCTTGCCATCGCTCGGATCATGCTCCAGGACGATGAAGCGCGGCTCATGACCGGCCGCTCGTGCCACCGCTAGGAACGCCCCCATGCCTTCGCGTTCGGCCCACGCTCGGTCCCCGAGGGTGAGGCCGAACCCGTGGTCGTTCGCCAGCCCCTGCGCCACGTCGGCCAGGTACTCGGGTGTCGCCACGTTGGCAGGATGCTGTACCAGGTCGCGCGCCAGCCTGGTGCCCTCGGCGACGGCGTCACCCCAGCGGACGCCGTCGCGCAGAACCTCGAGCTTCTCCGTATCCTCGTCAACGAGGCTGAAGCTCTCGAGCCCCTCGTCGGCCTGGTGGTAGCGATACAAGCCCAAGCGTGTCCCCTCGATCGTTGCTTGTGCCGCATCGCCCAATGCCATGCCATTGATGCCGGCACCATGCGCAGCGCTCGCCACGCGCCGCGCGCCGAGCTCACGAGCGCGTCGCGCAGCTGACGCCGCGGCACGGCGCACGGCCTCGGCGTCGAACGTGTTCGCCGGACCTAGCCCCACCACGAGGACCCGCGCAGCCGAGACCGCTCCGCGCGGGTACACCACCGTGAGTTCACCGCTGCGACCGGTCGCATCGCCCGACGCGATCAGCTCGGTGACCGCGCCGCCGAGCGCCCGGTCGAGGGCGCCTGTGAGGCCCGACGGCGCGGGGCCACGTTCGAACAGGTTCACGACGAGCGTGTCGGCCGCGACGGCAAGCGGGTTCTCTGCGACTGCGGTGACGTCCATCGTACGAGCCTACCAACCTACGCCCGACCCGCTGCAGTCATTGCCGCGCGGGTAGCATCAGTAGCGCGGCAGCCGTCAGGGCATCAGGGGAGCAAGGAGGGCGAGCACCACGGGGAGTGTGATCACCGCTGCGAGGGTGCCGAGCAGCACCGTGCGACTAACCTGTTCGGCGTCGCCGCGAAACTCCACGGCCAGCATCGCCAGGTTGATCGCCGTCGGCATCGCTGCCAACAGCGTCAACACTGCCAAGTCCACCCCCCGCAACCCCGCCAGCATGCCTGCCCCGTACCCCACCGCCGGGGCCACGACCAACTTGAGCGCCACCGCCATGTAGTTCACACCGAGTGGTAGCACGGCCCGTGCCCGACCCACCTGGACGCCCAGTGTCAGGAGCACCAACGGCACGGCAGCGTCGGCAAGCAGGCCCACCGCCCGGTCCAGCCCGAGTGGCATGGCTGCCCCGGTCGCGCTGGCGGCGAGCCCGGCCAGCGCTGCCCACAGCACGGGGAACGCAGCTACCGTCCGTAGCGCCTGCCGCATTCCGGTCGCGCGACCGACCAGCGCCGGCCCGAGCGAAAACATCAGCAGCGCCGTGGCCACGTACAACACCAAGGCCCGCTCCAAGCCGGCCTCACCGAACGCGAACAGACTGATCGGCAAAAACATGTTGGCTGCGTTGCCGAACAGGCAGGTAGCCACGAACGCGCGGCGCGCTGCCGGCGCCCACTTCGTCCCGATCGACCATGCCAGGGCCGCAATCACGAGCAGTAGCAGCACGTACCCGGCCAACAGCCGGGCGACCGCCTCGGGCGCCAGGCTCATCGTCGACAGGGTCCGGAACACCAATGCCGGTATGGCCGCATGGATCGCCAGGCGTGTGATCGGACCGACCTCGAGCTCGAGTCGCCTGGCGAGCAGGGCGCCGACGAAGATGACGGCGAACACCGGCACCACGACGGAGAGCAGGACGTCGACGATCACGGCGCGCAGCGTACGCCACGCGTGGAGCTCCAGCACGCGAACAGGATTGTGGGCCACGGTGCGGTAGCCCCGCGGGCACGAGGGAGATACTCGCGACGCGGGAGCGCAGTGCTCATGCGGTGTGCTGAATGTCGGCGTCGAACCTAGATCGACCTGAGGAGTGGAAGATGAAGAAGCTGATTGCGATCGTTACGTCCTTGGCGCTCGTGCTCGCGCTAGCCGCGTGCGGTGCGCCCGTTGATGACGTCGAGCCCGAGTTGCTGGATATCGCGGCGACGGCTGAGGCTGCGGGTGATTTCGGTACGCTGCTTGCGGCGTTGACCGAGGCGGAGTTGGCTGCGACGTTCGCGGATGACGGGGCGGGCCCG
>SLRS01000062.1 GCA_007130855.1 Trueperaceae bacterium | reverse complement strand
GGGGCAACGAAGCCCTGATCGACGACTTCGACGCCATCCGCGCCGACGAAGTCGCCGCCGAACGCGACAAAGGACTCAGCCCCAGCGACGTCCTCGAACGCCGCCGCCAACTCGACCTGGATTGAAGCCGTGAGGAGGCACCTCCGTGCTGCGCATCGCTGACGACCCGCTCATCGTCGTGGGGTGGCAGGTCGATCCGGTCCTGATCGGCGGCCTGTTGGCGCTGATCGTGGCCTACGGCCTGGCAGTGGGGCCGCTGCGCCAGCGCCTCGCGCCGGGCACCCTCTTCGAGCGCGGCAGGGCGATCCTGTTCGGCGCCGGGCTGGCGCTGTTCTACGTGGTCGAAGGGTCACCGCTGCACGACCTCGCCGAGCGCTACTTGCTCTCGGCGCACATGCTGCAACACCTGCTGCTGTCGTACGTGGTGGCTCGCCTGCTGCTCGTGGGGGTGCCGGCCTGGCTGTGGCGCCTGCTGCTCCTCAACCGGTACGCGGCGCCCATCTCACGCCGCGTGCTCCGCCCGGCGGTCACCTTCATCGTGTTCAGCCTGTTCTTCGCGCTGTGGCACGTGCCCGTCATCTACGAGGGGGCCCTGATGAACCCCACGCTCCATCACATCGAGCACCTCGTGTTCTTGGTGACCGCGATGATGTTGTGGTGGCCCATCTTGAGCCCGCTCCCGGAACTGCCACGGGCACCACACCTGGTCCAGCTCACGTACCTGTTCACCATCCCGATCGCGCAGCTCCCGGTCTTCGCCATGATCACCTTCTCGCCCGACGTGGTGTACCGGACCTACGAAGTGGCTCCACGCGTCTACTCGTGGCTCTCGGCGCACGGAGACCAAGCCCTGGCCGGCGCAATCATGAAGGTGATGGGGCTCGTCTTCTTCAGCGTGCCGTTCACGCGCATCTTCTTCGACTGGTATCGGCGTGAGAACAGCCGAGGCGTCACCCAGGGCGACATGCGTCGCGCCGGGGAGCACATCGCCGTCGCTGGCGAGAGTCCCATCGCTCGGTGAACGCCTCGCGAGGCGGTGCCAAGGGGGACGCACCCGTGCAGGCCATCGCGTTCGACTGGGGCGGTGTGTTCACCGAGGGAACCTTCGACGGCCGAGCGGTCCAGGCGCTTGCACGGCTCTTCGATCGCCGCGAGGACGCCGTCGCCGCGGCGTACTACCCGCTGATGGAGCACATCGAGATCGGTGCGTTCGACTTGACAGAGTTTTGCGCTCGCCTCACGGCGGCGCTGGTCGTGGAAGCCGACGAGGCAGCGTTCCGACAGGCCTTCCTCGCGGCGCCGCGCGAGCGCCCTGCGATGTATGACCTGCTGGCCCTCATACCGCGGCAGTACGCGGTCGCCATGCTGTCGAACAACGTGCCCGAGCTGTGCGACCGAGTCCGCTCGGACCCGCGAATGGTGCGGATCGAGCAGTTCGTGTTCAGCAACGAGATCGGCGCACGCAAACCTGCGGCGGAGGCCTTCGCGGCCCTCAGCGCTGCGCTCGGCCTGGCGCCCGCGAACACTCTCTTCGTCGACGACAACGTCGCCAACGTGGCCGCCTGCGAGGAGCTCGGCTTTCGCGGCATCCTGCTCGACACGCCCGCCGGCTTCGCCCGGCGCTGGTGTGAGCACCTGCCGGAGCTGGCCGAGCTGGTGACGGGGCCGGCATGGACCTGACGCACCGCGACGGGCACGCGCCGTGAGCCGCGCAGGCGACGGCGGGCGCCCCGAGGCGCCGGGTGACGACCGCACGCCACTCGACACGCGACCGATGAAGCTGCTGCAGGGCTACGTCTGGCACCCGCGCGAACTCGACGTCGACCTGGCAGACTACCTCCCACGCCGGCTCGACCCCGACATCCATGTCCTCTTCGATCCGCTTCCCGCCGCGCCGTTCACGTTCTTCGACGACGGCACGCTCGCCGCTACCCAGCGCGTCTACCAGTTGACGGTCATGCGCTACGTGGGGCCCGACGAGGACCCGGCCGCGCTGCTCCCGTGGCTCTCCGAGACGCTCCAAGCGGCCCTCGAACGCTCCCCTGAGGGGGTCGGCTGGCAGGTGATGGCCGACCTGCGCGAGCTCGGCTGACGTCAGTAGCGGAAGATCGCTGCCGCCCCGGTTTCGGTAGGCATGCGCTCGGCCGGTACCACCACCACTTCGCCCTTGGTGCGCAGCACCGCCTCGGCGATGTCGTCGAGCAGGTCGTCGGCATCGGGGCGGGCGGCGCCGCCGGGCTCGATACGGCCCGAGGACGCGCCGAGCTTGCCGGGCTCGTGCCGGTCGGCCTCCACCAGCAGCACGTCCACACGCCCTTCGACCGCCGCCTGTGCCACCGAACTGAGTTCGTCGGCACCCAGATCACGCGCCCGCGCGTTGCCGTAGCGCTCGACCAACTCGCCAAGGCGGGTCAGGTAGCGAGGCTCCAGCACCTCCCACGCCTTGGCGCGCAGCACCTCGCTGTCGAAGGACTCGGGATGTCCCTCGATCCCCTCCGGCAGCAGGAATGGGTTGCGGCTGAGCTCGCGGAAGGGGGTGTGGTACTCGGGCAGAGCGGCCAGAAGCAGCGGCAGCTTGGAAGGCTGCGACAGATGCTCCAGCACCAGACGGTCGATGGCGCGGAAGAAGCGATCCTCGTCGACGTCGTCCTCCTCCGATTTGCCGCCGTGACCGTGGTGCATGGCGTGAGCACCCGGGCCCGACCCGCCGCCGACGCGGCCGCCCTTCTGGCCGTACGACGCTACCGTCAGGTGAGGCTCGGTCAGCTCGTCGCCGAGCACCTCCTTGATCGTGAGCGGCACGTCCTCGAGCTCGATGGGATCCACGGTGTAGCGGTTGCCCTCGAAGAGCCAGGCCTCGTGTCGGCTCAGACCCAGCACCTGGAAGCGATCCGCAGACTGCAGGGCGCGCACCAGCGGCTTGATGTAGAAGCTGTCGCTCACCACCACCCGGTCTTGCACGGGACGCTGCAGATCGACGACTTCGAACCGCTCAGGCGACGCCAACACGGCCAGACCGTCGGTGCGGAACCGCCAGAACGCGTTGTCCCGCTCCAGGGCAGCGAAGCGCTCCAGCAGCGTCTCCGCCGGCAGGTCGGGATAGGCCTCGGCGAGGCGCTCCTCGATGTCGCGCACGAGGTTCCGGTAGCGGATGGGATCCTGGGCGTTGTCGGGCGCGTGGCGGTGGGTAGGCTGGTACAGCGAGACGCAGGGCGGCTCGTGCAGACGCAGGAACTCGAGCAATCGTGCTTTGGTGAGGTGACGCATACGGCCTCCTTCGGTGGCGAAGCATCGCTGCGGCGTCGCCGGGAGCACGTAGCCGCTGGCAGGCCGACAGTGTGTGCCCGGCGGACTCGGCCCGAACGCGTCGCAGCGCCCGTTGCCCCTCGATGGTAAGCCCAGTCAGGGCGAGCGCCCGTCGTCGGCCGAGCCGCGGCCACGCCGCGGGGCGCTCGGCGTCAGGCGGCGGCCGTGCTGGTGGCGCGGGCGCGCTACCTGCCGCTCACGCGGCCGGGCGGTCCGGCGAGCCCTGTGCCGCGATGAGGTGCACATCGCGCTGCGGGAAGGGGATGCTGATCCCCTCGGCATCGAAGCGCTGCTTGACTCGCTTGGTCACCTCGAAGCGTGTCGGGAACAGGTCGGCAGGGAGCGTCCAGAAGCGACAGAGGAGATCGACCGAGTCGTCGCCGAGTCCCTCGACCACGACCATCGGCGCGGGCTCGGCGAGCACGCGCGGCTCCGCGCCCAGCACCGCCTCGATCGCGGCCACCGCACGATCGATATCGTCGTCGTAGCTGATCCCGAAGGTGATGTCCGCGCGTCGGCGCGTCGCCTGGCTGAAGTTCTGGACGGCTCCACCCCACACGGTGCCGTTGGGCATGAACACCACCACGCCCTCGAACGTCCGCAGCTTGGTGATGAACAGGCCGATGTCCTCGACCATGCCGGCCGTGCCGTTCATCATCACGGCGTCGCCGACCTTGTATGGCCGCAGCACCAGCACCAGGACGCCCGCCGCCACGTTCGCGAGGGCGCCCTGGAGCGCCAGGCCCACGGCGAGCCCCGCCGCACCGATGAGCGCCACCAGGCTGGTGGTCTGCACGCCGAAGCGGTCGAGCACGGCGATCACGGTGACGACCAGCACCAGCGCCCGCAAGAGCCGCCCGGCGAGCGTGGCGATGGTCACGTCGAGGCGCGCCTGCCGTGCGCTCAGGGTTCGGACGACGCGCTCCAGCCAGCCGGCCAAGGCCCAGCCGAGCGCCAAGGTCAGGGCCGCGGCCAGGACGTTGAGCGCCAGGGCGACGATGGGGTCGACGACTTGGGGACTCAGGTTCATGACGCCTCCAGCGACGGTCGGCTCGTCACAGCGGGATGTTGCCGTGCTTGCGATAGGGCCGCTCCACACGCTTGCCGTCCAGCCGACGCAAGTGCCTGATCAGCGCCACGCGCGTCTCCTTCGGGTCGATCACGTCGTCGACGTAGCCGCGGCCCGCCGCCAGGTAGGGGTTGTCGTGGCGGGCGCGGTACGCGTCCACGAGCTGCGCACGAAGCGCCTCTGGATCGCTCGCCGCCTCGATCCGGCGCCGGTAGAGCACGTTGGCGGCGCCCTCGGCGCCCATCACCGCCACGGCCGCGGTGGGCCAGGCGAGCACGACGTCGGCGCCCATGTCGCGCGAGTTCATCGCCAGGTAGGCGCCGCCGTAGCTCTTGCGTACGATCAGCGTCAGCTTCGGTACCGTCGCCTCGGCATAAGCGTAGAGCATCTTGGCCCCATGGCGGATGATGCCGCCGTGCTCCTGCGCCACCCCCGGCATGAAGCCGGTGACGTCGACGAACGTGACGATCGGCACATTGAACGCATCGCAGGTGCGGATGAAGCGCGCGGCCTTGTCCGAAGCATCGATGTCGAGCGTGCCGGCGAGCACGCTGGGATCGTTGGCGACCACGCCCACCGCCCGGCCGCCCAGGTGGGCGAAGCCGGTGATGACGTTACGCGCGAAGCCTCGGTGCACCTCGAGGAAGCGGCGCTCGTCCATCACGGCGCGCACGACCGCGAGCATCGCGTAGGCCCGGCGCTGGTCCGGATGGACCAGGCCGGTCAACTCGGGCGTCTCGCGCTCGGGCGGGTCGTCGTTGGGGCGCAGGGGCGGCTGCTCGCGGGCCGACTGCGGCAGGAACCCGAGCAGCTCACGCAGGAGGCGCAGTACCGCGCGATCGTCAGCGCCCACGAGGTGTGCGACGCCGGAGCGGCGCGCGTGGACGTCGGCGCCGCCGAGCTCCTCGGGGCCCACCTCCTGACGCGTCACCGAGCGCAAGACCTCGGGCCCGGTGATGAACATGTAGGCGGCCTTGCGCGCCATCAGCACGAAGTCGGTGAGCGCCGGGCTGTACACCGCGCCGCCGGCGCAGGGTCCCAAGACGGCCGAGAGCTGCGGCACCACGCCGGAGTACACGGCGTTGCGGTAGAACACCTCGCCGTAACCGGAGAGCGAGTCGACGCCCTCCTGGATGCGAGCGCCGGCGGAGTCGTTCAGGCCGATGATCGGCGCGCCCACCTGAACCGCCAGGTCCATGACGCGGCAGATCTTTTGCGCGTGCATCTTCCCGAGGCTGCCGCCCATGACGGTGAAGTCCTGGCTGAACACGAACACCGTGCGGCCGTCGATGGTGCCCGACCCGGTCACCACGCCCTCGCCGGGAGCCTCGAGACCTTCGCGCAAGGGCTCGACGAAGGCCCCGAACTCCGCGAAGCTGTCCTCGTCGAGCAGCATCTCGAGGCGCTCGCGGGCGCTGAGCTTGCCAGCGGCGTGCTGCGCCGCGAGGCGGCTGGCACCACCGCCGCGGGCGATGCGCTTGCGCCGCTCCTCCATCTCGGCCGTCAACTCGTTCATCCAGCGGCCGGCGTCGTCGGTCATGCCGCGCCTGCGCGGGCCCTCGCTCATGGTGCGGGAGGCCCGACGAAGCGGGTCTCGTCCGGGTAGACGTAACCCTGGCGGCGGGCCAAGAGCTCGCGGTAACGCTCGTCGGCGATGCGTTCGGCCACCGCTCGCAGGTCGGCCGTCTCGCGCCTGATCGCCTCGAGGTCGGCCTCGAGGCGCGCGATCTCGGCCTCCGCATAGAACAAGCGCTGGACCTCGACTGCGACGAGGCCCACCACCTGTAGGCTCCCGAGCAGGCACAGCACCACGAGCACCGCGTTGATGCCACGCGCCACGCG
>SLRS01000216.1 GCA_007130855.1 Trueperaceae bacterium | reverse complement strand
TGCTGCGGGAACCCGTAGCCGGTGAGCCGGCAACCGCCGGTGAGGCGGCAACCGCCGGCGAGCCGGCAACCGCCGGCGACCCGGCAACCGCCGGCGACCCGGCAACCGCCGGCGACCCCGTGCCTGGCCCGCACTGGTGCGTCACCTGCCGGCGCCACGCCGATCAGCCCCGGGTCCGGCGACAGGCGGAGCGCCTCGTCCTCGAGCCCGATGCCGCCACACCGGTCCTCAGCCACGACGAACGCCTGGTGGCGCGCCAGCTCGCCGCGGCGCAGGCGGCCGCCGAGGGCCTCGCCCTCCTCCCCCACGCGTTCGCCGATCCTCGCGCCCTCCCCCGACTCGAACGCCTCGCTCACGTCCAAGCCGCGCTGCAAGCCGACGTCGCCCTGGCCGCGGTCGACGACGAGGCCCTCGCCCGGGTCGACGCGCGCGTGCTGCGCGCGATCGGCCGCTGGGCCGCCACCCGACCCCCAACGAAGGAGTCCCGACCATGACCAAACCCGTCGTCCTGTGCATCCTCGATGGCTTCGGCCTGGCCGAACCCGGCCCCGGCAACGCGGTCGCGCTGGCCCGCACCCCCGTGTTCGATCGGCTCTGGGCCGAGTGCCCGCGCACCACCTTGCAGGCCTCCGGCCCGGCCGTAGGGCTTCCCGAGGGGCAGATGGGCAACAGCGAGGTGGGCCACCTGAACCTGGGCGCCGGCCGCGTGGTGCTGCAGTCGCTCTCCTTGGTACAGAGCGCCATCGACGATGGCAGCCTGTTCGAGAACGAGGTCCTGGTCGACCTGTGCGAGGCGGTCGCGGACGACGGGGCGCTGCACCTGATGGGGCTCGTCTCCGACGGTGGGGTCCACGCCGACCTGCGGCACCTGTTGGCGCTGCTCGACCTGGCGCGGCGGCGCGGGCTCGAGCGCGTCTACCTGCACGCCTTCACCGACGGGCGCGACACCGCCCCCGACGGCGGCCGCGACTACCTGGCCCAGGTGGTCGAGCACCTCGAGACGACCGGCAATCCGGCGCGTATCGCCACGGTCATCGGCCGCTACTGGGCGATGGACCGCGACCGCCGCTGGGACCGCACCAAGGTGGCGTACGACGCGATCGTCCTGGGCAAGGCCGAGCATCGTGAGGTGAGTGCCGACGAGGCGATCACCGCGGCCTACGAACGCGGCGAGACCGACGAGTTCGTGGCGCCCACCCTGGTCGTGCCGCCGGGCGAGGAGAGCGTGACGCTGCGCGACGGCGACGGGGTGCTGTTCTTCAACTTCCGCGCCGACCGTGCCCGCCAGCTGAGCCATGCGCTGCTGGGGGGACGCGACTGGGACGCCTTCGAGCGCGAGCGCGTGGCGCGCGTGCAGTTCGCCTCGCTGATGCCGTACGACGAGACCATCGAGGCGCCCTACGCGTTCTCCCAGGATGAGGTCGAGACGCCCCTGGGCGAGGTGATCGCCGCCGCCGGCCTGAGCCAGTACCGCACGGCCGAGACCGAGAAGTACCCGCACGTGACCTACTTCTTCAACGCCAAGCGCGAGCGGCCCTACGACCGTGAGACGCGCTACTTGGAGCCCTCGCCCAAGGTTGCGACCTACGATCTGCAGCCGGAGATGAGCGCCGAACCCCTCACCGACGCGATGGTGCGGCGTCTCGAGCAGGGTGCCGACGCCTTCGTGCTGATCAACTACGCCAACCCCGACATGGTTGGGCACACCGGCGTGCTGGCGGCGGCGGTGCGCGCCTGCGAGACCGTCGACGCCTGCCTGGGCCGGCTCGAGGAGGCGACGCTCGCCCGTGGCGGGGTCCTGTTGGTCCTGGCCGATCACGGCAACGCCGAGACGATGCTGACGCCGGAGGGGGCTGCGCACACGGCGCACACCACCAACCCGGTGCCGTGCATCTTGGTAGGCGGACCCGCAGGGGCCGCACTGCGCGACGGCGGCGTGCTCGGCGACGTGGCCCCAACGGTGCTCGAGCTCCTCGGCCTGGCCATCCCGGACGTGATGACCGGCAGGACGCTGTTGACGCGTTGAGCACGAGCGGCAACGACGAGAGCCCGGGCACATGGCGTGCCCGGGCTCTCGTCATTGCGCCGGTGCGCGGCCGCGAAGCGGCGCGCCGGTCGGGGCGCTAGGCGACGATCAGAAGTCCATCCCGCCCATGCCGCCCATGTCGCCGCCGCCGGGCATGCCGCCACCCTTCTCTTCCTTCTCGGGCCTGTCGGCGATGACCGCTTCGGTGGTGAGCAGGAGCGCACCGATGGAGGCCGCGTTCTGCAGCGCGATGCGCGTCACCTTCGCCGGATCGACGATGCCGGCCGCGAACATGTCGGGCACGTACTGGTCGATGGCCGCGTCGTAGCCGTACTTGCCGTCGTTGTTGTTCTTGATGGCGTTGACCACGACGCTGCCCTCGGCGCCGGCGTTGATGGCGATCTGCCGCGCCGGCTCCTCGAGCGCGCGCATCAGGATGCGGGCGCCGGTGCGCTCGTCGCCCTCGAGGCCTTCGGCCACCTCCTGGACGGCGGTGATGGCGTGGATCAAGGTGACGCCGCCGCCGGCGACGATGCCTTCCTCGACGGCCGAGCGGGCGGTCGAGAGCGCATCCTCGAAGCGGTGCTTCTTCTCCTTGAGCTCGGTCTCGGTGGCCGCGCCGACGCGGATCACCGCGACGCCGCCGGCGAGCTTCGCCAGGCGCTCCTGGAGCTTCTCGCGGGCGTAATCCGAGTCGGTGTTCTCGATCTCGGAGCGGATGCCCCTGACACGCGCCGCGATCTTCTCGGAGTCACCCATGCCCTCGATGATGGTGGTCTCGTCCTTGCTGATGCGCACCCGCTTGGCGCGACCGAGCTGCGCCAGGCGAACGTTCTCGAGCTTGTGGCCGAGCTCCTCGCTGATGACCTCGCCTTCGGTGACGGCGGCGATGTCCTTGAGCATCTCCTTGCGGCGGTCGCCGAAACCGGGCGCCTTGACCGCGGCGATGTTGAGCGTGCCGCGCAGCTTGTTGACGACCAGCGTCGCGAGCGCCTCACCCTCGACGTCCTCGGAGATGATCAGCAGCGGCTTGCCGGTCTGCGCCACCTGCTCGAGCACGGGCAGCATGTCCTTGAGCGCCGAGACCTTCTTCTCGTGGATCAGGATGTAGGGATCCTCGAGCACCGCCTCCATCGCCTCGGTATCGGTGATGAAGTACGGCGAGATGTAGCCCTTGTCGAACTGCATCCCCTCGACCACGTCGAGGTCGGTGTCGAGCGACTTGGACTCCTCGACCGTGATGACGCCGTCACGGCCGACCTTGTCCATCGCCGCAGCGATCAGCTGGCCCACTTCGTACTCGTTGGCGGAGATCGCGGCGACTTCGGCCACGGACTTGCTGTCCTCGACGGGCTTCGACATCGCAGCGATCTGCTTGACCGCCGCCTCGACGCCTTTGTCGATGCCGCGCTTGAGCGCCAGCGGGTTGGCGCCGGCGGCGACGTTGCGCAGGCCCTCGTGCACGATCGACTGGCCCAGCACCGTCGCGGTGGTGGTGCCGTCGCCCGTGATGTCGTTGGTCTTGCTGGCGATCTCGATGAGCAGCTTGGCGCCGATGTTCTCGATGTTGTCGGCGAGCTCGATGTCCTTGGCGACGGTGACGCCGTCCTTGGTGATCGTCGGGCTACCGAACTTCTTCTCGAGCACCACGTTGCGGCCCTTGGGGCCGAGCGTGACCTTGACGGCGTTGGCGACGATGTTGACGCCGCGCTCGAGGCTCCGGCGGGCGTCTTCCTTGAAGATCAGGTCTTTTGCCATGGTCGGTGTCCTTACTCGACGATCGCGTGAACGTCACGCTCGCTGAGGATCATGAGGTCCTTGCCTTCGATGCTGACCTCGGTGCCGCCGTACTTGGCGAAGACGACGGTGTCACCGACGCTCACCTCGAGGGCGACGCGTTCGCCGTTGTCGAGCAGCTTGCCGCTGCCGACGGCCAGCACCGTGCCGCGCTGGCTCTTCTCTTTCGCAGTGTCGGGCAACACGATGCCGCTCGCCGTGGTCTGCGGCTCGTCGATGACCTCGACGACGATCTTGTCACCGAGTGGTTTGAGGTTCATCCGATCCTCCGTAGGTATGGGGGTTGCCCGCGCTGGGGCTTCATGGATTAGCACTCGCATACCGCGAGTGCTAACTTCGTCCCATCGTATTGAAATCGCGCCCGGATGTCAAGGAGGTTGAGCGCTACCGACTCACATCGTACGCACGCCCAGGGCGCGCAACCGGACGGCCCTTCAGCCGCGCCGCAACCCTACCACCAAGCCTGGGACGAAGGCGCCGGCGAAGGTGAGGTTGTGCGTGAGGATCGCGAGCACGCTGTGCCACACGCTCTCGAGCGAATCAGCCTCGAACCAGGGATCGACCCGCGCCTGTACCTCGCCCCAATGGACCGTGAGGAACCCCATCGAGGCCAGCACCTGGAGCGTGACGAAGAGCAGGCCCAGCGCCACGGCCAGCAGCTTGCCGACCTTCTTGAGAGCATAGCCGACCGCGAAACCGGCGACGAGGCCGAAACCGAGCTGCTCGGCGTACGGGGCGACCATCGACCACTCGGCCATCGACTCGACGATAGCACGACACAAGCCGCTCTGGGACGTAGGAAGCGAGTCCAGGACGGGGTCGATGAGACCGGCGTGAGGGCGCCCCGCACGGCCGTCCGGGTCGGTAGGTGCGCTATCATGCCGCGTGATGATCCGCGTCAGTCCAGCCGTGCAAGCCGCGCTCGCGCAGGGCGCACCGGTCGTGGCACTCGAGTCGACCGTGCTGACCCACGGCCTGCCCCGCCCCACCAACCTCGAGCTCGGGCGTCGCCTGGAGGCCGTGGTGCGCGAGGCCGGCGCGGTCCCCGCCACCATCGCGGTCCTCGCCGGTGAGCTGAGCGTCGGCATCGACGACGAGGCGATGCGCCGCCTCGCCGAGACCGAGGTGGCCAAGGCCAGCCTCTGGAACCTCGCCGCCGTGTTGATCGCCGGTCTCGATGGCGGCACCACCGTCTCCACCACCTTGCATGCCGCCTCCCGCGCGGGTATCGCGGTGTTCGCGACCGGCGGTCTCGGTGGCGTCCACGTCGATGCCGAGGACGTGTCGGCCGACCTGACCGCCCTCGCGCGCGAGAGCGTCGTGACGGTCTGCTCCGGTCCCAAGAGCGTGCTCGACGCCGCCGCCACGCTCGAACGGCTCGAGACCGCCGGCGTTCCCGTCGCCGGTTGGCGTTCGCAGCATCTCGCCGGGTTCCTCACGCCCCACACCGACATCGCGCTCCCGATCCGCTGCGACGACGCCGACGAGGTCGCCAGCTTGCTCCACATGCAGCGCGACACCGGCCTCCCGGCCGGCATCGTGCTCAGCCGCCCGGAGCCGGACGGCCTCGATCCCGAGACGCTGCGCGAGCTGACGGATGCGGCCCGCGCGGACGCCACCGCGGCCGGCGTGCGCGGCAAGGACGTGACGCCCTTCCTCCTGCGCCGCCTCGCCGAGCGCTCCGACGGCGTCACCGTGAGCGTCAACCTGCGGCTGCTCGAAGGGAACGCCCGCCTGGCGGCCGAGGTCGCTACGGCGATCGCCGCCCAGCGCGAGCTCCGCGCCGCCACCACGAGCCCCAACGAGGTACCGCTGTGACCGATCAGCCGCAGCCCCCGAGCGCGAGCCCCGAACCGGAAGTGCGGCCCGGCCGCGGCGTCGACGAGAGCGCGCCGCGGGCCGTCGCCGACGAACGTCGCGACGGGCGCGAACCGTCGCGCCTCGGGCCCCTCCTGCGCGAGGCACGAGAGCAGGCCGGCCTGGGACTCTCCGACTTGGCCGAGGTGACGCACGTCCGACGGGTGTACCTCGTCGCGCTCGAGGAGGGCCGCTACGCCGAGCTGCCCGAGGACGTCTATGCCCGCAATTTCGTGCGCCTCTACGCCAACGCCGTCGGGCTCGACGCCAACGGGCTGCTCGAGCAGTATGCCCGCGAGCGGCGCCAGGCCATCGGCCACAGCACCCTCGAGCAACGCCTCGACCGCGATCGCCGCAGCGCGCGCGAGGTCCAGAGCAGCCTGATCGTCACCCGGCCCGAGCGCCGGGCTGCGGTGCTGCCGGCCTGGTTGTCGGGACCCTGGCTCCCGACGCTGGCGCTGGTGGTGGTGGTCGTGGGCCTGGCCGTGTGGGGCTTCAACGCGCTCCTCGCGGGCGGCACGCTCCGCGCCGCCGAGCCGAGCCCCAGCGCGACGGGCGCACAGGCCACCACGGCGCCTGCGGCCGGCGCCGGGCTGGCGGCC
>SLRS01000133.1 GCA_007130855.1 Trueperaceae bacterium | reverse complement strand
GCACGAACAGCTCCACGTCGTCCACGCCCGCGAAGGTCTCGCGACAGCCCTCGAGCCAACTGCAGGCCTCGACGAACGTCAGATGCATCTTCACGCTGGAGCCGATCAAGAGCCGCTCGGACTCCGCCTTGGCCATGCGAACCACCGCCCCGCTCATTGGACCGCACTATAGCCAACGCAAGTGCCCGTAGCGCGCAGCAAGGGGCGCTCTCCGTCTCGGCAGGCTTCCCCCTGCACAAGGGGGCCGTCGGGGCCAGGAGCGCTGTTGCACGTTGCCGATCGGGAAGCCCGAAGTGCGGCAGTTGATGCGGACCGCTCTGCTCCTGGCGGTCGTGCTCGAACGGGCACGGTCGCCCATGGTGCTCGAAGCGCTGCAGCGGACCCCACCCCCATGGAGGAGGTACTCGCTGAGATGGCCGCGACATGGTGACGAGACGGGATCGCGCCCGGGTGGCGTGTCGTCGCGCGAAGGTGATCACGGAGACCGCCTTGGGTCTCGCGAGTATGAAGCCACCCCCTTGACATGAGTGGATATTGAGAATACACTGTATCCCAAAATACACTCTGGAGGTAGGGCTCATGCGGAAGGCTCTCTTGCTCATGCTCGCGGGGCTCGTCGTGGCGTCGTTCTCCGCGGCGCAGAACTACCCGTCCCAACCGGTCACGTTCGTGGTCGGCTTCGGCGCCGGCGGTGGGACCGATCTCACCGGCCGTGGCCTGGCTCAAGCAATGGGCCAGTATTGGGGCGTCACCACCACGGTCATCAACGTCACCGGAGGCAGCGGCGGCATTGCCGCGGAACAGGTCATCACCGCCGCGCGCGACGGCCACACCATCCTCGTGTACCCCGAGATCATCGCCGCTCAGGCCGTCATGGACTTCCATCCCACCACGGCCTTCGAGGACTGGCAGCACTTCACCGCCGCGGGGTTCAACGGCGTGATCTCGGTGCGCCCCGATTCGCCGTACCAGTCCATAGAGGAGTTGTTCGACCACGTCCGCAGCAATCCGAACGCCGTCACGCTCGGCGCCTCCAGCGCCGGCACGATCTGGCACATCCAGTCCGAACTCACGCGCGACGTTGCCGGCCTGCACTTCAGGTTCATCCCCTACCAGGGGTCGGCGCCGGCACAGGTGGCAGCCGTGAGCGGTGAGGTCGATGTGGTGTGGACCTCGATCGGCGAGCAGCGCGAGCTGCTCCGCAGCGGGCAACTCCGCCCGCTGGCGGTGTTCACACGCGAGCCGATCGACATCGGCGACGTCGGCACGGTGCCGGCCATCACCGGCGCCGTCCCCGAGCTCGAGCCCTTCCTGCCCTTCTCGAGCTTCATCGGTCTGGCGGTGCCGCGGGACATGCCCGAGGAGATCCAGGCCGCCATCGAAGAGGCGTACCTGGCAGCCGTCGAGTCCGACACGTTCCGCACCCTCATCGAGGACCAACTCAACGGCACCGTCCTCGGGTACGACCGGGCTCAGTCCGACGAGTTCGTGCGCCGCAACACCTCGGTGATCGCCTGGCTCCTCTACGACCTGGAGCTTGCCGAGAAGTCGCCCGAGGAGTTCGGTATCCCGCGTCCGTGACGCTGGAGAGGCGCTGCGGCGGCAAGCACGGGAACCGCCGCAGCGCCTCGGCCGCCTCCGATCATGCAGGCCAACAAGGCTGACATCGTCTTCGGGTTCGTCCTCATCGCAGCGGCGTCCGTGCTGTTCTGGGAGTCGCTGAAGATCGCCGCGCGCTTCGCCGGGCGATTCACGCCCTTCTACTACACCCCTGGCTTCGTTCCGCTCTTGATCAGTGCGACCTTGATCGTCCTCGGTGTGGTCCTGATCGTGCTCAAGCGGGGTGCATTCAGGGGTTCCTGGAGACCGAGGGCGACCATCCGCGAGCTGCTCGCAGCGCGCGGTCTGTGGGCAACCGTCTTGATCGGCAGCTACGTGTTGCTGCTGCCGCGGCTCCACTTCGTGGCGGCCACGGCCGCCTTCCTCTTCGTGATGACGATGGTGTTCAACCCCCGTCACGTGCTCGTATCGGCCTTGGTCACGGTCATCGCGACGTTCGGCATCTATTTCGTCTTCGCAAGGATATTCATCATCTCGCTGCCCTAGGCGGAAGCAACCATGCACCAGGTCCTCGATGCTCTGACCTTCTTCGGCCGGGAGCTCATCCACATGCTCTCGTTGCCGCTGCTGCTGGCGAGCGGCGTGAGCGTCCTCGCGGGCATCATCGTCGGAGCGCTCCCTGGTCTGACCGCCACGCTGGCGGTGTCGCTCTTGGTAGGCATCACGTACAGCTTCGACACGACGCTGGCGCTCGTCATCCTGATCGGGATCTACGTCGGAGGGGTCTACGGCGGCTCGCAGACCGCCATCTTGCTCAACATCCCGGGAACCCCGGCTTCGGCCGCCTCTGCCATCGAGGGGAACCTGCTCGCCCGCCGCGGCCTCGCGGGGCAGGCGATCGGCATCGCGACGCTGAGCTCGTTCGTGGGTACCCTGTTCGGCGCCCTGATGCTGCTCGTAGCCTCGCCCCTGCTCGGCAGCATCGCGCTCCGGTTCGGCTCCTGGGAGTACTTCCTGCTCGCCGTCTTCGGCGTGATGATCTGCGGTTCGCTGGCGGCCGGGAACCCGATCAAGGGCTGGATCGGCGGCTTCATGGGACTCATGTTCGCGATGATCGGGATGGATGCGATGCAGGGCTTCGCTCGCTTCACCTTCGGCCAGTTCCAGCTGAACGGCGGCATCTCGCTGATCCCGGCGATGATAGGCCTCTTCGCGATCCCCGAGATCATCGACAGCCTGACGAGGAAGGAACGACCCGCCGTGATACGGAAGGTCATCAGCGTCCTCCCACGATGGAGCTCGTTCAAGAGGCACCTCCCGACGACCTTCCGTTCCGGCATCATCGGCACGGCGATCGGCATCGTCCCGGGCGCGGGCGAAGACATCGCCGCCTGGGTGAGCTACGCCAACGCCAAGCGCTTCAGCAAGGCGCCCGAACTGTACGGCACGGGCTGCGAGGAAGGCCTCGTGGCGAGCGAGGTCGCCAACAACACCTGCATCGGGGGTGCGCTGGTGCCGCTGCTCACACTGGCCATTCCCGGTGGATCAGTGTCCGCGGTGATCCTCGGGGCGCTGTTCATCCACAACGTGCGGCCCGGTCCACTGCTGTTCACGGAGCAGCCCGAGTTCTTCTACCAGATCGTCGCGATGCTGGTCATTGCGGCCGTCTTCATGCTGTTCGGTGGCCTCGCTGCGGCTCGCATCCTCCCGCACGTGTTGCAGGTGCCGGTCGGCGTGCTGATGCCCGTCATCACCGTCTTGTGCGTGGTGGGGGCGTTTGCCGTGAGCAGCCGCATCTTCGACGTGTACTTGATGTTCGCCTTCGGGCTCCTCGGCTACTTCTTGAAGCGCTTCGGCTACACGCCGGCGCCGATCGTGTTGGGACTTATCCTTGGTCCCATGGCCGATGAGAACCTACGCCGAGCGCTGTACCTGAGCGACGGCTCGCTGATGCCGCTGCTGACGCGGCCGATCAGCCTGATCCTGACGAGCGTCATCCTGGTGACGGTGCTCGGCTCGTTGGCGCAGCTGATGCGCCGCCCGCGGCGAGATGGTTCGCGTCGCGAGGTCTCGGCGGAGACGCCGTGAGCCAGGTCGCCGCCCTCCAGCTACCGCGCGAGGAGTATGCCTACCAGGCGGTCCGCGACATGATCGTCCGCGGCGAGCTGCCCCCGCGGGCGCAGATCGTGCAAGAGGAGGTCGCCGAACGCCTGGGCATCAGCCGGACGCCGCTCCGGCGTGCGCTCGTGAAGCTGGCTGCCCAGCACTTCATCGACCTGTCGCCGCGCCATGGCGCGTTCGTCAAGTCCTTCGAGCCCGAGGAGCTCGCGAGCATCTTCGAGATCCGGGCCGTGCTCGAGGGCCTGGTCTGCCGCTGTGCCACGAAGCGCGTGGAAGCGAAGCACATCGCCTATCTGCGTTCGCTGATGCGAGAGGCCGCCGCCAGCGTCAGCGCGACCGATTGGTCGAAGTATCGTGAGGCGGACATCGAGTTCCATACCTACCTCGTCGACGTCGCCAACGACGCACACTTGAAGGGCGTCGTCGAGTCGGTGCAGGTGTTGAGCCTCTCGCTGGCGCAGGGACTGCTGAGGCCGCCGAGCGACACGCTGCCGGAGCACCTGGAGATCCTCGACGCTCTGCGCGAGGGCGATGCGGACGAGGCCGAACGTGCCATGGTCCGGCACATCCGGCGCACCATCGACGACATCCGGGCACGCGCGCCGCTGCAACTCGCCGCCCGTTCGATCATCGACGAGCTCGCAGCGACGGTCATGCGCGGCGTCGCACTCGTCGTCCGCTACGCCGACCACGCCATCGTCATCGCGCAGGACCGGCACCACCGGCCGCTGCTCGAACCCACGGCGCTGCACGGCTCCGCTGCCCACGACGTGCTGTTCGCGGACACGGTCGACGGCGCGAAGGTCAAGGAGCACACCTTGGCCGCCCCCGTGCGGCACGTCGGCCACGTCGCGGCCGCCCTGGTCCTGATCGGCGAGGCGAGCGACGCCGCGACGATCGCGGGGCTCGCGCCGACGCTCGAGCAGCATGCACAGCGGATCGGCGCGCGCCTCGAAGGCACCGCTACGTGACCCGCGACACGCATGATCGACCGTTGGCCGCCCGCGCGTGGACCGGTTGGGTGTCGTCGGAGGCATCGAGAAGCAACCTGGATCTCACGCCGAGCCATGGAGGTGTGATGTGGAATACGGGCTGATCACGTCGGTGTGGTCGGTCGAGGGCGTGCCCCTCGCCGAGAGCCTGCGGCGAGCCGCGGCGCTCGGCATCCCGCGCGTCGAGGTGTTCGGACGTGGCCACGGCGATCCGCGGCACCTGAGCCCCTCCCAGCTCAGCGACTGCGTCGCAGCCGTGAACGCCGCGGGCATCGAGGTCACCGCGTTCACGTCGTTGCTGCCGGCGAACCCCGGGTCGCGCGACACGCGAGCCGAGCGGAGCAACTGGGAGTACTTCGTGCGGGCCTTGGACGCTGCCCAGGCCTTCGGTGCCAAGAAGCTGATCCACATGACCGGCGAGAAGGAGAGCGGATCGGATCGACGCGACGCGTGGGAGCGGTCGGTCGCGTTCGCGCGGCGCTGCTGCGACGAGGCGCGAGCCCACGGCGTCTACCTGCTCGTCGAGCTCGAACCGACGGTGGCCTCGCTGGTGCGCGACCTCGAATCGCTCGTCGCGTACCGCCGGGCCGTCGCTGCGCCGGAGCTCAAGTTCAACCTCGATACAGGTCACCTCCACGTGATCCGAGTCGGCGAGAGCGAGCTCGAGCCGATCCTCGAGCACGTCGTGCACGTCCACCTGAGTGACAATCGCGGGACGCACGACGCCCACGAGGATTTGGGTGGCGGCTCGGCCGATCTCGCTGGGTACCTCGCTCGGCTCGTCGCCACAGGCATCGAAGAGCGTTGCCGCGCACTCGCGATCGGTCCGGCCGTGGCGAGCATCGAGCTCCACTACGGTCTCCTGCCGCCGTTCGCGCGCCGGCCAGCGGACGATTCCTCGCGAAAGGCCTGGATCTTCGTACACGACGTGCTGCGGCCAAGCGTCGACGAACGCCTGCTTGGCGCCGAGGCCCGTCCATGACCCGCCGGCCGCGCGACGGCCCACGGTCCGCTGCCTGGGGTCGAGGGACGTGGTGGAGTGCGACCAGCCGACGGCCATCGCTAGCGCGGGCGAGCCGATCGACCATGTCACCGCAGTGTCGTGAGGAGAGACGATGAACATCAAGTATTCTCTGCTGCTCGGGTTCCTCGGCGAGTTGTCGGACCGGTTCACGTCGTACGGTCAGGCCCGCTCCGTCTCGGAACGGTTCGCGCTCGTCGCGAACGTTCCTGGGGTGACGGGCGTCGAGATCGTCTACCCGTACGACCTCGACGATCTCGACGCGGTGACCGCGGCGTGCGCCCTGCACCGGCTCGCGATCGCCTCGGTGAACCTCAACGTCAAGAAGGACCCCATGTGGCGGCACGGGAGCTTCACGCACCGCGACCCCGAGGTCCGAGCCGAATCGGTCGCCTGGATGAAGCGAGCGATGGACACCGCCGCCGAGCTCGGGGCCGGGCTCGTCACCTGCTGCCCGCTGAACGACGGCTATGACTACGCCTTCGAATCGGACTACGCGCAGGCCTGGGATTGGCTCTTGCAGGCGATCGACGCAGCTGCCTCGCACCGCGACGATGTCCAGCTGAGCCTCGAGTACAAGCCCTCCGAGCCTCGCGCGAGGGTGATCCTCGACTCGGCGGCCAAGACGCTCAACCTCTGCCACGAACTCGGCCGGGGCAACGTCGGTGTGACGATGGACATGGGCCACGCGCTCTACACGGGCGAGTCGTCGGCCGAGGCCGCAGCCCTGCTGGCGCGCGCAGGGAAACTCTTCCTGATCCACGTCAACGACAACTACCGCAACTGGGACTGGGACCTGATCGCCGGCAGCGTGAACTGGTGGGACCTGGTGGAGCTGCTCTACGTGGTGCGCAAGGCGGACTATCAAGGCTGGTTCGCAGCGGACGTGTTCCCCAACCGCATCCCCGTGGAGAAGGCCTTCGGGACGACGTTCAAGATGATGTGGGCGGCGAACCGGCTGATCGATGCCGTCGGCCTCTCGACCATCTCGGAGCTCGTGGCCAAGGGGCTCGCGCCCGAGATGCTCGAACGCTTCATCGACGAGATGATCCCGGGCTTCAGCGAGGAGTACCCGGGGTTCGGCTCGCACTGAAGGGCAGCGCCGTTCCGCTCGCGCTCTCGGGCCAGGGCTGACTCAAGTCCGCGGGCCCAGCGCGCGGCGCGCGAGGATCGCCTCCCGGACCCGTGCGCCTTCGGCCCACTGCTCGCGCTCCGCGTCGGTCTCCACGAGCAGCTGCGGCACCGGCGTCGGTCGGCCGGCGGCGTCGAGCGCGACGAAGCTGAGGTGGCCGATGGTGCACAGCCGCCGCTCGCCGCTGAAGGGGTTCTCGCCAGTGAGCTCACAGCGTACGATCATGCTGCTGCGTCCCGTCCAGATCACCCGGCTGCGGACCTCGACGATCTCGCCGACGTGCACCGGGGCGTGGAAGTCGATGGGCTCGGTCGAGGCGGTCACCACCTGCGTGCGGGCGAAGCGGAAGCAGGCGATCGCCGAGTTGACGTCGAGCAGTTGCAGCACGTGGCCGCCGAATGCGGTCCCGAGCGGGTTCGCGTGATGCGGGAAGACGGTGCCGACGCTGGTGACCCAGGGGCTGCGGTGTGGGGAGCGACCGCGGTCGCCGTGGGCCGCGGCTTCGGGGCGTCCGGGTGAGGGGTCCATGGCGACATCGTAGGCGGCCGGGTCGGCAGGGTGCCTATGGTGGCCGCCTGGCCCCGGAGCCGCTCGGTCGCTCGGTCGCTCGGCCGCTCGGCGAGCGGTGCACGGAAACGCCCCCCGGTTGGTTCCGGGGGGCGTCGGTCACCCGTCGTGGAATGAGGGAACCGAGGTTCTCCTCAACGGGAGGCGTGTCTGGTTACCCTCGACGGGCACCTCCACTGGTCACGGTACTGTCGTTGCTGATCAAGACCACCTCCTTCCCGTGGTGAGGGCATCGTACACGAACCGCGGCCCGGTGTCGTGCGCCATGCCACAATCCGGCGACACACGACGCGGCCGGCGGCAGGCAGCAGCCCCGCTGCCCCCAGGGGCCGCCGACCGGTAGCATGGCGCGTGCTCACGGTCATCGAGAAGCTCGTCTTCCTGATCCTCGCCGCCCTCGCCCTCTGGTACGCCTATCAGGGCTTCCGCCAGGTGGTGTTGGTGCTGGGGCGTGGTCGTCGCGACTTCCTCTACCCGCGCTGGGATGCGCCGCCGCGCCGCCTCGGGCGGGCCATCGTGCGCACGCTCACGCAGTCGACGGTGTTCAAGGACCGGCCGCTGGTCTCGGCCTTCCACGCCTTGGTCTTCTACGGCTTCGTCTACTACCTGCTCGTCAACCTCGTCGACGTGCTCAAGGGCCTGGTGCCGCCGGCATGGTTCGGCGCCATCACGCTGGGTGCGCTCGGCGGGGCCTTCCGGCTCGGTGCGGACGTGCTCTCGCTGCTGATCCTGGTGGGTGTGGCGTTCTTCCTGCTGCGTCGCTTCGCCGTCGGCGACGCGCGCCTGGAGCAGGGGGCGCGAACGTTGCAGCACGAGGCGGTCCTGGCGGGCGCCGTGCGCCGCGACAGCCTGATCGTGGGCGCCTTCATCCTCGGTCACGTCGGGTTCCGGCTCGTGGGCGAGGGGTTCCACATCGCCTTCGAGGGGCACCCCGACCCGTGGCAGCCCGTCGCGACCGCCATCGCCGGTGTCGTCGGCTACGGGCCCGATCGGCTGATCGGTTGGCACGTCGGTTGGTGGGGCGCGCTGGGGCTGATCCTGCTGTTCCTCCCGTACTTCCCGCGCTCGAAGCACCTCCACCTGTTCGCGGCGCCTGCCAACTTCGCGCTCGAGCGTCGCCACGCCGACGGCAGCCGGGTGCCGCTCGGTGCGCTGGAGCCGCTGGACTTCGAGGACGAGACGGTCGAGCTGTACGGTGCCAGGACGCTCGAGCACCTGCGCGTACCGCAGCTGCTCGATGCCTACGCCTGCATCCAGTGCAACCGCTGCAGCAACGTCTGCCCGGCCCACGTGACCGGCAAGGCGCTGTCGCCGGCGGCGCTGGAGATCAACAAGCGCTTCGAGCTGAACCTGAACGCGGCCGCCATGGCAGCCGGCGAGGCGAGCCCGCGGCCGCTGCTCGAGTTCGCCATCAGCCCCGCGGCGGTGTGGGCCTGCACCACGTGCGGCGCCTGCATGGAGATCTGCCCGGTCGGCTGCGAGCAGATGATCGACATCGTCGACATCCGCCGTGACCTGGTGTTGATGCAGGGCGAGTTCCCGCCCGAGCTGCAGACCGCCTTCCGCGGCATGGAGCGCAACGGCAACCCGTGGGGACTCGCGCCCGACGCGCGCATGGACTGGGCCGAGGAGCTCGACTTCGCCGTGCCGACCGTGGCGGCGAAGCCCGACTTCGAGGTGCTGTTCTGGGTCGGCTGCGCCGGCAGCTTCGATCCGGCCGCACAGGCCACCACGCGCGCGATGGCGCGGCTGCTGACCCGGGCCGGGGTCGACTACGCGGTGCTCGGCAAGGGCGAGCGCTGCACCGGC
This sequence comes from Trueperaceae bacterium, assembly GCA_007130855.1. Lineage (GTDB taxonomy): Bacteria > Deinococcota > Deinococci > Deinococcales > Trueperaceae > CSSed10-48. The sequence goes on along the minus strand of SLRS01000133.1, from coordinate 11,697 downwards.
GACCCCGCCCGGCGCGCCGGCAACGAGTACCTCTACTACCAGCTCGCCAGTCACAACGTGATGGTGCTCTCCGACGCGCTCGCAGCGCATGCGGTGGACGCGAGCGCCCGCAAGCTCGTGGTCACCGCCTGCCCGCACTGCTTCAACGCGCTGCGCAACGACTACCCGCAACTCGGCGGCGACTTCCGCGTCGTGCATCACACCCAGTTCCTGGACGCCCTCGTCAGCGAGGGCCGGCTCGAGCCGTTGGCCTATGGTGGCAGCGTCACCTTCCACGACCCGTGCTACCTGGGGCGGCACAACGGCGAGTACGACGCCCCCCGGCGGCTCCTCGGCGGCATCCGGGCTGGCCTGCGCGAGATGCCGCGCAGCCGCGCGGCCAGCTTCTGTTGCGGCGCGGGCGGGGCGCAGGTCTGGAAGGAGGAGGAGGCTGGCGACGCGCGCGTGGCGAGCGTCCGCATGGCCGAGGCGCGCGCGACCGGGGCCGACGTGATCGCCACCGGTTGCCCCTTCTGCAAGGTGATGCTGGCGACGGCGACGGGGGCGGATGGCGAGGGGCCACAGGTGAAGGACCTGGCGCAACTGCTCGACGAGGGCGCCGCCATGGGGGGCAGCGCCGGGGTGGGGCCGCGCGCCGAGCCCTGAGCCGAGCCCTGAGCCGAGCGCCGTCATCTCGCCGATCGCCCTCGACAACGAGATATCTCATCGCGGGCTCGCCGGCGGTTCGCTAGCATGGCGTCCGTACGCGCTTGTGGAGCGTCGGGCCGGACTCGCATGGCGAGCCGACCCTGCGGGCTCCGGATCGCGTCGATTACCTCACGCGTTGGGAGCTTGCCTTGTCGTTTTCCACGCCCAACAGCATCAGCCCGACCAGCCACGCCGCGCTCTTCCGCGACCACCCCGATGCGCTGCTGCTGGTGGTCGCCGACCCGCACCTACGCGTGCTCGAGGGCAACCTCGCAGCCGCCGAGTTCTACGGGTTCGCCCCCGAGGGGCTCGCCGACGTCGCCCTCGCCGACCTCTGGGCCGAGCCCGGGCAACGCCCGAGCGCCGCCGACCTCGACGCCCTCGCCGCCGCTCGCCGCGCTGCGGCGCCCCCCGGGCACGCCGTCGGCGGGGAGCGCAAGGCCGAGGGTGCCGAGCGCCTGCTCGCCACCGTGCGGCACCTCGGACGCGATCACGAGGTGCGCTTCGTACGCCTCGCGGCCCGGCGCGTCGAGGCGGCGGACCTGTTGGGGCCACCGACCGACCGGGCCGCCGCGCCCGCCCTGCGCGGCATACCGGCCTGGCTGCTGAGCGTGCGCGACGTCAGCGAGCTGGAGACGGCCAAGGCTCGCGCCACGCGCAACGAGCGGCTCTACCACATGCTCGCCGAGCACGCCTTCGACGGGGTGGCGTTGCTGGCAGCCGACCTCACCAACCGCAGCATTGCCGCGCGAACCGCGGAGTCGCTGGGTTTCCGCACGCTCGAACTCGCCGGCAAGGACCGCCGCGACCTCATCCATCCCGCCGATCGCAAGCTGTTCCAGGAGCTCGTGGCTCGGCTCGACGGGCAGCCCGGCGAGCGCGCCGCGATCACCTACCGGATGCGCGACGCGCACGGACGCTGGCACTGGCTCGAGGGCACCATCACGAACCTGGTCGACGATCCCGACGTGGGCGCCTTCGTGCTGGCCTATCACGACGTCACCGACCGGATGCACGCCGCCGAGGCCGCCGCGGAGCACAACGCGCAGCTCGAGCGACGCGTGGAGCACATGCAGGCCCTGCGCCGCGTCGACATGGCCATCACCAACGCGGTCGACGTCGGGTTGGCGCTCGACATCTTCTTGGAGCAGGTGCAGATGCTGCTGAAGGTCGACGCCGCGGGCGTCTTGCTGTACGACGAGCACGCCCAGACGCTCCAGCCCGCCGCGGCGCGCGGCTTCAAGGCCGAACCGGCGCGTGAGACGCTCGTGCCGTTGGGCCAGGGGATGGCCGGGTTCGCGGCGCTCGAGCAGCGCACCGTGTACGCCCCGGATCTGCGCAACGACCCGCGCCGAGGCTCGGTGGTGGACCCCGAGCACCAACGCGGATTCCGTGCCTACTGGGCGGTGCCGATGCTCACCAAGGGCCAGCTCCAGGGGGTGATCGAGCTCTACGCCGCGCGCGCCTTCGTGCCCGACGCGCAGTGGTTCGAGTTCCTGGAGACGTTCGCCGATCAGGGTGCCATCGCCGTGGAGAGCGCGCTCCTGTTCCGCTCGCTGGAGCGTTCGAACGCCGAGTTGCAGCTCGCCTACGACAAGACCATCGCCGGCTGGGCCTACGCCCTCGACCTCAAGGACGAGGAGACCGCGGGCCACAGCCAGCGCGTCACCCAGCTGACCGTGCGGCTGGCCCAGCGCCTCGGGGTCGATCAGCGCGAGCTGGTCCACATCCAGCGCGGGGCGCTGCTGCACGACATCGGCAAGATGGGCGTGCCCGACTCGATCCTGCTCAAGCGGGGTGCGCTGACGCCGGCGGAGCGAGTGCTGATCGAGCAGCACACCGGTTACGCCCGCGACCTGCTGGAGCCGATCACCTTCTTGCAACCGGCCATCGACATCCCCTACTGCCATCACGAGCGTTGGGACGGCAGCGGCTACCCGCGTGGCCTGGCCGGCGAGGACATCCCCCTGGCCGCCCGGATCTTCGCCATCGTCGACGTCTACGACGCCCTCACGAGTGAGCGTCCGTATCGTCACGCCTGGAGTCGCGAGGACACCTTGGAGCACATCCAGAACGAGGCGGGCAAGCACTTCGATCCGGCCCTGGTGGAGGTGTTCATGGCGATGATCCGCGACGGCGACGTACCCGGCTGAGGCGCGCCGGCCGCACGGGTCGTCCGTCTGCCGCGCGGCCCCGGCGCCCGATGCTAGGTTGGAACGCGTGACTCGGACCCGTATCGCGCTCGTGGGCGCCCTCGCGCTGCTCGCGGCGGCCGCCGCCTACGGCCTGGGCGTCGCGCTCCGACCGCCGCCCGCGCTCGGCGGCACCGCCCTGCAGCACCCTCCGAACATGGCCGATCTGCGGCTCCTTCGCGGCGATGGCGAGGAGGTGCGCCTCGGTGACGCCCTGAACGGCACCAGCACGCTCGTCTTCTTCGGCTTCACGCGCTGCCCCGACGTCTGCCCACTCACCATGGCGCGCTTGGCGCGGCTGTACGAGGACATGGGTCGGCCGGCCGACCTGAACGTGGCGATGATCACGGTCGATCCCGAGCACGACGTGCCCGAGCTGCTCGACACCTACGTGCGCGCCTTCCACGACGAGTTCCTGGCATTCAGTGGCAGCAACGCGCAGATCGCCACCGCCGCGCGCACGTTCTTCGTCGGCTACGCGGGTATCGGCACCGAGACGTTCACGCACACCGACGTGGTGGCCGTGCTCGACCGGCGCGGCTCGCTGCGCTACGTCTACTCGCAGAGCAACCTCGTCCACCTCCCGGGCGACCTGCCGGTGATCCTGGCACAGAGCGGTTTCTGACGCCGCAACGGCGCGCTGGCGCGACGGCGCGACGCGCGCGCTCGCGCAACGGCGCGCGCGCCGGTCAGCGCCGATGGATCAGGAGCACCGCGCACGACGGCGGCAGTGCCGCCAGGAGCGCACGCGCGAAGCGGCCCAGGGCGGCGTGGTCGGTGTCGCGGCGGGGCAGTCCGAGCACCAGCAGGTCGGCATCGGCCGCCTGCCCCGCCACCGCCTGCACCGGCTCGTCGCTGCGCAGGCACACGACCTCGCTGGGCGCCTCGCGCCCCTCCAAGGCATTGGTCAGCGCCTGCGCCACCCGCCTACGCGAGGCCTCGCTCGCGGACGCGGGCAGCACCCGCACGAACGTGATGCGCGGGGCGGCGAGCCGCGCCAGGGTGCCCAGCACGCGGGCGCGTAGGGTCTCCTGCTGGGCCCCGCCCGCGAACGGCACCACCACCCGGCGTACCTGCTGCAGGTGCCAGCCGGCCGCGGCGCGCAGGATCACCACGTCGCTGCCGGCGTCCACCAGGAGCCGATCGATGCGCGCCAAGGTAGTCGCGTCATCGAGCTGCGACAGCCCGAGCAGCACCGTCTCGCACGCATGCGTGCGCGCCACCCGGGTGATCGCCTCCCACGGATCGTGCGCGACCACCGTCAGCGCCTCCGGTTCGAGGCCCACGGCGAGCGAGGAGCGCAGCGACGCGCGCAACACCCGCTGGGCGTTCTCCACGTGCGCCTCCGCCTCGACGTCGTTCCCCTTCGGCACCACCGTCAGCAGCAGCACCCGCCCCACCGCGGGCGGCGCCAGGGCATGCGCCATCGTCACGAGTGCCGCGGCGTTGGCCGGGTTGGCGATCGGCACCAGCACCAGCGGGTGGCGGCCTCGCAGGCGCACGAGATCGGGGTGTGCCCCCTCCTGCTCGGCGTCGACGGCGGCCGCCTGGCGCCCGAGCAGCCAGGCGTACACCACCGCGCCCAGCAGCAGCCAGCCGAGCGTCAGCGCACCGGCGCTCGGCACGGCCAGCGCATTGACGAGCGCCAGGCTCATCGTGAACAGCGCCGCGAGCAGCGGGAGCCCGGGCGACAGCGGTGCGCAGAAGGGGGCGGGCGCCGGGGCGCGGCGGCGCGCCAGCAGCGCCATCACGTGCGCGAGGGCGAACACGCTCAGGTAGATGAGGCCGGCGGCGCTGCCGGCGGTGGCGACGGTCGGCAGCGCCACCACGATCACCGCGACCAGGGCGGCCGACACCGCGAGGGCGCGGCGTGGCACCCGGCCGCCTTCGAGCCGGGCCAGCGCCCGCGGCAAGGTCCGGTCGCTGGCCATGGCGCGCGCCACACGCGATGCCGCGTACAGGTTGGCCTGTAGCGCCGTGAGCATCGCCAGAACGGCGCTCGCGCTCACCAGCCAGAAGCCGGCCGGTCCGAGGTAGGTGCGGGCGGCCTCGGCGAGGGTGGTGCCGCCGGTACGCGCGGCGAAGCCGCGCAGGGTCTCGCCAGGCGGGACGCCGACGGTGAGGACGGCCAGGAAGAGCGGCAGGTACAGCAGCGTCGCGACGCCGATGGCGATCAGCATGGCGCGCGGTAGGTCGCGGCCGGGCTCGCGCACCTCGCCGGCGGTGGCTGCCAGCAGCGCGAACCCTTGGAAGGCGACGAACAAGAGCCCCATCGCCTGCGCCACGCCCAGCGCGCCCTGAGGGGCGAAGGGCGTGAGCGCCTCGGCGAGCGCCCCCGGCGCCCGCGCCAGGGCCACCAGGCCTGCGAGCCCCAGCGCCGCCAGGATCAGCACCTTCGCCACGATCAACCACGTGGTGCCGGCGCCACCGCGCCGCAACAGCTGCACCAGGTAGCCGGCCACGGCCGTCAGCGCGACCGCCACCGTGAGGGCTCGCGCGTTCCACCACGGCGCGGCTGCGAAGCCGAGCGTACGCGCCGCCTCGGCGGCGGCGGCCAGGGCGAACTCGGCGAAGCCGAGCGCGAACACCGCGGCCGCAGCGAGCGAGGCGAACCACACCAACCAGCCCACCGCGAAGGCGGCCTGGACCGAGAACACCCGCTGTGCGAAGGCATACGGGCCGCCCGAGCGCGGGAAGCGCGAAGCGAGCTCGCTCAGGCTCAGTGCGGCCAGCACGGCCACGGCCGCATTGAGCAACACCGCCAAGAGCGTGGCCGGTCCGGCCGCGACCAGCGCCGGACCGGCCAGCACGATGATGCCACCGCCGACGATGGCGCCCACGCCGAACACGATCGTGGCGCGCGCGTCCATGCCGGCCGGCCTGCCGTCGACGCTCATGCGTGCGAGCCTAACGTGCGCGGGGGGCGCAGCGACATTCGTCGGTGGTGCGCGAGCGCGAGCGCGTGGTAGGACGGGACCGATGCGTATCGCTGTCCTGGCCGACATCCATGGCAATCTGCCCGCGTTCGAGAGCGCGCTGGCCGCGGCCAAGCGCGAGGCGCCCGATCTGCTCGTGATCGCCGGCGATGTGGTCAACGGCGCGCCCGACTCGCGCGCCTGCTGGGATCTCGCCCGCGCCGAGTGCGACGTGCTGCTGCGCGGCAACCACGAGCGCTACGTGCTCGACCGCGGCACGCCCGCCGGCGATCCGCTCTGGCTGGGACCGCGCTTCCGCACCCTGGGTTGGGCCCGGGCGCAACTGACCGACGTGCTCGACGAGATACGCGCCCTGCCCATCGCGCTGCCGCTGCAGCCCGACGTGTTGCTGATGCACGCCGGCCCTGCCGACGACCACGTGAACCTCTACCCGTGGAGTGACGACGGCTCGCTCGAGCGGGTGCTCGACCCCGCCACCGAGGCGCTGCTCGTGCGCGGCCACAACCACCTGCCGTTCCATCGCACCTTGGCAGATGGGCGCCTCCTGGTCAGCGTCGGCGCGGTCGGCCTCTCGCTGGTCGGCCGCCCGGAGGCCCGCTTCGGCCTGCTCACACGCCATGCGCGGCGCGGCTGGACGGTGCGGCACGTGAGCCTGCCCTACGACGTCGATGCCACGCTGGCGCGCTTCGTCGACAGCGGCTACCTGCGCGAGGTGGGCCCCATGGCGCAGGTGTTCCTCCGCGAGATCGCCACGGGCAGCCACCAGTTGGTGCCGTTCGTGCGCTTCGAGCAGCGCTGGCGCGCGGCCAACGACGTGCACGAAGACGACGACGCCTCGTTGGAGCGGGCGCTCGAGGCGTTCCTGGCGCTTCACTAGGGGCTGCCCCGTCCCCGTGTGCGCGGCAGCCACGCGCTGTGGGCGCAGGGGGCGGTGTCGTAGCATGGCAGGGTGACCACGCCCGACGTAGCGCCACGCCCCGAGGCCCCGCGGCAGCCCAGCGACGAGGAGATCTCGCTGCGCGAGCTGTACCTGATCCTGCGGCGGCGGAGCCTCTGGATCGTGCTCGCGGCGGCGCTGGCTGCGCTCGCGACCTACGGCTACATGAGCACCCGTCCAGCGACCTACCTGGCCGAGGCCACGACGGTGGTGGCGCGACCGCCGATCGAGGTCGATCTCGGCACCAACTTGCGCTTCCGGCCCGAGGTGTCGGTCAGCTTCGACACCTACTCGACCCTGGCGTTCTCGCGCGGAGCACTCGAGGCGGTGCTGCCGTTCCATGAGCGCGACACCGTCGCGGCACTCGAGGACGTGCTCAGCCTGGAGCGCGTGGCCGGCACCGCTACCCAGCCAACCACCTTCCTGGCGGTGGTGCACCGGGTCCGCAGCGCCGATCCCGAAGCTGCCGCGGCCAGTGTGACCGCCTGGGTGGAGGCGACCATCGCCACCGTTCGCTCGCTGATGCTGGAGAGCCTCGATACCGTCGAGTTGATCACCGGCGAGGCCTTGGCGCTCGCCCGGACGCGCGTCCGCGACAGCGAGGCGGCCCTGGAGCGCCACCGGGCCGAGGCTGCGGCGGAGTCGCTGCGGTCGCGCCTGAGCGGCATGGACGTGCACGTGGTGGAGCTCGAGCACGCTGCCCTGACCCTGGCGCGTGCGATCAGCGCGCGCAGCGCGGAGCGTGACGCCTTCGCGCGCCAGCGCGACGAGGTGGGCGGCGACTTGGGCGTGGTGCTGGTGGACGCGCCTGAGGTGGTCGTCGATCTCGACGGTGCCGTGCGGAGCTTGGAGGCGCGCATCGACGCCCTGCGCGGCGAACGCGAGCTGGTGTTCGACCAGCTGCACGAGTTGGGCGCGCAGCGAGGTCACCTGGCCGGCGCCCTGGCCGACGCCACCGTGCGTACGGCCGAGCTCGAACGTGGCGTGCGCGAGGCGCGCCAGACGCTGGAGATGCTGGCGGCGCTCGACCCGAACGTCGCCTACGTGGCGCAGCTCGCGCCGTCGGGCGTGCGGGTGCTGAGCGCGGCGACCGCGGCCTCGACCGAGCCGCGGCGTTCGGTCTTGGTGGCACTGCTCGCGGGTGCCGTGACGCTCTTCGTCGGCGTGGTGCTGGCGCTCGTGGCCGAGGCGGTGCGCTCGCCGAGCGGCGAAGAGCCGTCGCGTCGTGTCCGGCGGGTCAGCCCGGCGCCCCCGACGCGCGCCTGAACGCCATCCTGCCGGCCACGAGTGTGGCCTGGGGCCAGCCTCGCAGCAACCGGCCCTCCCAGGGCGAGAAGCGTGCCTTGCTCGTGAACGTCGCGGGCTCCACCGGGCGCTCGCGCTCGAGATCGAGCAGTACCACGTCGGCGCTCGCGCCCGGCTCGAGCGTCGGCTCCGGCCAGCCCATCACCCGTGCGGGGCCGCCTTGCAACAAGCCCAGCAGCGTCGCGAGCTCTAGCTCGCCGCTGAGCACGAGTTCGGTGTAGAGCAGCGGGAAGGCCACTTCGATGTTGGGTAGGCCGAACGGCGCGGCCAAGGCGTCGCGGTCCTTCTCGGCCCGCGTGTGCGGCGCGTGATCGGTCCCGATGCAGTCCACCACGGCGCGGCGTGCGCCGTCGCGCAGGGCCTCGACGTCGCTGGCCTCGCGCAGCGGCGGCGCCACCTTGAACACCGGATCGAAGCGCTCCCAGGCGGCATCGGTGAGCGTCAGGTGGTGCGGCGTGACCTCGCAGGTCACGTTCGTGCCCTGCTCCTTGAACCACTCCACCACCCGGAGGCCGCGCTCGCTGGAGACGTGGGCGATGTGCACGCGCGCGCCGGTCATGCGCGCGATCTCGCAATCGCGGAAGACCATGATCGACTCGGCCTCGGCCGGGTTGCCCGGCAGGCCCAGCGCCTGCGACACCCTGCCCTCGTGCATCACGCCGTCCGACCGCAGCGTCGGATCCTCGGAGTGGGTCTGGATCACCAGACCGAGCTCGCGCGCGTACTCGCAGGCGCGCCGCTGCAGGTGCGAATCGGCGACGGGGATGCCGTCGTCGGTGATCATCACCGCGCCGGCCGCGCGCAGCGCCGCGTAGTCGGCGAGCCGCTCGCCGCGCAGCCCCACGGACAGCGCGGCGGCCGGGCGCAGCCGCGCCAGGCCCAGTCGCGCGGCCCCCTCGCGCAGGGCACGGACGATCGCCGGGTCGTCCACCACCGGGTCGGTGTTGGCCATCGAGATCACGGTCGCGTAGCCGCCCGCCACGGCGGCGCCGAGCCCGCTCGCGAGGTCTTCCTTCTCCTCTTGGCCGGGCACGCGCAGGTGCACGTGCGGATCGATGAAGGCCGGCGTGACGAGCAGGCCGCTGGCGTCGACCTCGAGCTCGGCCGCCCCGTCCAGGTCGAGGCCCTCGATGCGACCGTCGCGGAGCCACAGGTCGTGCAGGCCATGGTCGCCGTGCGCGTCGATCAGGTGGGCGCCGCGCACGACCGTGCGGGGGACGGGAGCGTCGCCGCCGTGCGGCAGGGTGTCGGGGGTGGGCATCTGCGCCTCCGGGGGGCGAGCGGGCTCAGCGCGAGCCCACCAGCAAGGTGTAGAGGATGGCCATGCGGACCGGCACGCCATTGGCGACCTGCGCCTCGATGACGCTGTATGGCGCGTCGGCCAGCGCGCCCTCGAGCTCGATGTCGCGGTTGATGGGCCCGGGGTGCATCACCAGCGCCCCGGCGTGCGCCGCGCGCATGCGCTTGCGCGTGACCTGGTAGCGCTGGCGGTACTCCGCCAGCGAGGGCAGCAGGCCGCGGGTCATGCGCTCGTGCTGGAGCCGCAACGCCATCACGGCATGGGCGCCCTCCAGCGCCTCGTCGACCCGGTGCGTGAGGGTGACGCCCCGGGCCTGGCCGAGCTCCGCAGGCAGCAGCGTGCGCGGGCCGCACAGCACCACCTCGGCCCCCAGCAGCGTCCACAGCGCCACGTTCGAGCGCGCCACGCGCGAGTGCATCACGTCGCCCACGATCGCGAGCCGCTTGCCTGCGAAGCCGTCGAAGCCCTCGAAGCGCGCCCTGAAGGTGTAGGCATCGAGCAGGGCCTGGGTCGGGTGGGCGCGGCGGCCGTCGCCAGCGTTCACCACCAGCGCGTCGGTCCAGCGCGCGATCTGGTGGGGCGCTCCGGCGGCCTGGTGACGCACCACGTACAGGTCGGCCTGCAGCGCGTCGATCGTGCGCAGCGTGTCCTTGAGCGACTCGCCCTTGCTGAGGCTGCTGCCGCCGGCGGCGAAGCTGATGACGTCGGCGGACTGCGCCCGCGCGGCGCGCTCGAACGACAGCCGCGTGCGCGTGGAGTCCTCGAAGAAGAGCGTGCCGATCGTGAAGCCCTGCAGCGCCGGCACCTTCTTGATGGTCCGTTGCATCACCTGGGCCATGACGTCGGTCGTATCGAGCAACGCCAGCACGTCGTCGCGGCTCCAGCCCTCGAAGTCGAGGAGGTGGCGGCGGCGGCTGGTCTTGGCAGCGGTCTCGGCGAGGGGCGTGCTACCGGGGATCATCGCCGGGGCCTCAGCCCGCCGCCTGCTCGAGCAGCAAGACCGCGTCCTCGCCGTCGGTCTCGCTCAGCTTCACCTTCACCACCTCGGCGCGACTGGTGGGCACGTTCTTGCCCACGTAATCGGCGCGGATGGGCAGCTCGCGGTGGCCCCGGTCGATCAGGACTGCCAGTTGGATCACCGCGGGCCGGCCCATGTCGACCAGCGCGTCGAGCGCCGCGCGGGCCGTGCGCCCGGTGTAGAGCACGTCGTCGCAGAGCACGATGGTCATGCGACGCACGTCGAAGGGGACCTCGGTCTTGCGCACCACCGGCTGCAACGCGATCTCGGTGAGGTCGTCGCGGTAGAGGGTGATGTCGAGCTTGCCGCTCAGCGGACGTGCGCCCTCGAAGTGCTCGATGAGGTCGGCCAGGCGCTCGGCGATGGGTACGCCGCGCGTGTGGATGCCCACCAACGCCAAGCCGTCGACACCCTTGGCGCGCTCGATGATCTCGTGCGCGATCCGCGTGAGGGCCCGCCCGAGCTCCTGCGCGTCCATCAGCTGGGCCTTGTGCGTCATGTGCATGCGGGCTCCTTCCCGGTCTCGCCGGACCGGCTTAAAGGGGGCATGGCTGCCCGCGGCACGGGCGCCGGCGCCATCCTACCGCTGCGCTGGCACCGCCGCCGAGCCGTCACGGCCGTGGAGCGAGGCGGCGCGCGCGGTCGCGCGACAGCGGCTCAGCCGCCGCTCGCCGCCGCCAGGATCGCGTTGCGGTGAGCGCGCTCGATGCGCTGCGCCGCGTCGCCGAAGCGTGCAGTCGCGGTTCGCCGCCTGCCCCGCGCCGGTGCCGCCGCGAGGGCACGGAGGGTGTCGATCAGGCCCGGTACCGCCGCGCGGACCGCGTGGTCGACCACGTCCTGGCTCGCCGTCGGCGTCGCCTCGCCGCGCGCCGTGTCGACAAGCACGCCGCTCTCCGGATGCCAGTACGCCGCGAGGATGAGCTCGGCCAGGCGCTCGGCCGAGGCGCGCGCCTCGCGAATGGTGGGCTCGGCCGCCAGACAGGCGGCGGCGATGGCGGCCTGGTCTTGGAGCCAGTGCTCCGCGCCGCGGGCATACCCGAGCCCCGCCTCGTACGGTCGCCCGAGCAGCGTCGTGAGGTGCCGCTCCAGGCTGTGCTCGTCGATGCCGACCTGGTAGCGGCCGGCTGCGAAGAGCCAGCGCAGCGTCTCGGCGTGCCATGCCGGGGCGTCGATGCGCTGCCAGGCGGGCGGCGGTCGCTGGGTCCGCACCGAGCGCAGCAGGTCCTTGCCGTGCCGGACGCGCTCGCGCAGGACGTCGGCGGACTCGTCCGCGTAGGCCCCCATGGCGTCGGGATCGAGGGCGCGGAACAGCACGTGGGCCG
>SLRS01000040.1 GCA_007130855.1 Trueperaceae bacterium | reverse complement strand
GGGGCGCCGTCGTGGCCACGCCGGCCGACGCCCTCGCCGCGCGGCGCCGCGCCGGTCGCCTCGCGGGTGCCCTCGAACGCCTCGAGCGGCCGTCCAGTGCGCAACAGCGCCATGAGCAGCGTGGCGCCGAGCAGGGCGGCGGCCACCACGGCGAAGGCCTCGCGGAACCCGGCCGCATCGATCACGATCCCGGCCAGCAGCGGACCCACGAGCCGGCCCCCCGCGAGCGAAGTGGAGTACCAGGCGTAGTCGCGCTCGAGGCTGCTGCGGGGCGCCAGCGCCGCCACCAAGGCCTGCGAGGCCAGGGTGACGAACACGTGGAACAGGCCGATCAGCAGCTGCGCCGCCGCGAGCGCCGCGAGCCCGCCGACCACCGCCACGAGCAACGGTGCCACGACCATCCCGAGGCTGCCGATCAGCAGCCAGCGCAGCGGCCCCAGGCGGTCGACCAGGCGGCCGGCGAGCAGTGCCAACAACACCGGGAACACGTTCGGGAGCGCCACCAGCAGGCCGACCGTGACCGCTTCGGTGCCGAGCGCGACGGCGTACAGGGGAACCGCAGTCGCCGCCGTCGAGAGCGCGACGGTCACCAGGCCCATGGCCCCACACAGGGTCCAGAAGGCGCGGCGAAGGCGCAGGCTCACGCAGCAGCCTACCGCCCTGGCCGATGCGTTCGGCACACGGCTGTGGTCACCCGGCGCTGGCAGCGCGAGCGGCGATGCCCTAGGCTGTAGCGAGGGAGGCGCACATGGACAACGACGTCGGTCTCACTACCGTGATCCGTGATGAAGGCCTGTGCGAGCTCTGCCGCGAACGACCCGTCGAGGTGCTCGGTCTGGTGTGCAACACGTGCAAGGACGCCGTCGATCGGGACGAAGCCTGGACCCACGAGCACGAGGAGTTGCTGTTCCGGCTACGCGAGGCCGAAGGCGACGAGGACGAGTTGGCCGCCGAGCCCTGAACGCCGACGCCGCTCAGCTATCGAGGCCCGCGAGCGCCTCGGCCAGGGTCTCATCGTGCCGGCAGCGCACCAACACCACGCCCTCGCCCTCCGATGCCGCCTCGAGCGACGCGCCCGCGCGCCCCAGCGACACGAAGCCGTCGGGCCAGACCGTCACGCCCAGGGTCTCGCCGCCCGGCCACACCAGCACCACCCGCCGGCGCTGCGTCGCCAGCGGCTCGAGCACCAGCTCGGCTGCACTGCGGGTGCGTGCGGCGATGTGCGGGTAGGCGCCCAGCGCCCGCTTGAGCAGCTCGAGTGCCTCGGTGCGGACGACGATCCGGTCGCCCTCCAGCGCGACGCGCGCGTGCGGGTCCAGGACCGCTGGCAGCAGCATCAGGTCGGCGAACGAGGGCAACAGCCGGGTCATGCCTGCAGCGAGCGCGAGGGTAACGTCACCCCGAGCGCCTCGTCGGGCTCGTCGTCGGGCTCGGCGAGTTCGGCCAGGCTGGCCTCGAGGCGTTGCTCGGGACTCGGGATGGTAGCGCGTCCCAGCGCCGCGAGGTCGCGCAGCGTCGCCGCCCGCATGACGTCGGGATGGTGCTCGCGGTCGTCGTGCTCGAGCAGGTCGACGTAGGCGCCGACGTCGAGGCCGCCGAGCCTGCCGCGCCACGGCGAGAGTGCCGTTGGCAGCGCCTCGTCGGCGAGGTCGTGTGGCCGTACCAGCCCGGCGCGCGGCAGCCCCAGCTCGAGCGCGGCCAGGTTGCGGACGTCGGCGAGCGTGCAGCCGTGATTGGCGCACGCCACGAGCAGCGCGCCGAGTTCGCGGTCGACACCGGCTGCGCTCGCGCTGCGCCGCAGCACCAGTGGGCGTGGTTGCTCGATCGCCGCGAAGAGGCGCCGGAACTGCTCGCGGCGCAGGGTCCACAGCGGCGTGGGGTGGAGGGCCGCGAGCTCGACGGCGTAGGCCTCGTAGCGTTCGGGCAAGGTCGCGTCGAGCTCCCAGCCGAGATGATCGAGCAGGTTGCGCAGCCCATAGGCGGTGAAGCTGGCTCGGGCGCCCCAGTCGGGGTACTGGGCCCGCAGCGCGACCGCCAGGCGCAGCGGGTCACGCAGCCGCGCGGCCAGGTTCACCAGGTGCGTCACGAGCGATGCGGTTCTGATCATGGTCTCGAGGTCCTGGCCAGCGCGAATCGCTCCGGCGTTGCCCCAGAGCCTAACGCGAGCCGGCGCCAGGCTCCGCTCACCTGTCGTCGTCGGCGAAGGCGGCCAGGAAGCGGCGATGCGCCTCACGCGCGGCGCGGCCGAAGGGTCGCCGGGCCGCGTGCGCACCCCAATCGGGGCGCGCACCGTCGACGTCGCTGAAGCCGTACGCCCGCGCGAGCGCCCACGACGACCACACCTGCCCTGAGCGCGCCATCACATCGGCATCGGCCGCCAGGGCCGCTACGGCTCGACCGACGAAGCGCGGCGTCTCGGAGTGGACGAAGTTCAGGTCGACCGCCACGGCATCGCGCCAGGTCACCTCGTCGACCCCGAAGTGCTCGAGCATCGCCTCGGAGCGCAGGAACCCGGGCGTGATCGCCAGCGCGGCCACGCCGTGCGGACGCAGCTCCTCGGCCATCACGCAGGCGGCCCGGATCGCACCGGTCTTGACCAGATCGTAGAAGAGCGTGCCGCGGTAGTCGAGGCGCTCGCCATCGGTGACTTCGACGATGAGCCCGCTGCCGGCAGCCACCATCAGCTGCGCCGCCTGGCGGCTGGTGATGAGGTGCGAGAGCAGCCCGCGCTCGAGCATCGTGCGGCCCTTGGCGAGGTCGAGCTCCCAGAAGGGAACGCCCCACTCGGTCAGCGCATCACCGCCCCAGACGTCGTTCACCAGCACGTCGAGGCGCTCGTGGTCGCGCTCGATGCGGGCCATGAGCGCCTCCACCTGGATCTCGTCGGTGTGGTCGATGCGTACGGCGATGCCGCTGCCGCCGACCTCGTCGACGAGTTCGGCCGTCTCCTCGATGGTCTCCGGACGTCCTCGCAGGTCGAACGGGCTCGCGTCGGGCGCTCGGTCGGGCCGCGCGACGTTGCGTGAGCTCCGACCGGTGCAGTACACGGTGGCCCCCGCCTCACCCAAAGCCAGGGCGATGCCGCGCCCGGCGCCACGGGTGGCGCCGGCGACGAGCGCCACGCGTCCCGACAGCGGTCCAGCCATGCGCCTCCTCCAAGCCGCCGCGCCAGTTGCGCGGGTCACGGCCTGCTTGCGATCGTACCGTCCTGACGGGTCTGGGACGCACGCAGACGCACTGCGCGCAGGCGCTCGAGGCCTCCGCCGGCGCTCAGCCCTCGCCGGCGTCGCGGCGCCAGGCCAGGACCCGGTTGGCCGCGACCAGCGCCTCGTAGGCCTCGACCACCGCGGCGACGTCCCGGCGCTGCGACGCGTGCGTGACCGCGGCGCGCGCCTCGGACGAGGCGTCCGCCGGGGCGAAGCTGACGCCGCAGCGGCGCAGCCACTCGACGTCGCCGACGCTGTCGCCCAGCCCCGCCACGGCTACCTCGGGCAGGTCGAGCGTCTCGCACAGCGCGGCCAGCCCGAGCGCCTTGTCGACGCCGGGCAGCAGCACGTTCACGCAGTCACTCGCGGACGGATCGACCACGAGCTGCAGCTCGTGCTCCTGGAGCAGCGCCCGCAGCTGCGCGGCGAGCGTGTCCACGTCCGGTCCGTCGTCGGTGGGGAACACGCTCAGCGAGGCCACCTTGCCGAACTGGACGAACACGTCGTCGCGCTCGGCGAGCAGCTGCTCGCACTGCTCCAGCGCCGCGAGGTTGGTCTGGGCCTCGGGAACCAGCCATGCTTCGTACGGTTCGCGCGTCGCCAGGCCGGCGCCGTTCTCGAACGAGACCGGCAGGCGGATGTCGAGCACCTGCATCATGGCGTCGACGTACGGATGGGGTCGCCCGGTCAACAGCGTCAGCGCCGGGACGGTCGGATCGTCCGCGCTGGCGCGGTTGAGTTCGGCCAGGGCGTGCAGGCTGGGGAGGTCGTAGGCGGCGTGGCCGACGGCGGCGAGGCAGCCGTCGATGTCACAGGCGAACACCAGCACGGGGTGGTCGAGATCGAGGTCCATCGGCCAAGCCTAGCGCGCCTGGTGCCGCGCTCGTCACGACGGCGACGCGGCGGCGGCGGCGGCGGGCCGTACCCTCGGGCGAGGCGCCGGCGGCGGCAGCCGCTGGCCACCGGCGCAGCCGCAGCCAACGCCGCCGCCACCGGGAGGCAAGCATGGGCAACGAAGTCGACCCGACGGGGCCTTCGACCGGCCGCCGGTCCTTCGAGTTGGGCGTGTTCACCTTCGGAGACCACGGCCCCGACCCCCACAGCGGCCTCACCATCAGCCCCAGGGAGCGCATGCGGCAGATCGTGGAGGAGGCGGTGCTGTGCGAACGGGTGGGGCTCGACGTGTTCGGCGTGGGCGAGCATCATCGCGCCGACTTCTTGGTCGCGGCTCCCGAGGTGGTGCTGGCGGCGATCGCGGCGCGCACCGAGCGCATCAGGCTCACCTCGGCCGTCACGGTGCTGTCGTCCGACGATCCGGTGCGGGTGTTCCAGCGCTTCGCCACGCTCGACCTGCTCTCGGGCGGACGGGCGGAAGTGCTGGCGGGCCGCGGCTCGTTCACCGAGTCGTTCCCGCTGTTCGGCTACGCCCTCGAGGACTACGAGCGGCTCTTCGCCGAGAAGCTCGAGCTGTTGCTGGCGCTGCGCGCAACCACGCGCGTGACGTGGCGCGGCAGCACGCGGGCCCCGCTCGACGGGCAGGAGGTGCACCCGCGCCCGGTCCAGGATCCGCTTCCCGTGTGGGTCGGCGTGGGCGGCACGGCGCGATCGGCGCAGCGCGCCGGGGCGCTCGGCCTGCCGATGGCGCTGGCCATCATCGGCGGCCTGCCCGAGCGCTTCGTACCGTTCGCCGAGCTCCACCGCGAGGCGCTGCGGCGCGCCGGCAAGGAGTCCGACCAGGCTCCGCTGGCCCTGACGGGCCATGCCTTCCTGGCACCGAGGTCGCAGGAGGCGGCCGACATCGCCTTCGCGCCATACGCCGCGGTGATGACGCGAATCGGCCGCGAGCGCGGGTGGCCGCCGATGACGCGCGAGCAGTTCGAGGCCATGCGCGCCCCACGCGGCTCCCTGGCGGTGGGCGACCCAGGTCAGGTGGCGCAGAAGATCCTCGACCAGCAGGCGCTGTTCGGGAATCGCCGGGCGCTCTTCCAGATGGGGCTCGGCACGCTGCCGCACGCGCAGGTGTTGCGCGCGATCGAGCTGTTCGGCACCGAGGTCGCACCGCTGGTGCGGCGCGAACTGGAGGCGTGAGGGAGGCGGTGCGAGCCCGTCCGGCTAGCCGGGGGGCAGCAACGACACGCCCACGTCCTTGAACCGCAGCAGTACGGTATCGCCGCGCTCGGCGTTCGAGATGCCGCTGCCCGAGATCGTGGCGAACACCTCCACGCCGCTCACGTCGAAGATGAACTCGGTGACCGGCCCCAGGTAGGCGCTGCTCAGGTAGGTGGCCTCGAAGCCGCTCTCCCCCTCACGGGCGAACTCCAGCGCCTCGGGCCGCACCATCACGGTCACGGCGCCGGGGGTGATGTCCTGCTCGTGCCGTCGACGGTAGCCGAGCACGTCGATGACCTGCCCGTCGAACTGGCCCGGGATGAAGTTGGCGGAGCCGATGAAGTCCGCCACGAAGCGCGAGGCCGGGCGGGTATAGAGGTCGTGCGGCGAGCCGATCTGCTCGATCACGCCTTCGTGCATGACCACGACCCGGTCGCTGATCGCCAGCGCCTCCTCCTGATCGTGCGTGACGTACACCGAGGTGATCCCGAGGCGCTGCTGGAGCTCGCGGATGTCCTCGCGCACGCGCTTGCGGAGCTTGGCGTCGAGGTTCGACAGCGGCTCGTCGAAGAGCAGCACCCGCGGCCTGATGACCAACGCCCGCGCCAGCGCCACGCGCTGCTGCTGGCCACCCGAGAGGGCATTGGTGGCACGCTGGGCGAAGTCCTGCAGGCCGACCATGGCCAGCGCTTCAGCCACGCGCTCCTGGATCTCCTCCTTGGGCCGGTTCGCGACCCGCACGCCGTAGGCGACGTTCTCGAAGACGTTCATGTGCGGGAAGAGCGCGTAGCTCTGGAAGACCATGGTGATGTCGCGCAGGTAGGCCGGCAGCCGCGACACGTCGTCGTCGTCGATCAGGATCTGGCCTTCGGTGGGCCGCTCGAGCCCGGCGATGAGGCGCAGGATCGTCGTCTTGCCACAGCCGGAGGGCCCGAGCAGCGTCAGCAGCTCGCCGCGTTCGATGAACAAGTCGACATGATCGACCGCCACCACGTCCTTGCCGAAGCGCTTGACCAAGCCGCGCAGGTCGACCGTGGCGGGCGTGATGCCCTTGATGACCGTCGTCGCGTTGTCCATCAACTCTCCACCCTCACCACGCGCGCGCTGATGCGCTGCGCCAACGCCAGCACCACCAAGATGGTGAGCAGCATCGAGACGATCAGGATCGTACCCATCGCGGCCGCGCGGCCGAGCTGACCCTGCTCCACCCAGCCCAGGAGCAGCACGGTGGCGAGCTGGTTACCGGGGCTGACCAGGAAGATGACCTGGCTCACGGCCGTCATCGCCGACACGAAGGCGAAGATCAGGCCGGTGACCAGCGTGTTCACGAGCAGCGGGAACAGCACCCGCCGCAGGGTGGTGAACGAGCGCGCGCGCAGCATCGTGGAAGCCTCTTCGAGGCTGGGGTCGATCTGAGCCAGGCCGGCCACCGCGGCGCGGATGGCGACGGGCATGTTGCGAAACACCAGCGCCAAGATGATGATCGTGGCGCTGGCCGTGAGCAGCCAGGGGCCGGTGTTGAACGCGAAGATGTAGGCGACGCCCATCACCGTGCCGGGGGTGGCGAACGAGAGCAGCGAGCCGAACTCCACGAAGCGGCGCCCCCAGAAGCGGTGCCGCGACACGAGGTAGGCCACCAGGAAGCCGAGCAGCATGGCCGGCACGGCGCTGATGGCGGCCACCCGGGCGGTGTAGAGGAACACCGGCCAGCCTGCGCGCATGAAGTCCTGGTAGTGGCGGATCGTGAAGGTGTAGTTCACGCCCCAGAGCTGCGCGAACGAGCCCACCACGATCGACGCGTAGAGGGCCGCCACGAACACCGTCCACACCAGCAGCACGGCGGTGAGCGCCACCTCGACCGCCCGCGGGATCGGCGCCAGCGCGCCGCTCGACGGCTTGCCGGTGACCGTCACGAACGACCCGCCGCCCAGCCACCAGCGCTGGACGAAGAACGCCAGCAGCACCAGCGCGAGCAGCACCACGCCGTAGCTCGCGGCCTCGTTCGGGTTGTAGCGCCCGGTGAGCGAGAGGTAGACCTCGGTGGCCAAGAAGTTGCGGTCGCCACCGAGGATGATGGGGTTCCCGAAGTCTGCCAGCGACTCGATCATCGAGAGCAGGAACGCCGCCGCCAGGCCCGGCCGCACCAGCGGCCAGGTGATGGTCTTGAGCGTGGTCCACGGGCCGGCGCCGAGCGTCTGCGCCGCCTCCTCGAGGGCCGGATTGAGCGACGCGATGGAGCCGCGTAGCAGCAGGTACGCGATGGGCGTGAAGGCCAGGATCTGCGCGATGGCCACGCCCGGGATGCCGTAGATCCAGTTGACGGAGAGGTCGAACAAGCCGTGCGTGATGATGCCGCGGCGGCCGAGCAGGAAGATCATGGCGAAGGCCAAGATGAAAGGCGGCGTGATGATAGGCAGCACGCTGATCACGTCGAGCGAGCGCCGCACGGGGCGGAAGCTCGAGCGCTGGCCGAGCAGCGCGAAGGCGAGCCCGAGCAGGGTGCAAGCGGGGGCGACGATCGCCACGGTGAGCAAGCTGGTGGGGAGCGCGCCGCGGCCGTACATCATGGCGCCGATGACCAGGCCCACGATCCCGCCCAGGACCAGGCGCGCCAGCACCAGCGGCAGGCTGCGACGGCGGAACAGTGCCCAGGCCGCCGACACGAGGCCGACCACGACGCCCCAGCGCATGGTGAGGCCCACCTCGTCGATCTGGCTGCGCGGGTTCTCGAGGAAGAAGAACAGCGGGTGGGTGATGGTGCGCCGGAACTGGGAGAGGTCGAACGCGCCGTCGACGACCACGGCGGAGCGCATGACCATGAAGAGCGGATAGATGATGAACAGCAAGACGAACAACGACACCACCAAGATGCTGGTGGCGATGAAGGCGTCGCCCTGCACGCGGCCCGATTCGCTGAGCGCGTGGCCGATGACGAGCGCGAGGCCGGCGAAGGCGACCAGCGCCCCCATCCCGAAGGGGGTGGCGGTCAGCAGGAACCAGAGCACGCCGGCGCCGAGGCCGACCGTACCGGCGCCGATGAGCAGGTCGCCGCGCGGTGCGGTGGGCAGCTTGAGCAGCGAGATGACCAGCGCCGCGAGGGCACCGACGAGCACGAACCACAAGAGAGGATGGCCGATCGCCCAGGCATAGAGGTCCGGGTCGATGGTGAGGAACGGGCGGCCCGGGCGGCCGAACGGAAGCGCCAGGAAGCCGGCGGCCGCGATGGCCGCCGGCAACCAGGCGCCGCTGTAGCGAAGGCCCATGCCGGTACTCGAGGGGTGGGAGGTGGTGTTGGTGCTCACGGCCTTCCTCGGTGATCAGACGCAAGACGGCCGGGGGTGCGTTGCTGGACCCCCGGCCATGCTGCCCGCCGGTCGAGCGAGGCCGTGGTGACCTGCTGCGACCGACGGGCGCGGGTATGGCGATGGGTCAGCGCGGGATCGGGAAGATGTCGTTGAGCCAACGCGTCAGCACCTGATCGCGCACCTCGGGATCGCCCCAACGATCGAAGTCGTACTCGATCAGGTTGATCTCGTCGAAGTTCGGAGCCAGCGGGTGCTGCTCGGTGTTCATGTTGGACTGGATCTGGTAGGAGTCACCCAGCTCACCGGCGATGGCCTGGGCCTCGGGCGT
Organism: Trueperaceae bacterium; assembly: GCA_007130855.1. Lineage (GTDB taxonomy): Bacteria > Deinococcota > Deinococci > Deinococcales > Trueperaceae > CSSed10-48. The sequence goes on along the minus strand of SLRS01000040.1, from coordinate 11,967 downwards.
CAGTGCCCATTCGATGAAGGCGATGGCGGCTTCGCGGTTGGGGGCGTTGGCGATGAGGCTGATGCCGCCGATCTCGTAGCCGACGCCCTCTTCGGGGGCGTAGGTCGTGAGCGGGAAGCCCTGGGCGGCGAACTTGACGCCGTCATGCATGAACTGCACGGCGATGGCGACTTCACCGCGGCCGGCAAGCTGGCCTGGGGCGGCGCCCGAGCTCGTGTACTGGGCGATGTTCATGTGGATGCCCTCGAGGATCTCGAAGGCCTCATCCTCGCCGAAGATCTGGATCAGCGTCGCGAGGGTCGTGTAGGCCGTGCCGGAGCTCGTCGGGTCGGGCATGGCGATGAGCCCCCGGTAGACGGGGTCGGTCAGGTCGCGCCACGTCCGCGGGAGGGGCGCGCCGCCGAGGGCCTCCTCGTTGACGACGAAGCCGATGGCGCCCGCGTACAGCGGGATGTACTCCTCGTTGATGACCGCCTTGAGTTCTGGGATGATGTCGTCCCAGACGGTGGGGATGTACATCTCGGCGATGCCTTCGCGCATGGCGATCAGGTGCGGGTCACCGGTACCCCCGAACCAGGCGTCGAAGACGGGGTTCGCGGCCTCGGCCCGGATGCGGGCGAGGGCGTCTTGCGAGCTGACGCGGATGAACTCGAGGTCGTACCCGGTGGCCTCGGTGAAGGCCGGGCCGAGCGCCTCGCACCAGGCGAGGTCGGGACTGCACAGCAAGTTGACGCGCTGCGCAGACGCCGAGCCTGCGACGAGCGCCAATGCGGCGACGAGAACGAGGAGGATACGTGCCATGGGTCACACTCCCTTTGCGTGTGCCGGCCGGGGCCGACGGCGTGGCGTGCACGATGTGCCTTGCGCCACAGAGATTGCTGTGCGGCAAGCGTAACAACGCCTTCCGCGGGTGTCAAACCGTGCGGGGGCCAGCGCCTTCATCCTGCCTTGGCATCGCGGCGTTGCGGTGGCACCGGCCGCACCCCGGCGCCCGCTTGCGGGCCGGCTCGTCACGCGTCACCCGGGCGCTGGTCGAGCCCGCCCTGGGCGTCGGCGATGGCCAGTGCTTCGGCAAGCGTCGCCATGAAGGCCGCGCAGCCATGCCGGGTCACCACGATGGCGCCACAAGCGTTGCCGAGGCGGGCGCTGCGATACCAGTCCCACCCCTGGGCACGGCCGTAGATGAAGCCGCCGGCGAACGCGTCGCCGGCACCGAGCACGTTCAGCACCTCCACGGCGAAGCCAGGCGCGTCGATGCGGGCGCCGTCGCGCAGGTGCACGCTGGCGCCGAGCGCGCCGCGCTTCATCACGATCGCCTCGGGGCCCCAGGGCGTTGCCAGCATCGCGGCCACGTTCGCCTCGGCGTCGCCGCGGATGACAGGGGCGCTCACCTGCTGGTGCTCGATCGCGACGTCCTCGGTCCGCTCGAGCATGGCCGCGTTGACCTCCTCCTCGGTGCCGAACGCCACGTCCACCAGGGGCAGCAGCGCACGCACCATCAGGCCGTAGGCGCGTACGTCGTGCCACTGATCGGCGCGGAAGTCGAGGTCGAGGTAGACGGTCCGGCCCGCGCGGCGCGCGACCTCGGCCGCGGCGAAGGTCGCGCTGCGCGCCGGCTCGAGCGCCAAGCCGGTACCCGACACCTCCAGCGCGCGGCTCGCCGCGATGGGCGCGGCGAGCACGTCGTCGATGGAGAGCTGCGCGTCGGCGGCGTTGTCGCGGTAGAACACCAGCGGGAATCGGTCGGGGGGTTCGATCCCGAGCAGCACCGCACTGCTGCGAGCACCAGGCTTGCGGGGTATGCAGCGCGTCTCGACCCCCTCGCGCGCGAGGAAGGCCAGGATGAAGTCACCCACCTTGTCCTCGCCGACGGCCGTCAACAGGGCCGTACGGAGGCCGAGGCGCTGGCCGGCGACGGCGATGTTGAGCGGGCTGCCCCCCACGTACGCCGCGAAGCTGGTGATGTCCTCGAAAGCCGCGCCGACGTCGTTGGCATAGAGATCGATCGACGAGCGCCCCATGGTGATGAGGTCGAACTCGACCGCCGCTGCCCCGGCGCGAGCCGTCACGCGTCGCGACCCGTCCCCTCCAGGGGTAGTCGCAGGCGCCCCTCGCGACCCTCCCAGTTGCCGCGCACCCACGCCAGATCGGGCTCGTCGCGGGCGTCCCAGGTGGGGTCGTCGCCGGCGAGCAGGTTCAGGTAGTAGGCGTCGTAGCCCGGCGCGGTCACCACCGGGTGGTAGCCCTGGCGTACGAGCACCGTGTCGCCATCGCGCGCCAGCACGACCTCGTCGAGGGCACGGTCGTCGGTGTAGAGGCGCTGCAACGCCCACCCGTCGCTCGGGTCGAAGCGGTAGTGGTAGACCTCGTCGAGCACGGCCTCCACGCCGGCCTCGTAGACGTCGTGCTTGTGGGGCGGGTAGCTCGACCAGTTGCCCGACGGCGTGTACACCTCGACGCATAGCAACCGCTCCGCCTGGCCGGGGTCGATCAGGTGGCTGATCTGCCGCGTGGCGTTGTGCCCCCCGCGGATCTCGACCGTGACGTCGCGCGGCGTGATCAACCGCGGTGGCAGGCGACCCTCGGCGCGCGCGGTACCGAGCGCGAACTCGACGGCGCCGCGCGCCCGGAGCGAGTAGCGCATGCCCGGGGGCACGTAGAGCGCGTGCGGCAGGCCCTGGAAGACGCCGCGCCGGCCTTGCACCGACCAGCGCTGCTCGCCGATCGCGAGCTCGGCGTCACCGGCGAGCAGGACCAGCGCCACCTCGCGGTCGCCGCTGTCGTGCTCGAAGTGGCCGCCATCGGGATAGGCGTGGAGCTGGAAGCCGAGGTGGAACCAGCCTGCCGATGCCGGGGTGACCTCGGCCCGCAACGTGCCGCTCGAGGCGGCTGGGACGACATGCTGCATGGAGAGCCTCCGTTCGGATCGCGCGGCCGCGGACCGCGTTGGTGCAGGCCGGCACTCGGCCCGGCTCAGCGTCCGCGCTGATCGCGGCTGTTCACAGGCCGAGGGCCCTGAGCGTGGCGCGGTTGCGCGCGGCACTCGCCTTGGGCGTTCCCATGCCGGGAAGCACGTCCTGCTCGACCGTCACCCAATCGCCGTAGCTGCGCTCGCGCAGCACCGCCACCACCGCGCTCAGGTCGACGCTGCCGCGGCCCAACTCGCAGAACACGCCCGCGCCCACCGCCGTTCGGTAGTCCCACTCCTCGCGGCGGGCGCGCGCCGACACCTCCGGATGGCAGTCCTTGAGATGCACGTAGGCGATGCGGTGCCACCAGCGCTCCAGCAGTTCGGTGGCGATCGCGCCGTCCTCCTGGCCGCTGCCGTAGGCGGCGTGACCGGTGTCGAAGACCAAGTTCACGAGCGCCGGATCGGTCGCGTCCAGGAAGGCGTCGACCTCGTCGGGCGTCTCGACGTGGTGGCCGCAATGGTGATGGTAGAGGGTGCGCAGACCCGTCTCCCCCAACACCATTCGCGCAACCTCCTCGGCGTTGGCCGCGAAGCGGCGACGCGCCGAGGCGTCGAGCGCGTCGGCCGCCTCGATGCGCCCGGCCTTGGCCATGCGCTGCGGGGCTGCTGCGGTGTCGTCGGCGAGGATGAACCACGGTGGGCGGCCGGGGTCGCCGACGTCGGCGACGGCGGCCAGCAGCCGGGCGATGGCGAGCACGCGTTCGCGCCGTTCCGCCGCCACGCCGTCCCGTAAGAGCGGCACGCCCTCGAAGCCGCCGAGCATCACCAGGCCCCGGCTGGCCAGGGCCTCGCGCAAGGCATCCGGCTCGCTGGGGAGGTAGCCGAGGTCGCCGAGTTCGGTGCCCGCGTAGCCGGTCTCGACGAGCTCGTCGAGCATCGTCTGCCAGGAAATCGACTCGCCGAACCCCTCGATGGTGCCCCAGGAACAGGGCGCGTTCGCAACCCGGATGATGCTCATCGGTGCCCTCCCTCAGCGTCGTCGGCGGGAGCCATCGTCGCCTCCGCCTTGGCCGACACCTCGACGGCGTCGACGGCCTCGGCGTCCCGGCCCACGCCGGCAGCCACCTCGTCGACCCTGACCGGCCTCCCTTGGTGCAAGCTGAGCGTCGCGGCGTCCGCCAACCGCAGCGTCTCGATGGCATCGACGGCGCCCGGCGCGGGCGGTTGGCCGGCGCGCACGGCATCGACGAAAGCCTGCAGTTCGCGCCGGTAGGCATCCCGGAAGCGGTCGAGGAAGTGGTCGAAGAAGTCGCCGTGGAAGCCCCGTGCGTCGTAGCGCCAGAGCTTCGTGGCACGCTCGTCCTCGGCCACGAGCTTGCCGCGCTCGGCGTGCACCTCGACCCGCAGGTCGTGACCGTAGACGGTGCGGCGCGAGTTCATCAGCACGCCCAGCGCCCCCGAGGCGAACTCGAGCGTGATCACGCTGGTGTCGACGTCACCGTACTTCTCGTAGAGCGGATCGACCAGCACGCGCCCCAGGGCGGTCACACGCTCGACCTCGCCCACCACGAAGCGAGCGGTGTCGATGTCGTGGATCACCGAGTCGCGGAAGAAGCCGGCCGAGGCGGCGATGTACGCCTCCGGCGCGGGCCGCGGGTCGGTCGACTGGCTGCGGAAGAGCTCCACCTTGCCGAGCTCACCGGCCCTTATGGCCCGGGCCAGCTCGGCGTAGGCGGGGTCGAAGCGGCGGTTGAAGCCGATCTGGAACGGCACCCCCGCACGCTCGATCACGGCCATGGCCGCCATCGTCTGGGCCAGGTCGTCGGCCACCGGCTTCTCGCAGAAGATCGCCTTGCCCGCCGCCGCGGCCGCTCGCAGCTGCTCGGCGTGGACGCTCGTGGGCGAGGCGATCACGACCGCGTCGACCCGTGGGTGCGCCAGCGCCTCGGCGACGTCGTCGAGCACCTCGGCGCCGCCGACCGCAGCCGCGCGCGCCGCCTCGGCGTCCACGTCCACCACCAGCGCGAGCTGCGCGCCCTCCACCGCTCCCGCCAGGTGGCGGGCATGGAGGGCACCGATGCGACCGGCCCCGATCACCGCGAAGCCCAAGGCTGCGTTCACGTCTCCTCCGTCCCGTCGACACGCGTGGGGCGCGCCGCATGCAGGCGCTGCCGCGCTGCGTTGGTCTCGTATGCCTGGCGCGCCTCGTGCACGCTGGCCTGCCCGGACACCTCGGCGACCGGCACGTCCCACCAGCCCTCGAAGCCCGGAACGCGCTGCTCGGCATCGGTGCGGATGACGATCACGCTGACGCGCTCGCTGGCGCGCGCCTGCACCAGCGCCGCCCGCAGCCCCTCGAGGTCCTCGACCTCGAGGGCGAGGGCCCCCATCGCCTCGGCGTGCCGGGCGTAGTCCACCGCTACCGGCCGGCCGTCGGTGCGGCCACTCTCCGGATTGCGGTGGCGCAACTCGTTGACGAACGACGGCGAGCCCACGCTGCGCTGTAGGCCGTGGATCGACTGGTAGCCCTGGTTGTCGACGAGCACGATGGTGAAGGCGATGCCCTCGGCCACGGCCGTGACGATCTCGCTGTTCATCATCAGGTAGGTGCCGTCGCCGACGAACACCACCACTTCGCGCCCGGGGTCGGCGAGCTTGACGCCCAGGCCGGCGGGGATCTCGTACCCCATGCACGAGAAGCCGTACTCGACGTGGTAGGCCTTCGGGTCGCTCGAGCGCCAGAGCTTGAGCAGGTCGCCAGGCATGCTGCCGGCGGCGTTGATGACGCTGGCCTGGCCCCCGAACGCCTCGTTCACGGCGCCCATCACGGCCGCCTGCGACGGGCGCGGGCCGGCCCGGGGCGTGCGCAGGTCGTCGACGATGGCGTCCCATTCGGCTTTGCGGTCGCGCACCTCGTCCTGATAGGCAGCGCCGCTGCCGGCCCAGCCGTCGAGCGCGGCGTGCAGCGCCTCGAGCCCGCGGCGCGCATCGGCCACGAGCGGCAGCGCGCCCAGCTTGTGGGCGTCGAACGGCACCACGTTGAGGCCCACGAAGCGCACGCCCGGCTGCTGGAAGGCGGTCATGGAGCCGGTGGCGAAGTCGCCCAGGCGGGTGCCGACGCAGAGGACCAGGTCGGCCGCGGCCGCCAGACAGTTGGCCGCCAAACCGCCGTTCGCGCCGACCGGGCCGGCGTTCATGGCGTGGTCCCAAGCCAGCGCGCCCTTGCCGGCCTGCGTCTCCACGACGGGCACCCCGTAGCGCTCGGCGAAGGCCTGCAGCGCGTCATGCGCCTCGGCGTAGAGGGTGCCGCCCCCGGTGACGACGAGCGGCCGCTCGGCGGCGCGCAGCAGCGCCGCGGCGGCGGCGATCGCCTCCGGTTCCGGGGCGGGGCGGCGCACCTGCCAGGTGCGCGGCTCGAAGAAGCTCGCCGGCCACGCGAACGCCTCGGTCTGCACGTCCTCGGGGAGTGCGATCGTGACGGCGCCGGTCTCGACCGGGTCGGTGAGCACCCGCATGGCCTCGGGCAGCGCCGCGAGCAGCTGCTCGGGCCGGTGGATGCGGCTGAAGCAGCGCGACACGCTGCGGAAGGCGTCGTTGACGGTGACGTCGTGCTCACTGGGATGCTCGAGCTGCTGCAGCACCGGGTCGGGACGGCGGTTGGCGAACAGGTCGCTCGGGAACAGCAGCACCGGCAACCGGTTGACGGTGGCGCCGGCGGCCGCTGTGAGCATGTTGGCGCTGCCGGGGCCGATCGAGGCGGTGCAGGCGAAGGTAGCCAAGCGGTTCACGTGCTTGGCGTAGGCCGCGGCGGCGTGCACCATGGCCTGCTCGTTCTGGGGTCGGTAGGTGGGCAGCCCCAGCGGGCCGCCGAGCTCCTCGAGCGCCTGGCCCAACCCCGCCACGTTGCCGTGACCGAGGATGGCCCACATGCCCGGGATCAGCCGGCGGCGCCGACCGTCGCGTTCGCTGTACTGGGCGGCCAGGTACCGCACGATCGCCTGGCCGACGGTGGCGCGCACGTCAGCCATGTGCCCGACCTCGTTTCGTTCCCCACACGGCGTGCTCCCTTCCGAGCCAGGCGCGCCTGCGCACCGCCGCCGCAGGGCGCGGGCGCGTGGTCGGCCGGCTCGTTCCTAGCCTCCACGGTACGACGTCGGCGGGAACGAGAGCGCGGGTGGACGGGCGAACGCTGCGAACGCGACGGCCGTGCTGCGCACGGCGCCTCAGCGAGGCGCCGAGCCCTCCACCACCGCCATGAACGCCCGCACCTTCGCCTCCGACACCGGCGTCCACCACACCCCCTCCTCCTTGAGCGCGCTGGCCACGATCACGCCGTCGGCGACGCCCAGGATGGCGCCCACGTTGGCCTCGCCGACGCCGCTGCCCACGAGCAGCGGCAGCTGCGTCGCACCGCGCACCGTGGTCAGCTCCTCCCCTTCGACGCCGTCGCCGGTGCGTTGGCCGGTGACGATGACCGCGTCCGCGTCGAAGAACTCCAGGTCGCGGGTGAGCTCGCCGAGGCTGCGGTCGGCCACGATGGCGTGCGCGCCGTGCTTCACGTGGACGTCGGCGAACACCCGCACCCGCCCGGCACGCAGCCACGCCCGATAGCGCGTCGCGGCCGCAGCGGGCCCCTCCAGGATGCCCTCGTTGGCCACGTAGGCGTTCGCCCACTGGTTCACGCGCACGAAACCGGCACCAGCGGCCTGGGCCACGGCCAGCGCATGGCGAGCGCCGTTGGCCAGCACGTTGACGCCCAGCGGCAGGCCCACGTCACGGCGCACGCGGTCGCCGATCACCGCCATCACGGCGGCCGTCTCGGGACCGAGGTCGCCGGGCTTGGCGAAGGGGATGTCGCCGTGGTTCTCGACGATGAGTCCGTGCACGCCGCCGCGGGCATAGCGGCGGGCATCCTCGAGCGCGATCGCCGCGAGCGCCTCGATGTCGGCGCCCCGGTACTCGGGCGAACCCGGCAGGGCAGGCAGGTGGATCACGCCGATCACCACGCGTCGCCTCGCGAACAGGGCCTGCAGGGCGTCGGGCTTGGAGCGGTAGACGGGGGCCATATCCACCTCGGGGTCGGTCGGGCGAGGGCGGCGGCAGACGGTTCGTCGAACGCTACCGCAGGCTCGGCCTCATCGCGACCGGGCCGTCGCGCGAGGCCGTGGCGCTGCGGGGCGCTCGCGGCCCCACCGTCACGACCGGCCCCAGGGTCCGCTGAAGACACCGGCAACGCTCAACAAGAAGGCCATCACCACGGCGAGGGCGAGGCTCAACGGCGAGCCGAAGCCGGCCACGAACGCCGCAGCGAACAGCGCCAGCGAGGCCGCGAGCACGAGCGGACGCAGCTGCGTCCCGGCGGGGATCCGCGCGCGCACCCGATCGCCGAGCAAGCTGGCGGCGATCATGGCAGCGACGAAGACGGCCAGGCTCCACGGCGACATCGGTTCGGCTCCTCTCGCTGATGCTGGCGACCAGCGACGCTGGCGACCAGCGACGCTGGCGACGATAGCGGGCGGCGCGGGTGAGGGCAAGCGCTGCCGACGCGACCGCGGCCGCGCTGCAGCCTGGCCCTACGGCCGTCGCGCTCGCAGTCCGGCCCGGGTGGGCGCGGGGCGCCCCTGCCGCCTACGGCGAACCCGGGTCGTCGGGCACCATTGACAACGTTGTCTTCTGCCGCTACACTGGCGCCACGAAGTGAGTGACAGGCGTACGGGAAGGGGGGAGCGTGGCAGCGACCATCCGTGACGTGGCGAAGCACGCAGGCGTGTCGTTCAAGACCGTGTCACGCGTCTTGAACGGCGAGGCCACGGTGCGCCCCGCCACCCGCCAGCGCGTGCTGGACGCCATGGGCACGCTCGACTACACGCCCCACCACACCGCCAGGCAGATGCGGACGCGGCGCTCGAACACCATCGGGTTCATCAGCGACGAGATCGCCACGAGCCCGTTCGCCGTCGACATCGTCAAGGGCGCCCAGCTCGAAGCGTGGCAGCACGGCATGCTCCTGCTGGTCGTGAACACCGAGCGTGACGGCCAGCACGAGGCCGATGCCATCGCGACGCTGCTCGAGCGCCGCGTCGAGGGCATCGTCTACGCGGCCATGTTCCACCGCTCGGTGGAGCCCAACGACCGCTTGCGACAAGTGCCCGCGGTGCTCATCGACTGCTTCGAACCCAACGGGCGCTATCACGCCGTGGTGCCCGACGAGGAGCAAGGTGGCCATCTCGCGACCCGGACGCTCATCGACCACGGCCATCGGCGCATCGGCTTCGTCAACCTGGACCCGGTTGCGAGCGCCGCGGCCTCGGCGGGCCGGCTCAGCGGCTATCGGCGCGCGCTCGCCGAGGCCGGGCTCCCGTTCGATCCCGAACTCGTCCGCCATGCCACGACTGCACCAGACCAGGGCTACACCTTGACCGCCGCGCTGCTCGACCTGGAGGACCGTCCGACTGCCCTCTTCTGCGGCAACGACCGCATGGCCGCCGGCGCCTACTGCGCCATCTACGAGCGCGGCCTGCGCATACCCACCGATGTCGCCGTGATCGGGTACGACGACCAAGAGGAGATCGCCGCTTACCTGATGCCGGCGCTCACGACCATCGCCCTCCCGCACCAGGCGATGGGGCGGTGGGGCGTCCAGCGGCTGCTCGAGCTCGTCGCCGCGGACGACGAGCCGCCAACGGTCGCCGCGCCACTGCGCTTGACGTGCCCACTCGTCCGCCGAGACTCGGTCTAGGAGGTCCACCCGATGCACCGTTGCGTGATCAGCTTCGTGGTGACAACGTTGTCCTCCTCATTGCGACCGGTCTCACGGCACCACCCGCACAGGACATCGATGCACCAGGAAAGGAGGGCAGCCACCTCGAACCGCGCACGCAACCCCGGCAGCGCCCACGCACACGACCTCTCGGAACGGAGCATCCCATGCTAGCGATCGTCCGGTTCACCCTCAGCACGCTCCTCCTCCTCGCGCTCACGACCGTCACCGCCCAGCAGGTCACCGCTTGGGTGATCGATGGTGAGTCCGAACGCCCCTTCTTCGTCCAAGTCGAAGAAGCGTTCAACGCCGCCTATGCCGACGAAGGCATCTCCGTGAACGTCGTCCGGCTCCCGTCGATCAACGACGCGCTGCAGGCAGGCTTCCTCAGCGGCGACTTGCCCGACGTCATCATGCTCGACGGCCCGAACATGGCCAGCTACGTGTGGTCCGGCCAGCTCGCCCCACTCGATCCGTACCTGAGCGAAGCGCTGCTGGCGGATCTGCTGCCGGCGATCATCGACCAGGGCACCTACAGCCCGGACGGCAACCTCTACGCCATCAGCCCCTACGATTCGAGCGTGCTGCTGTGGGGGAACCGCTCATACTTGGAGCAAGCCGGCGTCAGGATCCCCACCAGTGTCGATGATGCCTGGACGTTCGAGGAGATGGACGCCGCCCTCGCGGCGTTGGCCGAGCTCCCCGAGGTGACGTGGCCGGTCGACATGAAGCTCAACTACACCGGTGAGTGGTTCTCGTACGGGTTCTCACCGTTCCTGCAAGCCTGCGGAGCCGACCTCATCGATCGCGAGAGCTGGCAGGCGCGCGGCACCCTCGACTCGCCCGCCGCCATCGAATCGCTCGAGCGCCTGCAGTCCTGGGCGACGAGCGGCTGGATCGTGCCGGCTGCCGGGGGCGACAACCGCTTCTTCGGCGACAAGACGGCCGCCTTGGCGTGGGTCGGCAACTGGATGTGGCGCGTTCACCAGGAGGGCCTCGGCGAAGATCTCGTGCTGATCCCGGCGCCGAAGTTCTGCGGTGACGAGCAAGCCTCACCGAACGGTGGTTGGAGCTATGCGATCCCGGCCGTCGCCGACCACAAGGAGGCCGCCGGCGCCTTCATCGAGTTCGCCATGTCCACCGAGCAAGTCGCGTTGTACGCCGACATCACGGGCTACGTACCCGCGCGCCACTCGGCCATCGAGCTGAGCGCGCTCTACGGCCCCGGCGGTCAAGGCGCCCTGATGGCGGAGCAATCCGCGACGATCGCCGTCGTGCGCCCGGTGCACCCGGCGTATCCGGTCATCTCCTCGGCCTTCGGTCGCGCCGTGAACAGCATCCTCGAAGGTGCCGACGTCGCCACCGAACTCGCCCGTGCTGCCCGCGTCATCGACGAGGACATCGCCGACAACGACGGCTACCCGCCCTTCGATTCGAGCCGTTGAGCCAGGCTCGGGGGAGGCGGGCTGCGGCTGCGCTCACCTCCCCCGTCCGACGTCCAGGTCGCAGGTCATCTCCCAACCGATGCTCCGGCGCAACCGGAAGGGGTGCCCGGCATGATCCAACGACTTCCCCCAGAGGCCGCCCTCAGGCCTCCAGTCCCTGCGCCCTCGCGTTCGGGACGACGCTCGGCGTTCCTCCACGAGACGGCCTTGATCGCGCCCGCAGCGATCTTGCTCCTGGTCTTCTTGATCCTCCCGTTCTTCATGGCCGGGTACCTTTCGTTCACCAACGAGCGCCTCGTTCCACGCCCGATCCCGACGCGCTTCGTAGGCTTCGAGAACTACACCCGGGTGCTCGGCGACCCGGACTTCTGGCAGGCCTTCCGCAACACCTTCTACTTCGCCCTGTTGGTCGTGCCGCTGCAGCTCTCGATGTCCCTCGGTTCGGCGATGCTGCTCAACGGTCGCCTGCGCTTCCGCTCCTTCTTCAGGAGCGTGGCGCTGCTCCCGCTCGTGACCCCGATCACGGTCATCATCGTGATCTGGGCGGCCATGTTCCAGATCCCGGACGGGCTCCTGAACAACCTGATCCGCCTCGTGGGCTATCGCGGCGAGTACGTCAACTGGCTCGGCGATGCGCGCTGGGCGATGCCGTCGATCGTGCTCCTGTCGGCCTGGGCGACGTTCCCGTTCCAGATGCTGATCTACCTCGCGGGCTTGCAGGACATCCCCGTCGAACGCTACGAGGCGGCGCGCATCGACGGGGCGAACACCTGGGCGCAGTTCCGCTACATCACCCTCACGGGTCTTCGCAACGTGCACGTCTTCGTCATCATCACCACGACGATCCAAGC
>SLRS01000187.1 GCA_007130855.1 Trueperaceae bacterium | reverse complement strand
GGCGTTGCTCGCGCTGGTGGCGGTGGTCGCGGCCACGGCGTGGGGTCTGCTCGCGAGCCTGTGATCGCTCACGGCGGAGCCGGGCCGACGCGCGCCTGCGCCCAGCGCCGCACGGTCGTCGCGACGAGGCCGAGCAGCGCGAGCACCACGACGAGCACGGTCGACAGCGCGGCCGCCTGATTGGTGTTGCCCGCCTGCTCGAGCCCGAAGACCAGCCAACCGAGCGTCTCCGCGCGCGAGCCGGCCAGCAGCGCCGAGATCGACAGCTCGGAGAAGGCGTTCAGGAACACCAGCAGCGCCGCCACCAGCACCGTGGGCGCGACGATCGGCAGCAGCACGTACCACATCACCTGCAGGGTGCCGGCCCCGTCGATGCGGCCCGCCTCCTCGAGGCTCGGGTCGACCTGACGCCAGGCCGCCCCGAGCGGCTGCAGCGCGAACGCCAGGTAGTGCCCCACGTACGCCAGCAGGAGCAGCCAGACGGTGCCGTAGAGCCGCAGCCCCGGGATCGGCGGCTGCAGCCAGGTGAGCACCAGCGCCAGCGCGAACACGATCCCCGGCAACGCGTACGGGAGATCGATCAACAGCTGCAGCGGCAGTCCCCGGCGACCGACGCGGGCGAGCACGTAGCCGAGCGCCAAGGCCATCACGGCGGCGATGAGCGCGGCGCCGCCGGCCAACAGCAGGCTGTGCTGCAACGCGCGGGGGAAGGCGTCGAGGCGCGTGAGCACGAAGACGAAGTGGCGCAGGTCGAGGTTCTCGAGCCGCAGTGGGAGGCCGTAGGCGCGCGTGGAAGCGGTGATCACCATCGACAGGAACGGCCCGAGCGTGACGAAGCCGCCGAGCAGCAGCCACGCCAGCGTCGCCAGCGGCCAGCGGGCGCGGCCGAGGCGATAGCGCCGCGCGATCTCGAGCTGCGAGTCGAGCGTGTCGGCCCGGCGGTTGAGGCGTACTTGGAGCCACAGCACCAGCAGCGCCGGAACGGCCATCACCAGCGCCAGGGCCGCCGCTTGCTCGAAGCCGCCGGCGGAGAAGCTGGTGATGCGCTGGTAGATCAGGGTGGGCAGCGTGACGAAGCGCGCCGGGATGCCGAGCAGCGCCTGGATGCCGAAGTTGCCCAGCGCCGCCAGGAAGGTGAGTACCAGCGATGCCAGCAGGTACGGTCGCAGCAGCGGTGCGACGACGCGCAGGGCCAGCGCCCCGAGGCCGGCGCCATCGAGCCGGGCGGCCTCCTCGATGCTGCGCGGCAGCCGTTGCAGCCCCGCCGCGAGCGTCAGGTACGCCACCGGCAGCGCGAACACGCTCAGCAGCACGACGATGCCGGTTTCGCCGTAGAGCGTCCATGGCGGCCGCTCGCTGTCGAGCAGCGCCTGCACGGCGCGGGTGACGGTGCCGGCCGGGCCGAGCCAGCCGAGCCAGGCGATCGTCAGGATCTGCGGTGGCACCACCAACGGCACCAGCAGCAGCAGTCGCAGGCCGCGCCGCCCTGGCAGCTCGAGACGCTCGAGCAGGAACACGCTCAGCGCACCGAAGCCGGTGGCGAGCAGCGCCACCACGGTGGAGACGCGCAGCGAATGGAGCATGGCGCGACGCGCCTGGGGGCTCTCGATCAGCCAGCGCAACGCGTCGACGTCGATGGCGCGCTCCGCGAGCCGCCACAGCGGCAGGGCGTTGGTGAAGGCCAGCACCAGCACGAGCCCCGCCAGCGCCAGGCCGGCGGGGCTCGACCTCGCGATGCGCGCGAGGGACATGGCGTCAGCCGCGCTCGCTCATTCTCCGAACAGGATCGCGAAGCGCTCCTTGTCGGCGTCGCGGGTGGCGGCCAGCTCGGCGGCGTCCGCCGACAGCACGGACAGGTCGGCCAGCGCTGGGAAGCCCTCCGGGACCTCGATGCCGGGGCGCAGGGGCATGTAGCCCAGCTCCACCGCCACACGTTGGCCGGCCTCGGAGAGCAGGTAATCGACGAAGGCGCGGGCCGCCTCGGGATTCGCATTGCCGCGCACGATGCCGACCGGCTCGGTGATCACGGGAACGCCTTCGTCGGGGTACACCACGCCGACCGGCGAGCCTTCGAGCGCGGCGCGGATGGGGAGGAAGTCGACCACGATGCCGTAAGGAACTTCGCCGCCCGCCACGCTGCGGAGCACGGCGCCGTTGCCTTGGAACAGCAGCACGTCGCTCTTGGCGAGCGCCTCGAACCAGTCCCAACCCAGGGCCGCCGCACGCGTCATCACGCCGAGGTTGTAGGCCGCAGCGCCCGAGTACGAGGGGCTGGGCATGGCGATCTGGCCGGGCGCGAGGGCGGCCAGTTCGGCCCAGCTCGTCACCGGCTCGCTCACCAACGCGCGGTTGTAGGCGATCACCGTCGCCAGGATCTTGGTGCCCGCGTAGGCGCCGGCGGGGTCGACGTGGACCGCGGCGATCGCGGACGCCTCCGGTGACACGTAGGCGTCGAGCAGGTCGCGCTCCTTGAGCAGCTCGAAGGTGGGCGCATCGGCGACGAGCAGCACGTCGGCCTGGGGGCCGCCCGCCTCCACCTCGATCAGGAAGCGGCTGATCACCTGCTCGGTGCCGGAGCGGAAGACCTCGACGCGCACGTCGGGGTGGATCCGGTTGAAGCCCGCCACCGTGGCGGCGGCGTCGGCCTCGGGCTGGGAGGTGTAGAGGCGAAGCGTACCAGCGGGTTGTGCCAGCGCCAGGGCGGCCAGGGCCGTCAGGATGAGTGCGAGGAGGGTTCGCATATCCGGTCAGCCTACGTCACCGCCTCGCCGGACGCCAAGGCTGCGTCGTTCAGCTCGCCGCGATCCCGGCGCCGGCCGAGGGTGTGGCCACGAGCAACTCGCCCTGCCGGCCGCTGGCGCGCGTGTAGGCCTCGGCCGCGGCGGACAAGAAGGCCGGCAGTGCCGCTCGCTCCACGAGCGCCACGGCGCAGCCGCCGAAGCCGGCTCCGGTCATGCGCGCGCCGAGGCAGCCGGGCGCCGCGCGCGCCGCCGCCACGATCGCATCGAGCGCCTCGCTCGACACCTCGAAGTCGTGCCGCAGACTCTCGTGGCTGGCGTCCATCAGGCGACCGAAGGCCGCCGAAGCGCCCGCCTCCAGCGCCTCGACGGCGTCGAGCACACGCTGGTTCTCGCCGATGACGTGCCGCGCGCGGCGGTAGACGAGCGGGTCCAGTGCCTCCCGCACGGCCTCGAGCGCGGCGCCGTCGGCGTCGCGCAGCGCCGCCACACCCAGCGCCCGAGCGGCCGCCTCGCACTGCGAGCGGCGTTCGTTGTAGGCGCTGCCCACCAGGCCGCGGCGGGTGGCGGTGTCGAGCACCACCACGGCGCAGTCCGCGCTCAGCGGCACCGGCCGCGTGCTCAGGTCGCGGCAGTCGATCAGCAACGCGTACCCCGCTACGCCTGCGGCGCCGACGAGTTGGTCCATGATCCCGCTGGCCACTCCGACCCAGTGGTTCTCGGCGCGTTGCATGCGCCGTGCGATGTCGACCTCGTCCCAGACGAAGGCGGAGGACACCTGGAAGGCGGCCGCGACGGCAAGTTCCACCGCCGCCGAGGACGACAGCCCCGCGGCGCGCGGCACGTCCGAGGCCAGCACGCCATCGAAGCCGCGCAAGGTGTGACCGCCGCCATCTTGCAAGGCCCAAGCGACGGCCCGTGGGTACTCCAGCCAGCCGCCCTGCTCGGCGTGCGGGTCGCCGCGGGCGTCGCGGCGCCGGGCGCTGGCGACGTCGAAGACGCCGCGCTGCGAGAGATCGAGGGCCAAGAGCCGCACCACGCCGTCGCTGCGCGGCGTGAGCGCGATCCAGGCGGCGCGGTCGAGCGCCATCGGCAGCACGAAGCCGTCGTTGTAGTCGGTGTGCTCGCCGATCAGGTTGACCCGACCGGGAGCGCGCACGAGCGCCTCGGGGCGACCGCCGTACTCGCGCTCGAACGCGCGCGCGACGCGCTCGCGTGGGTCGTCGCCGGCGCTCATGCCGTCTCCAGGTAGTGGCGGTCGGGGAGCGCGCGCAGGCGCTCGGCGGCCTGCTCCGGCGTCAGGTCGCGTTGCGCCTCGGCGAGCAGCTCGAAGCCGACCATGAACTTGCGCACCGTGGCCGAGCGCAACAGCGGCGGCAGGACGTGGGCATGCAGTTGCCAGGCGGCCCGACCGGCGGCGTCGCCGGCGCTCGCCGCAGCGAGACTGCCGACGGGCGTGTAGGGCGCACCGTGCCAACCGAAGGAGTATGCGAACGAGGTGCGGAACAGGTTGTCGAGGCGCGTGAAGGCCCGCTTCAGCAACTGCGCCAGGGCGTCGCGCTCGTCGGGGCGCAGATCCGAGAGGCGCGCCACGTGTCGTCGGGTGGGCAGGAGCAGCAGCTCGAACGGCCAGGTGGCCCAGTACGGGACGACGGCCAGCCACTGGTCGTTGGCGACCACGACCCGCTCACCGCGCTGCAGCTCCTCCTGGGCGTAGTCGAGCAGCAGCTGGCGGCCGTGCTCGGCGTAGTACTCGCGCTGCCGGCGGTCCTCGCGGGCCACCAGCGTCGGCAGCGCGTCGAGCGCCCAGATCTGCCCGTGCGGGTGGGGGTTCGAGGCGCCCATGACGGTGCCCTTGTTCTCGAACACCTGCACCCAGGCATAACGCTCGCCGAGCTCGACGGTCTGCTCCGCCCACAGGTCGACCACGCGCCGCAGCTGCGGCGCGGGCAACTCGCACAGGGTGAGGTCGTGCCGCGGCGAGAAGCACAGCACGCGACAGGTGCCGCGGACACCTTCGCTCCGCAGGAGCGGGTGTTCGGGCGCAGGCGCCGGTGGGGCGTCCGGCAACAGCGCGGCGAAGTCGTTCGTGAACACGAACACGTCGTCGTAGTCCGGGTTGCGCTCACCGCCCGCGCGCTCGTTGCCGGGGCACAGGTAGCAGCCGGGATCGTAGCGCGGCTTGTCCTCGGGCGGCAGCGACTCCATCTGCCCCTGCCAGGGGCGCTTGGTGCGATGCGGCGAGACGAGGATCCAGTGCCCCTGGAGCGGGTCGAAGCGGCGGTGGGGATGGTCGCTGGGATCGAAGGTACGCATGGATCGCTCCGAAAGGTGGCGGGGTAGAGCGGCCGCGCCGTTGGCACCAGTCTGCCACGTCCCCGGGTCCGGGTCGCTCGGACCGAACTCGGTTCGGGGCGATCACACCGTCCTGGAGAAACGCTCGGTCTCGCCGGCGTGGCGCTCGAGGTACGCGTCGAACGCCATGCAGACGTTGCGTACGAAGAGCCGTCCGGCGGGCGCGACCTCGAGCGAGTCCGCGTCGCGGCGGACGAAGCCGTGGGCCACCGGGCCCTCGTCGAGCTCGCGGAGCGAGTCGGCGAAGTACTCGGCGAAGTCGATGCCGTGCGCGCGCTCCAGCGCGCGGACGTCGAGGTGGAAGTTGCACATGAGGCTCTGGATGACATCGCGGCGGATGACGTCGTCACGGCTGCGCTCGAAGCCGCGCTCCACCGGCGGTAGACCCTGCGCCAGCGCCTGCTCGTAGCGTGTCAGCTTCTTCGTGTTCTGCGCGAAGGCGCCGCCGAGCTCTCCGATGGCGGAGACGCCGAAGCCGATCGAGTCGTCGGCTGGATGCGTGGTGTAGCCCATGAAGTTGCGGTGAAGGGTGCGCTCGCGCGCGGCGCGCGCCAAGGCGTCGCGCGGCAACGCGAAATGGTCCATACCGATCTGCTCGTAGCCCGCGGCGCTGAACAGCTCGAAGGCGATACCGAAGAGCTCGAGCTTCACCTCGCGCGGTGGCAGGTCCTCGAGGTGGATCTGGCGCTGGTGCGCCTTGATCCAGGGCACGAAGGCGTACGAGTACACCGCCACGCGGTCGGGCTCGAGGTCGATGGTACGGAGGATGGTGTCGCGGAACGAGGCCGGCGTCTGCTGCGGCAGGCCGTACACCAGGTCGAAGTTGATCGACTCGATGCCGGCTGCGCGCAGGCGCTCGTGCAAGGCGCGCGTCTCGCCGTACGTCTGGAAGCGCCCGATGGCGTCCTGGACCGCCGGATCGAAGTCCTGCACGCCCATCGAGAAGCGGTTGAAGCCGAGCCGTTGCAGCAGCTCGACCTGCTCGGGGCTGGTCACGCGCGGATCGACCTCCAGGGCCACCTCGGCCCCCGGCCGGAGCGCGAAGCGCCGCATCAGCATGTCCCACAGCCGGCGCAGCTCCGCGACGTCGAGGTAGGTGGGGGTACCACCGCCCCAGTGCAACTGCACCACCGCCGTGCGCTCGCCCAGGCGGTCGGCCACCAGGTCGATCTCGCGCTCGAGGAAGTCGAGGTAGCGCGCCGCCAGGCCGTGCCGACGGGTGATGATCACGTTGCAGCCGCAGAAGCTGCAACGCTCTCGGCAGAACGGCAGGTGGACGTAGAGGGCCAGCGGCTCGTCAAGACGGCGGGCGGCCTCGTCGAGCTTCTCCAGGTAGCGCCGCGCCGTGAAGCCGTCGTGGAACTCCACGGCCGTGGGATACGAGGTGTAGCGCGGACCCGGACGGTCGTACCGTGCCAGGCGCTCGGCAGTGACGACGGCCGGCGTGGTCATGCGCGCATCCTACCCGGGCGCTCGCAGGTCCGGCCGTCGGGAGGGCCGGCTGGTCGCGACCGCAGCGAGCCGCTAGGCGGGCAGCTCCACCCAGGCGACATCGACCGGCCCCACGCTCACGACCTGGCCTCCGAGCGGCGCGAGGTCGACCCGCACCGGTACGTCGGTGAAGTTCTGGAGGCAGGGGCGCCCCGCGCTGCGGCTCAGGCGCACGCCCTCGGGCAGCGCCAGGGTCTGCAGCCCGGCCTCGGCGGCGAGCCCGGCGAGCAGCCGCCCCCAGCCGGGCGCATCGAGCCATGCGCCCACCGTGACGCAGCGTCCCCCGCCCTCGTGGTGTCGGCACGTCAGCGCGACCTGGTCGGCGTAGGCCGGCGTGGCGTAGCGCCCCCAGACCTCGGTGCCGCGCTCGGGCTCGAGCAGGTCGGCCCAGGTGTGGTAGGTGAGCTCGGTGTCCCCGAGTGTTCGTGCCGACGCAGAGTGCAGGCTGATCGCCCCGACGCTGCCGGGGCGGAGCGCGTCGATGCGGCCGGTGCGGGTCCCGGTCAGGTCGGCCAGCGGCCCGGGAGCCCGCTCGTGTACGCGCATGTCGGAGCGGTAGGCACCCGTGCGGGGCCCCAGCACGAGGGTGGCGCCGGCCGCGAGGGGAGCGCGCAGGGCGGCGGCGAGCGCCTCGTCGGCGAGCATCAGCGACGGCGCCACCAAGAGGCCGTAGCCGCTGAGATCGCGCGCGGGCGGGACGACGTCCACGTCGAGCCCGAGGGTTCGCAGGGCGGTGTAGGCCTCGAGCCACACGGCCCATGGCCGCCAACCGGCGGCGTGCGGCTCGATGGCGCTGGCCCAGAGGTCGTCGTAGCGCAGCAGCAGCGCCGCCTGGCCGCGGCGGCGCGGGTGTGGTCCCTTGGCAGCCGCCTCGGCCAGGTCGCGGGCCGCGTGCTCGGCCTCGTGCAGGCCTTGGTCGGGCGTGCCGTCGTGGCGCAGGAGCCCCGCGTGCAGGTGCTCTTGGGCGCCCACGGCGGCGCGCCAGCGGAAGTAGCTCACCACCTCGGCGCCGTGTGCGATCGCCTGGTGGGTCCAGAGTCTGACCGCACCGGTCGCGGGTAGCGGGTTGGTCGGGGCCCAGTTCACCGGACCGGGCTGCTGCTCCATCACCCAGAAGGGGACGTGCGGCTCGCCGGCCTTCGGCGCCAGCGCTCCACGGTACAGGTCGTGGTTGAACGCGATCAGGTCGGGATGGCCCGTGCGGGCGAAGCGCGTCTTGACGCGCTCGGGCAGGGGTGACTGCTCGAGCATGCCCAGCGGGTAGTTGTCCCAGGTGATCGCGTCGAGCGTCTCGCCCAGGGCGCGGGCGTCGAGGTCGTCGAAGAAGGCCATGTCGTTGTGCGTGATCGAGCGGCCGGGCGAACGCGGCCGGATCTCGTCGACCTGCCGCTGGTGGTACTCGACCACCAGCCTCGACGTGAAGCGCGCATAGTCGAGCAGTGCCCCGGGGGCGGCGTCTGTGACGGTCCCGACCGGCAGCTCGATGTCCTCGAAGCGGCGATAGCTCTGCGACCAGAAGGTGGTCCACCAGGCCTCGTTGAGAGCGTCGATGCTGCCGTAGCGCGCCACGAGCCAGCGCGGCCAGGCGGCCCGCGTCGCTGGTCCGGCCTGCCGCACGGTGTCGTGGCAGCCGTACTCGTTGTCGATCTGCCAGGCACGCACGGCCTCGTGGCGACCGAAGCGCTCGGCCATGGCCGCGGCGATGGCGGCGGAGGCGTCGCGGTAGCCTTCGTGGGCGAAGTCGTAGTGCCGTCGCGAGCCGAAGCCGCGTACCTTCCCGTCGCGGCCCACGGGGAGCATGTCGGGCAGCGACTGGACGAGCCACTTCGGCGGTGTGGCCGTCGGGGTGCACAGCACTACGCGTAGACCCGCCGCGCCGAGGGTGTCGACGGCGCGGTCGAGCCAATCCCAGGTGTAGCGACCGGGCTCGCCCTCGATGACGCTCCAGGCGAACTCGCCGATCCGCACCCAGGTCAAGCCGATGTCCTTCATGCGCCGCGCGTCGGGCTCCCAGGTCTCCTGGGGCCAGTGTTCCGGGTAGTAACAGACGCCGAGTTCCACGCGCACCTCCCGCGCAACCGCAGGTTGCGCCCTCATTTCACCCCTTCGTCGCCCCCATGGTGAGGCCTTCGATGAAGTAGCGCTGCAGGGCGAAGAACACCAGCAGCGTGGGCAGCGCGGCGAGCAGGCTGCCCGAGACGATCAGCGGCCAGTCGTTCACGAACTGGCCCATCAGCGTCGACAACCCGGCGGTCACCGGCTTGAGGCGATCGCTGCTGAGCAAGACGATCGCCCAGAGGTAGTCGTTGAAGACCCAGGTGAACTCCAGCGTCGCGAGCGCCGCGAAGGCGGGCAGGATCAGCGGCAGGCCGATGCGCCGGTAGATGGTCCATTCGCCGGCGCCGTCGATGACCGCCGACTCGAACAGCGACATGGGGATGGTGCGCATGAAGTTGCGCAGCACGAACGTGCAGAAGCCGAGCTGGAAGGCGGTGTGGAACAAGATCAGTGCGAGGTGCGTGTCGTAGAGGCCGAGCCGGTTGCTGAGCTGGAACACCGGCAGCATCAGGATCTGGAACGGCAGCAGCATCCCTGCGACGAACGTGAAGTAGAGCGCCCGGTTGAGCCGGAAGCGGAAGCGGATGAGCGCGTAGGCCGACATGCTGGAGAGCACCAGCATGCCGATGATCGACGGGATCGTGATGATGAAGCTGTTGGTGAGGTAGCGCGATACCCGGCCACGCTCCCAAGCGGTGGCGTAGTTGCCGAAGCTGATCTCGCGCGGCACGCTCCAGAAGCCATGGGCGGAGATGTCCTGCTGGGTGCGCAGCGACGTGACGAAGGCGCCGGCGATGGGGAAGAGCCACAGCAGCGCTCCGGCCCAGACGAGTATCAACACCAGCCGCCGCATGCTAGCGCTCCTCCTGCTGGACCACCCTGTAGAGGTAGATCGCGATGAAGCCGACGCTGATCAGGAACAGCACCACCGCGATGGCCGCCGCGTAGCCCATGTTGTAGTTCAGGAAGGCCTCGATGTACATGAAGTTGGCCAGCACGTTCGAGGAGTTGAAGGGACCGCCGCGGGTCATCACGTACACCAGGTCGAACGCCCGCAGCGACTGGATGACGGTGATGACCAGCACGATGGTGGTGACCGGCGCGAGTTGCGGAAAGGTGACGAAGCGGAAGAGTTGCCAGGGGGTGGCGCCGTCGACCTGCCCGGCGTCGAGCAGCTCGGTGTTGACGGTCTTGAGCCCGGCCAGGTAGAGGATCATGACGTAGCCGACGTGCTGCCAGGTGGCGGCAGCGATGATCGACCACATCGCCAGGTCGGGGTCGCCGAGCCAGCCGATGCGACGGGCCGCGGCCGGATTCACGTCGAAGCCCAGCGACTGCGCCAAGCCGTAGACGTGGAACAGGGTGCTGTTGATGAGCCCCTGACGCGGGTGGTAGATCCAGGACCACACCAGCGCGATCACCACGAACGCCAGCACCATGGGGAGGTAGTAGGCGATCTTGAGGAAGCGGTCGAAGCGCACGTTGCGGTTGAGGGCCAGCGCCAGCGCCAGCCCCAGCGCCAAGGGGATGGTGACGAACACCGCCACCCAGCGCAGGTTGTTCGACAGCGACATCCAGAAGACCCGGTCTTTGATCAGCCGCTCGAAGTTCGCCAGGCCGACCCACTCCCAGGTCGGACTGATGCCGTCCCAGTTGGTGAAGGCGAGGGCCAGGGATGCGAACGTGGGGTAGACGACCCAGACGAGATAGAGGCCCAGCGGGAAGACCAGGAAGCTCAGCGGGGCGAGTCTGCCGTGCCGCATGGCTCACCACCTCCTCGCGGCGCGCTCGGGTTGCGACCGGCCCGGGGTCTCCCCCGGGCCGGAAGGAACGGGCGTCTGCTTTCGGCTCGGCCTACTCGCGCTCGGCGAAGACCCGCTCGGCTTCGCGCTGCAGGTCGGCCAAAAGGCGGTCGAGCACACCGGGGTTGGCCATGAACTCGACGAAGGCGTCCATGCCGCGGCCCGCGAGTTCTTCGGGCGTGTCGCGATCGTAGAACTGCGCGATGACGTCGGCGCGCCGCAGGACCTCGTCGAGGCCCTTGCGTTGCGTGTCGGTGTAGAGCGCCGGATCGACGTCGGCGCGGGGCACCAGCCTGCCGGCCTCGGTGACCCACAACTCGGCGACCTCGCGCGAGCCCAGGAACTCGAGGAACAGCTGCGCGTTCTCCATGTTGGCGGCGTTGGCTGCGATGAAGTAGCCGTCGGTCGGCGCGTCTTCACCGACGGGCAGGTTCGGATCGATGATGGGGAAGCGGAAGAAGTCGAAGTTCGCTTGCTGATCCTCGGGGACCACGTCCATGATGAACTGCCCCATCAGGTACATGGCGGCCTCGCGCTGGACCATGAACTCGGCCGCCTCCTGCCAGTTGTAGGCGGACGGGTTGTCGATGAAGCAGCCGGCGTCCAGCGCCTGCTGCCAGTGGGCGAAGGTGTTGCGAACCTCTTCGCTCTCGTAGCTCTCGAGGCCGTCGAGCAGGCGGATGTGGAACTCGGGGCCGTTCACGCGCATGTTGAGGTAGTCGAACCAGCCGCCGGCCGGCCAGCGGAAGCGGGTGCCGATGGTGACCGGGATGTAGCCGGCGGCGTCGAGCGCACGGCAGTTGTCGAGGAAGCTGTCCCAGGTCTCCGGGACCTCCAGGCCGAGCTCCTCGAAGATGTCGGTGCGGTAGTAGACGGCCCACCAGTAGTAGTGCGCAGGAACGAAGTAGTACGTGCCGTCGGTCTGCGACATGGCCTGTGCGCCGGCGGGGTAGACGGCCTCCCAGTCGGCGTTCTGCCACACGTCGTCGATGTCTGCGGCGAGCCCGAGCCGGGCGAAGAAGCGCATGCGCTCCCCCGCGAACCAGGTGAGCACGTCGGGCGGTGGGCTGGCCACGAGGAAGGTACGGATGGCCTGCTTGAAGGTCTCGTGCTCGACTTGCGAGTGCTCGACGCGAATGTCGGGGTAGCGCTCCATGAACAGCTCGACGATGCGCTCGTCGAGCTCGCGCGGCACCGGGTCCATCATGTACGAGTTGTACCGGAGGATGCCGGATTGGGCGGCGCCCCAGGCGATCAGGGCGATCGAGAGCGTCGTGAGGGTGAGGTTCGTGATCCTTCGCATGACGACTTCCTCTCTCGGTTCTGGCTCCTCGCGGCGTGCGCCGAGGGGGCGCACGCCGCGCACCGTGTCGGGCTGCTCACTCCCTTCTCGGCCGCTGGCGACCGACGCGTGGCGAAGCCCAGGCGCGGCCCTGAGCAGCGACGGCCACGGCAGCCGGTCGGTCGCGGCGCAACCGGTTGCGGCCGTGCCGATGAAAAACCGCTTGAATGGATGATAACGACTCGCGTGTGGGCGTGTCAACGCGCCCCGGCGCGGGCCCGGCTTGTCAGTCCACGTCGTGCAGGAGTGCCCCTACGGCGTCGCCGCGGAGCAGTCCGCAGTACACCCCGTCGACTTCGACACGTTCGGCGCGAACGCGCAGGGTGGGGTATGCCGGATTGTGCGGGCGCAGTGAGACCTCGCCGTCGGTGACCGGGTCGAGGTACTTCAGGGTGACCTCGTCGTCGTCGACGCGCAGTGCGCAGACCTCGCCGCCGCGCTGCGGGGCACGCCGTTCGAGGATCACCACGTCGCCCGGCTGCAGCAGGTCCGCCATCGAGTCGCCGCTCACCTGCAAGGCGAAGTGGCCGCTGGCCAGCCCGGGGATGCGCAGCACCCCCTCGGCGTGGGCGGCGGGATCGCTCAGCGATCCGGCCGGGATGGCGCCGAGCAGCGGCACGCCGGTGAAGGCAGCGGGCAGCGTGAGGCGGGGCGAGCGCCCGCGACCGCGGCTCTCGAAGCGGAGGTATCCCTTCCGGTCGAGGGCCAGCAGGTGCTGCTTCAGCGAGACGTAGTGGATGCCGAGGGTTCGGGCGAAGGCCGAGAGCTCCGGCGTCTCGCCGGTCCGCTGCTGGTAGGCGCGTAGGCGTTCGAACACCTTGCGCTGTTGAGGTGAAAGTGACTCCATCGCCGCCTTCATTATGAAGGTGTGGGGCGGCCTACTGTCAAGCCCCTGGGCGGTATGTAACCCTCGTCTGGGAGCCTCATTTGCCTCTTGACATGTGAACAGTGTGAGAAGTCCCGTCACACACGCAAAAAGGGACTAGACAAAGGCTCGCAAACATGCTACGTTTCATGTAGCGTTCCCTCGGTCGACGGGCCCTAACCGGCCAAAGGCGGCCGAATCAGCTCCCAGCGGCGCAGCCACGAGGCGCGCCACCACCTCCCGAGACTCTCCCGAAAGGCGAAGACTATGCTTCACACTTTCGATACTCTCACCATCCCTGACCCCTCCGACTTGCCCGACATCGTGCCGGTCGGGCTGGCGTTGCCCACCCGCACGCTGGAGCCGGATCAGGTCCTGTACGAGGCAGATCGTGACGCCAGCAGCCTCTACGTGGTCGACTACGGCGTCCTCAAGGCCGTGGTCCCGACCAGCCTCGGCCGCGATCGTATCGCCGATCTGTATGGTCCCGGCGATGTCCTCGGGTTGGCCGCCCTCGACGGCGGACGCCATCCCGAGACCGTCGTGGCCGTGCACGACAGTTCGCTCACGCCCATCGATCCGCAGCAGGCGATGAGCGATCGCAAGCTGCGTGAGTACGTGATGCGGGCCATGGCGCGCCAGCTGCGCCGCAGCCGCGAGATGATCGACGAGGCCGAGATGCCCGTCGGCGCCCGCGTCACGCGAGCCTTCCTGCGCCTGGCGCGGCAGTTCGGCCAGGCGTCCGACGAGCAGCCGGGCATGATCAAGCTTCCCCTGGCGCTGACCCACGAGGATCTCGCAGACCTCACCGGCAGCTCCCGAGTGACGATCACGCGCATCTTGGGCGAGTTGCGCAACGAGGGTGCGCTGCAGGGTACCCGCGGTGTGTACGTCGCCCACCCGCAGGGCCTCGAGCGCGCTACCGACGACTACGTCATGCAGGTGTTGTAGGTTCGCTGGCGCCGACCCGTACACTGTCGGCCATGCTGGAGTTCACCGACACCGCCAGGGACCGCATCACGACCTACCTCGACAAGCAACGCGCGCAGGGCGTCTCCGCCCTGCGCGTTTCCGGTACCCGCGCCGATCACAAGCTGTGGTTGGTCAAGCCCAGCGACCGTGACGAGGCCGACGCCGTCTTCGACGGGGGCGGATTCGACGTGTACGTCGATCCGCTGACGCAGCGGCACCTGGCGGGCGCCACGGTCGACTTCGTCGAGGGCGTGATGCAGTCGGGCTTCCGCGTCGGCTTCCCCTCACCGAACTGGGACGATCCGCTCGCCCAGCGCGTGCAAGACGTGCTCGACACGATGGTGAACCCCGGCGTGGCCGGGCATGGCGGCAGCGTGGCGCTGCAGCGGATCGAGGGCGACGCCGCCATCATCAGCCTCCACGGGGGGTGCCAGGGCTGCGGCGCGGCCGACATCACCCTCAAGCAAGGCATCGAGCGCATGATCACCGAGCAGGTGCCCGAGATCAAGCGCGTGCTCGATGCGACCGATCACGAGGCGGGCGAGAACCCGTACTACGCCAAGGACGCGAACGTGGGACCGCAGGACACGCCACTGCAGTAGGCGCGCGAGCCCGAGGCGCAGCCGACCGGCCGGTCGGGTGCGTCGTAGGCTTGCGCATGGCCCAGGTCCCCTACCCGAATCTCGACGCCCTGAAGCGCGCCGTGGATGTCGCGGCCGGCCGCCGGCCGGGTGACGTCTTGCTCCACGGTGGCAGCGTCCTCAACGTCTTCAGCGGCAGCATCGAGCGAGCCGACGTGCTGCTGGCAGGCGAGCTCATCGCCGCCGTGGGCTCGCTCGCGGACGCGCGGGCCGAACACGCGATCGACGTGTCGGGCGCCTGGCTGTCGCCGGGCCTTATCGACGGTCATGTCCACATCGAGTCGTCGTTGGTGACGCCGGCACGCTACGCCGAGGCGGTCTTGCCGCGCGGCGTCACGGGCGTGGTCTGCGATCCACACGAGATCGCCAACGTCGCCGGGGTGCCTGGCGTGCGCTGGCTGCTGGCGGGCACCCGCGAGCTCCCGCTCGACGTCTGGGTGACGGTGCCGTCGTGCGTGCCCAGCACGAACCTCGAGACCGCCGGAGCGGAGCTCGGGATCGCCGACATCGACGACCTGTTGAGCGACCCCTGGGTGGTCGCGGTGGCCGAGTTGATGTCGTTTCCCGACGTGATGGCCGGCGACGTCGCGCAGCTCGCCAAGGTGGCCGTGGCCGAGGCCCTCGGCAAGGGCACCGAGGGGCATGCGCCCGGCCTCACGGGACGCGACCTGCAAGCCTACCTGGCCGCGGGTATCGGCTCCGACCACGAGTCGACGAGTCTGGCGGAGGGGCGGGAGAAGCTCGGCGCGGGCGCCTTCCTGATGATCCGCGAGGGGAGCGTGACGCGTGACCTCGACGCGCTGATGCCGCTCGTCGAGGTGCGCTTCGCCGATCGCGTCGGTTTCGTCACCGACGACCGCTTCCCGAACGACCTGCTCGACGAGGGTGGCCTGGACGTGATGGTGCGGCGGGCCATCGCGGCGGGCGCCGACCCGGTCTACGCCGTGCGCTGCGCGACCTGGAACACGGCTCGCCACTACCGGTTGCCGCGCCGAGGCGCGATCGCGCCGGGCTACCAAGCCGACCTCGTGGTGGTCGACGAGCTCGACACCTTCCGGGCGCGCACGGTGTTCAAGGACGGGCGCCCCGTCGCGGAGCGCGGTCGGCTGCTCGTGACGTTGCCCGACGCCGATGCCGACGACACCGCAGTGCGCGCCACCGTGCACGTGCCGGCGCTCGACGAGGCGTCCTGGCGGCTGCCGGTGCCGACACGTTCGGGGGGGCTCGTCCGGGTCATCCGGCCGTTGCCGGGGCAGGTCGTCACCGAGGCGCGCAGGGTCCGACCGAGCATGCACGACGGCGCCGTCATCGCCGACCCCGGGCGCGATCTCGCCAAGCTCGCCTGCATCGAACGCCACGGGCGCGGCGGCGGGATCGGCCTCGGACTCGTCGAGGGCCTCGGGCTGCGCCGCGGCGCCCTGGGCTCGAGCGTGGGGCACGACCACCACAACCTGATGCTGGCCGGGATGGACGATGCCTCGATGCAGCTCGCCGCGCTGCGGCTCGCCGAGCTCGGCGGTGGTTTCGTGGTCGTGGACGCCGGCCTGGTGCTCGCCGAGTTGGCGCTGCCGGTGGCCGGCCTGGTGTCGGCCGCCCCGATCGCCGTCGTGCGCGCCGACCTCGATGCCGTCGAAGCCGCAGCCCGCGAGCTGGGCGTCACGGGCGCTGGTGTGATGATGACGCTCTCGTTCCTGGGGCTGGCCGTGATCCCGGCCCTGCGTCTCACCGATCGGGGCCTGGTCGACGTCATCGCCGCGCGCGTCGTGCCGTTCGTGATCGAGGGGTGAGCAGGTCGTCGGCGGGCGTTCGGGCCGCTCGCGCGCAGCCGGGTGAGGCTCACTCCAGCTCGATGCCGAGCCCGGCCAGCAGGCCCGTCGCCTCGGCGCGACTGGCGCGCAGCCCCTCCACCCGGTTCTCCTGCGCCACGATGGCATAGCGGCGGGCATTGCGTAGATCGGCGCCACGCAGGTCGCAGCCGCGGAACTGGGTACTGGTCAGGTCGCTGTGGCGGAAGCTGGCATCGCGCAGATCGCAGCCCTCGAAGAGCGCCTCGTGGACGGTGCAACCCTCGAAGCGGCGCTTGCGCAGGTCGAGGCCGGTGAAGGTGGAGAAGTTGAGCACGCTGTCCTTGAAGTCGACCTCCAGCGGTCGCGCGGTGCTGGTCGCGGCACGCGACCACATGACCCCGACGACGTGGCAGGTCTCCAGGGTGACGCCGCCGAAGCGGCTGGACAAGACGTCCAGCAGGGCCAGGTCGCAGCCCAGCAGGTCGCTGTCGACCAGGTCGCAGGCGTGCAGGCGCAACTCGCGCAGGTCGCACTCCTCGAACACGCAGTCGCGAAAGCTGGCACCGTGCAGCTCGCCGGCGAGACGCAGACCCACGAAGCGCTCGTTGGCGTAGCTTCCGGCGGAGACCGGGGTCGAGGCGAGCGTCATGCTGCGCAGGCCCTCACCGGTTGGCGCCTCGTGAGCAGCGGCCGAGGGCGTGACGAGTCGGTTGCCATGCCCCATCCTAAGCAGGCCGCGCACGGGTGCAGGTGACCCCGAGCAGGTGCGCAGGCCGTAGGCTAACGCCGTGGTCAAGGACGAGCCTGGACCAGGCTGCGGGAGTCGACAGGGCCACGACGCTGCCTCGACCCGGCGGCGCCGCGTCTGGCCCACCCAGCGGCGCCGCGGGCTGCTCGCGCTCCTGGTGTGGCTCGTGCTCGCGGTCGTGGCGTGGTGGTGGGCGAGCGCTCACGAGCAGGGTCCGCCGGGTGCGCTGACCGAACTCTTGACCGCCGCCGAGACGCCCGCCGGCGCCCTGTCCATCTTGCTCGTGGCCTTCGCGCTGCGCCCGCTGACGCTGCTGCCGTCCACGGTGTTGGCGGCCTTCGCCGGGTTCCTGCTGGGGACGTGGTGGGGTTTCCTCGTCGCCAACGCGGCCGTGATCGTGACCTCGCTGCTCCCCTACGGCATGGCGCGCCTCGTGCGAGGCAGGAGCCTGCGGCCGCCGCCGAGCGGTTGGCGCTCAGCGCTCGCGCGCCGACCTTTCGTGACGGTGATGAGCGCGCGCCTCGCGCTGTTGCCGGGCGACTTGGTCAACGTCGCCGCCGGCGTGTTGCGGGTTCCCTTGCTGCCGTTCGTGGCGGCCACGGCGCTGGGCGGCAGCCCCGGGATCCTGGTCGCCGTGCTGGCCGGGGCCTCGCTGCGAGGGAGTCGTTTCTCGGTCGACGCGCTGCAGCTCGACCTGCGGCTCTTGGCGGCGGCGCTCGTGGTACTGGCGGCGAGCCTGGCGCTGGCGATGCTGGCGCGCAGGCGCGGCAAGGCGATGGCATAGACTGCCGGATGCGAATCCTGAGGCGGGTGCTGATCGGGGTGGTCATCGCGCTGCTGGTGATCGTGGCCGCATTGGCCGCCTCGTTGGCCATCGACCGCGTCGTGATGCGAAACGCCGTCGAAGCGCTGGCCAACGTGGCGCTGGTGGGCCCCGATGGGCCCCTGCACGCCTACCTGGCACGGCCGGCGGCGCACGACGGTGACGGCCCATTCGCACTGGTGGTGATGATCCACGAGTTCTGGGGCCTCGACGAGGCCACCATCAGCAAGGCCGGCTTGCTGGCGCAGGAGGGGTACGTCGTGGTGGCGCCGGACCTGATGCGCGGCCACACGACGCGCTGGCTGCCGAGTGCCATCTGGCAGACGCTGCGCACGCCCGACGAGCGCGTGCGCGAGGATCTCGATGCGGTGCGCGCCGCCTTCGAGGGTGACGCCCACGTCGACCTGGAGCGCTTGGCCGTGATCGGGTTCTGCTTCGGTGGCCGCATGGCGTTGCGCTACGCGTTGGAGCGGTCCGAGGTGCGCGCGACCGGGGTCTTCTACGGCAACGTGACCGACGACGTGGAGGCGCTGCGGCGGCTAGCTGGTCCGCTGCTCGGGATCTTCGGCGCCCAGGACGGTACGATCCCGCTCAGCGAGGTTCGCGCCTTCGAGCGCTCTCTGGAGCGCGCCGGCGTGGAGCATGAGGTCCACGTGTTCACAGGCGCCGGACACGCCTTCGTGACCGATGCCGAGGGGATCGCCAACGACCCGCGGCAGGCACGCGCGTGGCGGCTCCTGAGCGACTTCCTCCAGCGGCACCTCGGGACCTGATCGCGCCGGGTCGCCGGACGAGCGCGCCGCCGGCCGCCAGCTAGATGGCGCGCCGGAAGCGGTGCACCTCGTAGCTCTGCCACACCCCGCGGCTGGCGTAGACGTCCGCCTCGAGGAGCGTATGGAGCGCCGCCTCGTCGGCGGCCTCGAGCAGCAGCGCCGAACCGATCATGTTGCCCTCGTCGTCGAGGATGGCGCCGCCGAGCTGCAAGGTACCGGCGTCGGCCAGCAGCCGCGCGGCGGTCAGGTGCTGCTCGCGCACGTTGCGGCGCCGTTCCGGTGCGCCGTCGTCGGTGCCGTCCTTGGCGATGACCAGGAAGAGCATGCTCGCCTCGCTTCCTGCGGCGCTCGGGCCGCCTGCCCCTAGTCTGGCGCACCGCGCGCCAGCGGTCCATCCCTAGACTTGATACGAGTAGACTCACATCCGTTGACACTGAAAAGCGTTGCTGCTACACTTTCGACTAGTGCATGACGTGCGCATGCGCGTGTCAAGTCGCTTGCGCGCGCTGCGAAGCGTTCATCCTACCGCCGTGCCGGGCTCCAGCGTCCGGCGCCGAGTCACGAAGGAGTTCGACCATGGCCAAGGCCGTCGGCATCGATCTGGGAACCACCAACAGCGTCATCTCGATCATGGAAGGCGGGGAGAGCGTCGTCCTCGTCAACTCCGAAGGCAACCGCACCACGCCCTCGGTGGTCGGCTTCAAGGACGATCAGCGCCTCGTCGGGCAAGTGGCCAAGCGCCAGGCCGTCCTCAACCCCAAGGGCACCATCTTCGAGGCGAAGCGCTTCATCGGTCGCACCTGGGAAGAGGTCCAGCACGAGGCGGAGCGCGCCCCCTACGAGGTCGTCAAGGGCGACGACGGTGGCGTGCGTTTCGTCGTCGAGGGTGAGAAGTACACGCCAGAGGCGATCTCGGCGATGGTGATGCGCAAGATGGTGAACGACGCCAGCGAGCAGCTCGGTCAGAAGATCACCAAGGCGGTCATCACCGTCCCCGCGTACTTCAACAACGCCCAACGTGAGGCCACCCAGAACGCCGGCAAGATCGCCGGCCTCGAGGTGCTCCGCATCGTCAACGAGCCGACGGCCGCCGCGCTCGCCTACGGCCTCGACAAGAAGGGCAGCGAGACGGTGCTGGTGTTCGACCTGGGCGGCGGTACCTTCGACGTCTCCATCCTCGAGGTGGGCGACGGCGTGTTCGAGGTGCGCAGCACCTCGGGCGACACCCACTTGGGCGGCTCCGACTTCGACTACGCCGTCGTCAACTGGCTCGCCGACGAGTTCAAGGCCGAGTACAACGTCGACCTGCGCAAGGACAAACAGGCCCTGCAGCGTCTGATCGAGGCCTCGGAGAAGGCCAAGGTCGAGCTCTCCGGACTGCCCGAGACCACCATCAGCCTTCCGTTCATCGCCATGGATCCCGCCTCCAACGCGCCGTTGTACCTCGAGAAGAAGCTCACGCGCTCCAAGTTCGAGGACCTGATCGCCAAGCTGCTCGCGCGCGTGCGCGGCCCCGTCGAACAGGCGCTCAAGGACGCGAAGCTCGGCAAGGACCAGATCGACGAGATCCTCCTGGTGGGCGGCAGTACGCGGGTCCCGGCGGTGAAGCGACTGGTCAAGGAACTGCTCGGCAAGGAGCCCAACCAGACCGTCAACCCCGACGAGGTGGTCGCGCTCGGCGCCGCCATCCAGGCCGGTGTGCTCACCGGTGAGGTCGACGACATCGTGCTGCTCGACGTCACGCCGCTGAGCCTCGGTGTCGAGACGAAGGGCGGCGTCTTCACCAAGCTGATCGAGCGCAACACCACCGTGCCGGTGCGCAAGACCGAGACCTTCACCACGGCCGACCACAACCAGACCGGTGTGGAGGTGCACGTCTTGCAAGGCGAGCGCAGCATGGCGCTCGACAACAAGTCGCTCGGCCGCTTCAAGCTCGAGGGTCTGCCGCCCATGCCGGCTGGCGCGCCACAGATCGAGATCACCTACGACATCGACGCCAACGGCGTGCTCAACGTCTCCGCCAAGGAGAAGTCGACCGGCAAGGCGGCCTCGATCACGATCCAGAACACCACCACGCTGGCCGACGAAGAGGTCGACAGCATGGTCAAGGACGCCGAGCGCCACGCCGAGGAAGACCGCGTCCGGCGAGAGAGCGCCGAGGCGCGCAACCAGCTCGACTCGCTGCGGCTGCAGGCTGCCAAGGCGATCGCCGATGCCGAGCAGGCCACCGACGAGCAGAAGCAGCCACTCCAACAGGCGATCGACGAGGCATCGAGCGCGCTCGATGCCAACGCGCCCAAGGCCGAGCTCGAGGCGAAGACCCAGAGCCTGGCCCAGGCGTTGCAGGCCTTCATGCAGGCCACGACCGCGAGTCAGGCGACCGAGGCCGAGCAGCCGCGGCCCGACCCGACGGAGGCTGCTGACGACGACGTCATCGACGCCGACTTCAAGCCTTCCGACTCGTGAGCGCCATGACCGACGAGCATCGTCGCGACGAGCACGAGCACGAGCACGAGCACGAGCACGAGCACGAGC
>SLRS01000041.1 GCA_007130855.1 Trueperaceae bacterium | reverse complement strand
GTCCCCAGCGACCTGGGCGACGTGCGCGCGGCGTTCGAGTCCGCGCGCAGCGAGGAGTCGCGCAGCGAGGCGGCGCTCGACGCGGGCGTTCGGCACCAGCGCGAGCACGAGCGTGCACTCGAGGAGCTGCGGCTGGCGCTGGCGCGCCGGGAGGTGGCGCTCGAGCTGGCGCAGGAGGAGGCGGCCGCACTGCCTGCGGGCGTCACCCCGCTGCAGCTGCCCGAGCGCAGCGCACGCGCTCGGCTGCGCGAGGTGGAGGCCGCCCTCGAAGCGATCGGTCCCGTGAACCACCGCGCCGCGCGCGATCATGCCGAGCGTCGCGAGCGGCTGCAGGCGCTCGAGCACGACGTCGGTGAAGCCTATGCCGCCGCCACGCAGCTCGAGGCGACCCTCGAGCGACTCGACCGCGAGACGACGGCCGGCTTGACCGAGGCCATCGAGGCGCTGCGGCTGTCGTTCCGCCGGCACGTGCGCGACCTGTTCGGCGAAGATGCGGTGGGGGAGATCGACGTCGACGCCGAGGGCGCGCGGCCGACCGGCCTGCGCATCCGGCTCACGCCGGCGGGCAAGCAGACGCAGTCGCTGGGGCTGCTGTCGGTGGGCGAGCGGACGATGGGGGCGCTGGCGTTCTTGTTCGCGCTCATGGCACGCGAGCGCGGCGGCCTGCCGATCGCGGTGCTCGACGAGGTCGACGCGCCGCTCGACGAGGCCAACATCCGGCGCTTCGGGGCCTTCCTCGACCGCCTCGCACGCGGCGGCACGCAGTTCGTGTTGATCACGCACCAGAAGGCGACCTTCGAGGTGGCCGACACCCTCTGGGGCGTGACCACCGAGGGCGGTGTGAGCCGGCTCTTCTCGATCCGTCGTAACGGCCGCCAGGAGCCGCTCTTCGAGACCGTCGCCGGCGCCTGAGCCAGCCTGACCAGATCGACGCGGCTCGCGGGCGCCGGTGCATCGACCCTCGGTCGGGCCTCACGTCGTAGCGCGCGGGCCCGACCTGGCGGGGCGTCATCGTGCCGCCGCGTCGGCCGGGTTCGGCTCCCCCTCCTCGAGCTCCTCCTCGCCGACGCTGCGCATCGCCTGTTTCGCGGTCGCCCCGTGCAGGACGACCGACGCCAGCACGGTGAAGCCGGCCACGGCCCAGAGCGCGCGTGCGAGCTCGTCGCTGACGCCGGCCGCGTCGAGGCCGTGAGCGAGGTAGTAGAACGTCGCGATGCCGCGGATCCCGAACACCGCGATGGCCGCTCGCTTGCCCGGCGCCAGGTCCAGGCCGGTGAGCGACGCCCAGCCTCCGAGGGGCCTGATGAGGAGCAGGAACGCCAGGCTCAGCAGGGCGCCGTGCCAGGTGAGGGCGTCGAGCAGGCCGTGGGCGATGGCGGCGCCGAACACGATCAGCAGCAGCGCCACGAGCAGGGTCTCGAGCTGCTCCGAGAAGTCGTGCAGCGCCAGGTGATACTCGTGGTCGCGCTCCTCCGTGCGGAACACCAGCGCCGCCACGAACACCGCCAGGAAGCCGTAGCCACCGACGGCGTGAGCGCTGCCGTACACCAGCAGCGACAGCGCCAGCGCGACGAAGCCGTCGCTCACGACGCTCGCCTGACCCGAGCGGAACACCAGGCGGGCGACGAGGTGCCCGAGTCCGGCACCCACCACGAGGCTCGCCGTGAGGCTCCACAGCACGTCGCGCGCGAACCAGTCGAGCAGGCTGCCGGCCGTGAGACCGGCCAGGGCGACCGCGGCGGCCAGGTTCACGGCCGGGAACACGAGCGCGTCGTTGAGCCCGCCTGCGCTGGTGAGCGCGAAGCGCGCCTCGCCGCCGTCGCCCCGACCGGCGGGCCACACTTGGACGCTCGAGCCGAGCACCTGGTCGGTCGACGCCATCACCGCGGCGAGCAGCAGGGCGGCCGCGAGCGGCAGCCCGAGCAGCCATACGCCGGCGAGGGTGAGCGCGGTGATCGACAACGGTACCGGGACGAGCAGCAGCCGCAGGCTCGAGCGCCAGCGGCGCCAGCCGAAGCGGCGGTCGATCTTCAGCCCCGCGCTCATGAGCGCGATCATCACGGCGAACTCGGTGAGGCGCTCGGTGACCAGCCGCTGCTCGATCGGGTCGATGCGCGGGGCACCGGGCCACAGCCAGGCGACAACGGCGCCGACGACGACGTAGAAGATCGGCAGCGAGAGCGGCGTTCGCCGGATCAGCGGCGGGAGCACCGCGGCGGCGAGGAACATGGCGCCGAGGAGCAGCAGCACGAAATCGAACGGTGCGCTCGCCATACCGAGGACCTCCGACCCCGCGGCGTGGCGCCGAACCGCCGCGCCACGTCGGACACGATCAGCCTAACGCGGATCGTCCGGCAGGGGCCACGGCAACGTCTTCAGGGTGGTAGTAAGAAGTTGCTTACGAGCTCTCTAGGCGCTAGAGACCGCTGCTGCGTGAGCCTGTTGCGACCCCTGACGTCCAGTTCGATGCTTCGTTCGTGAAGCCACGCGAGATTCCCTTCGAGCAACCATGTAGCAGCAGCGACGCGGGCGGGCGTGTGGCCGGACTCGCGTGATCCCAGCCGCCTCCAGCACTCACAGCCCTATCTGCTGCGGCGACGCGTGTCCGGGATTGGGTCTGGGTACGAGGACGGCGCCCGCGCCACACATCCGAAGCTGCTGCTAGCGACGCTTCCGCCGGCCTCGTGACTGGTGCCCGCTGGTGCTTCCCGAGCGGCCCAGGCTCGGGTGCTCAGTAGGTGCGCCAGAGCACCTCGACCTCGGGCGTGGTCTCCCCGGGTGGGGTTGCGGCCGGCTCGGTGGCGAGCACCAGCCGGTGGGCACCCGCTTCCACCACGGTGAACGCGGCCTCAGCTCGAGTCCGCTGCCATCGGCGGTCCCACGCGATCGCCTCCCCAGAGGGGTCGTGGAGGACGAGCGTCGCCTCCGCGCCGGGCTTCGGATCGAGCCGGTACGCCAGCTTCGCCCCAGGCTGCAACTCGAGCTCGAAGACGGTCCGCTCGAGCGCCTCGTACGCCAGTGAGAAGCTGCGGACCTGCCACTCGTGCCTGGGCCATAGGCTCCAGGCGGCGACCAGGATCACCAGCGCGGCGACGACGAGCCCCACCAGCCGGAACCGGCGGTCTGACCAGCGCATTGGCATGCCCTAGTCTCGGTCTCAGCCTCCGAGGTGGCGAGGGACATTCGTTCGAGCGGGCTAGCGTGGTCCGTGTGAGCGCTCGAGCGCCGCGTGATCCGTACTCCGGAGGCGACGAAGCGCCGTCCCGCTCTCGCCCGCGGCTCGGCGCGAGCCCCCGAGTCGGGCCGCTAGGGGGTGCCTCGCAGCCCTTGTGCGACGTCGAGCGCACACCGTAGGCTCATCGAATGAGGTTCTCCAAGGGCTCCAAGGCGTCGAAGGGATCGCGGGTGTCGCTCCGACGCATCACCAAGGACACCGTTCGCGCCATCACGCGCCTCGAGGTCGCTCCGGAGCAGCAAGCCTACGTGGCCAGCACCGCCGTGTCGCTCGCCGAGGCGAACTTCCATCCCGAGGCGTGGTATCGCGCGATCTACCTCGGCAACGAGCCCGTCGGCTTCGTCATGCTCTACGACGAAACGCAGCGTGACGAGCCGCCCGAGGCCCCGGCGGTGTCGTTGTGGCGCTTCATGGTGGCTGCGCCGTTCCAGCGTCGCGGCATCGGCAGCGCTGCGCTGACGCAGGTCATCGAGCACGTGCGCACGCGGCCGAAGGTGGAGTTGCTCTTCACCACCTGCGTGCCCGGCGAGGCCAGTCCCGAACCGTTCTTCCTCGCTGCGGGGTTCGAGCCGACCGGCGAGGTCGACGACGACGAGGTCGTGCTGGCGCTCGATCTCGAGGACTAGGGGCCACCGTCGGCGCCGCGGCGCCGACTCAGCGTCGAACCTCGGGCGCCGGTCCCGCTCGATCTCGTTGGCGATGCTCGCGAGCCGCCTGTGCGGCGCAGCCAGCGCCAACCGAGCATGACGAGCACCAGCGCGAGGGTTACCTCCACGAGCAGTTCGGTGCGCGCCATGCCCTCGACGGACCAGAGCTCGCGCAAGACGTTGCCCAGAGTGTGGTAGACCACCACCACCACGGCCGCGCCGCCGGCGCGCCCGAGCAGCCACGCGTACACCACCGAGCCCGCGAGAAGTGCGAGGTTGAAGGTCCAGAAGCCTTCGCTGCCGAGCCCCAGCGACGCTTGGTAGGTGCCCTCGATCAGGAACAGCGGCAGGTGCCACAGAGCCCAGAAGAGGCCGACGACCAGCGCTGCGAGCAGGACCGGAATCCGCCTCTGGAGCGCCCGTTGGCCGTAGGCGCGCCAGGCGGGCTCTTCGACCACGCCGGCGAGCGCGCCGATCACGAGGAAGGCGGTCGCGCCGGACGGCTCGATCACCTGCCATGGCGCTATGCCCTCGCGGAGCGCCGCGACCACCACCGGGACGCCGGCGAGCAGCGCCGCGAACAGCAGCGCAAGGGCGTACCAACGGGCGGCTGCGCGCCGCGGATCGAAGGTGTCACGCCAGAAGGTCGATCTGGGGGCGTCCCAGACTCCCGCGGCGACGAAGCCGGCGGTCACGAGCAGAGGCCCGAGCATGCCGAGGACGGTGAAGACCACGTTGGGGAACTCCAGCCATGAGCCGCCCAGGAGGAGCGCCACGCCCCACCAGACCCAGCTCCAGACGACCACGGCGAGCATCAGCGCGAGCGGACGCGCCGCATCGCGCGGCCTCACCATGCCGAACCACCTCCTCCTTCGCACCTGCGCACATCAGTCATCGTCCTCCTCGGCATCGAGCTGCCGAACGCCCTCGAGCACCATCGCCCGGTCCATCTTGGCGTAGATCGCCGTGGTCGCGATGTTGGCGTGTCGCATGAACTCGCGCGTGCGGTGCAGGTCCTGCGTGGCGCGGTAGTAGCGCGTGCCGGCCGTGTGGCGCAGGGTATGGGTGCCGCGATAGCGCAATGGGAGCCCCGCCTCGCGGTAGTAGGCGTTGAGCGTGCGCCGCACCGTCTTGTCGGTCATCCGGCGGCCGAGGTAGGCCTCCGGAACGTGCTCACCGACGTTGACGAGCAGGGCGGTCTCACCGACGGCGACGTGTGCGGCGCGGATCGCCAGCCACGCCTCGAGCGCCAGCACGAGCCGCCTCGTCAGGAACTGCGTGGCGCTCCTGCCGCCCTTGCCGTGTCGCACGAACAATGTCCCAGACGCTATATCTACGTCTTCGACCGCGAGCGCCACGACCTCCGAGACGCGCAGGCCGGCGTCGCCGAAGAGCCGCAGTATCACATGATCACGCTTCAGTAACGGCGTTTCACCATCGAGGCGCTGGCACAGCGCGCGGTAGGCATCGGCGTCGACCGCCGGGCGCCGCTCGTGCGACGGCCGCGGATCGCTCGGCGCCTGCGCCTCGTCGGCCGGGCTCACCGCCAGCGCTCCGGCCCATACCAGCGCCCGGTAGAACGTCCTGACGGCCGACACGTACGTCGCGATGGTGGACGGCGCCAGCGGCCGGCGCGTGGCGGCGGACGGCTCGCTCTGGAGCGTGGCGACGAAGAGGTCGACGTCGTCGAGCGTCGCGCGCAGCAGCGGCGTGTCCGGAGAGCCGTCGAGGTCGGGCCAGCAGAACTCGATCCAGGTGCGCACGCCGAGCTCGTAGGTGGTGCGGGTGCGCTCGGAGGTGCGGGCGCGCTTGCGGCTCCGAGCGCTCAGGTAGGCGTTCAAGAGCGCCAGCAGAGTCTGCACGTCGCGCTCGGTGCAGGCCCGCACGCACTCGCGTTTGCGGTTGCCCAGGTTGGCCCAGGACGTCTGGAGCACCAGATCGGTTGGCATGCGCGACGCTAGCACGAGCGTGATGGGCCTGTTCGATAATAGTTCATATTGGACAGGTCGGGTCGATCAGCCGCCGGACGCACCCGCGACCTCCGGGGCGCGTGCGGGGCGTCCGCCCGCATGTCACAGTGCGAGCCGTGGCACGCAGCGCCCCGCGCCTCGCTCCGCCCCCGACCGCCTCGACCCGGCGGCCCGCCCCGGTGTCCACACGACGGCGGCAGGCGTGAGCGCCCTCGCCATCGCGCTCGTCCTGACCTCCGCACTCGTGCATGCCAGCTGGAACCTGCTCGCGAAGCGCGCCGCCGGAGGCGTCGGCTTCCTCTGGCTGGTCGCCACCGTGACGGTCGCGCTGTACGCGCCGATTACGGTCGCCTTCGTCGTGATCGCCCAACCGGCGTTCACCGTCGCCCACCTGGGCCTCGCCGTGGGATCGGCCTTCATCCACGTGGGGTACTTCGGCTTCCTGCAACGTGGCTACGGTGTCGGCGACCTCTCGGTGGTGTACCCGATGGCGCGCGGCAGCGGTCCGGCGCTCGCGACGGTCCTGGCGATCGTGCTGCTCGGCGAGCGCCCCGGCATGGTGGCCCTGGCCGGTGGCGCGCTCGTGGTAATCGGCGTGATCGTGCTCAGCGGCGGCAGCGACCGCTTCGACGCCACGCGCAAGGCAGCGATCGGCTACGGCCTGCTCACCGGGCTCTTCATCGGCGGCTACACGGTCTGGGATGGCTACGCCGTGGGCCATGCCGGAGCCTCACCCCTGCCGTTCCTCGCCGTCGCCGAGGCCGGGCGCGCGTTGCTGCTCACCCCCGCCGCCCTGCGTCAGCGCGCCACGGTCCGGGCCACCTGGATGCGTCACCGCACCGAGGTGATCGGTGTCGCACTGCTCTCACCGTTCGCCTACTTGCTGGTCCTGTCGGCGCTCCAGTTCGCACCGGTCAGCCTCGTCGCGCCGATGCGCGAGATCAGCATCCTGTTCGCCACGCTCCTCGGCGCGCGATTCCTGGCCGAACGCGGCACCCGGCGCAGATCCATCGCCGCGCTGGCCATGGTGATCGGGGTCGCGCTGCTCGCGCTCGGTTGAGCCCGCCATGCCGCGTCGAGGTCGGCGCCCGCGGTCCGGGACGTTACCATCGTGCATGCGCAGCAAACCGGACTGGCACACCTACAGCATGGGCATCGCGCTCGCCGTCCGCGCTCGGGCCGACTGCACCGGCAACCGCGTGGGCGCGATCCTGGTCAAGGACCGGTTCATCATCGCCACCGGGTACAACGGCACCCCCAGCGGCACACCCAACTGCTCGGCCGGCGGCTGCGAACGATGCGCCTATCCCGAGCGCTTCCCGAGCGGGCAGGGCTACGACCTCTGCGTCTGCGTGCACGCCGAGGCGAACGCACTGCTGATGGCCGCGCGCGTCGGCATCAGCACCAACGGCAGCACGCTCTACAGCACGATGCGCCCGTGCTTCGCCTGCACCAAGGAACTGCTCCAGGCCGGCGTGCGAGCGGTGTACTACCTGCATCCCTGGCGGCACCCGGACGCCGCCTATCAGCAGGCCTACGAGCGACTCCAGGACCGCTTCCCTGACGGCGTGCACCACCTCGCCCTCGAGGACCCCGACGCCGACTGGGCCACACGCAGCCGCCGCAAGCCCTGAGCGACGCGCCGGCCGCGCGCAGGACGCGGTCGGCACGCGCGCAGCGTGCGCCCGGCAGCGAAGCTAGCCTTCGCGTTCGCCCGCCGCTTCCTTCCACGGTTGCCACATCGCGTCCTCGTCCGGCAGAGGGTGCCCGGACGCCTTGAGGGCCAGCAGGATCTGCCCGCGATGATGCGCCGCGTGCACCATCATGTGCGTGACGAACTGGGTGATCGAACGGTGCGGCAGCGCTCCGGGCCACACCGCAGCGGCGTCCGCCACGGTGCGCACCAAGGCGTCGTGGATCGTCTCGGCGACCTCCGACACGCGCGCGG
This sequence comes from Trueperaceae bacterium, assembly GCA_007130855.1. GTDB lineage: Bacteria > Deinococcota > Deinococci > Deinococcales > Trueperaceae > CSSed10-48. The sequence continues at coordinate 13,180 of SLRS01000041.1, read as the reverse complement.
GCTCGGTCTCGGCGGCGAAGGCATCGGCCCTGCCTTCGAGCGCAGCGTCGCGATCGAAGAGGTCCGGCAACCCTACGGCCTCGTCGGGCGCGAGTCGCGCGAGCCACGTCTTGGTGGCGCCGAGGAGGTGCGCGAGGTGCTGGGCGACGCTCATCCCGCCACCCGGTACGACGGCGTGCATCATCTCCAGGGTCAGATGCTCGAGCAGCGCGCGATCGACCTGGTGGCTGGCGTCGAGCGTCACCAGGAGATCGCGCAGAGCGTCGTCATCGGGATGCGACCACCGCGTCGTCATGCGCCGATGCTACGTCCTGCGGCCGTCGGGTGGCGTCGCCCCGCCGGGACGGGCCGCGCTCGGTTTCGGACGAAGGTACGTAAGACGTACAGCGGGGCAAGTATCGGTCGGTCATCGCTCAGGCGAGCATGACGTCGCCTCGGCGCAATTCTCAATGAACCCTCATTCGCGCTGAACGGACATGCCGGCCATACGCGAGTATCTTCATGGCACGCATCGGTCCGGCCCCACGCCGAGCGAGCGTCGCGGAGCCGGCAGAGAGGAGCATGCTATGCGCACGTTGATCAAGGGACTCTCGATAGGCCTGCTCGCGCTGGTGATCGCCGCTTGTGGTGAGGCCCTGACGCCGCCGACCACCTTCGAGGTGGTGCTCGATGGCGAGCAAGCGGGAGTCGACACGGCTGCCTTCGCCACTGCCAACGTCAGTGCGGTCGGCAACGTCGTCACCATCGCTGGCAGCTGGGACGCCCCCGAAGGGACCGTCATCACGAGCGCTGGCGTCTACGGCCCCGCGGACGAGGGGGAGCCTGGAGCGCTGCTGCATGCGCTCGGCATCGACTCCGAGGACAAGACGTTCGGCGGGACCTTCACACTCGACCCGGAGCGGCTCGCGCACTTCGAGGACGGTCGGCTCTACCTCGCGCTCAACGCCGACGGGGAACCGCTGCTCCGCGGCCAGATCACCCGCTGAGTCGTCCCCAGAGCGCTCGACCCGAACGACAGGCACGCTGCCCCGGCGACCGTTCCCGAACGGTCGCCGGGGCCGTCTGGATGCATGGGGCGAGCCGTGCCACGCGCAACGCCCGCGTAACGCCCGCGTGACGCTACGCTCGCTAGCGTGCTGCCAACGTCGCAACGTTGGAGCGTGCGCCCATGCCAGACAACCCGAACCGAGGCCCATCCCAGACGCGCAGCGCGCGCGTCGCCGCGCTCTTCCTCGCCTTCGCGGGCGCCCTCGGCCTCGTGGCCTGCGGGAACCCGACGACGCCAGGGAGCGCCAACCTACCCCCCGTCGCGGTGTTCACCGTGGACGTCACCACCGGTGCGGCACCGCTGACGGTCGCCTTCGATGCCAACGGGTCGAGCGACCCGGACGGCGTCATCGTCTCGTTCGCATGGCAGTTCGGTGACGGCTCGACGGCGGCCGGTGCCACCACCTCGCACACCTACGTCGCCGATGGCTCGTATACCGCCCGGCTGACGGTCACGGACGATCGCGGGGCGTCGGCGTCGACCGAACGCGTGATCGTCGTCGGTGCTGGTGCGGGCGGCGGCGGCGACGACCACGGGAACGACGGCGGCGGCGACGGCGACGGCGGGAACGACGGCGGCGGCGACGGCGACGGCGGGAACAACGGCGGCGGCGACGGCGACGGGAACAACGGCGGCGGCGACGGCGACGGCGGGAACAACGGCGGCGGCGACGGCGACGAGGGCCTCACCGCGGCCGCCTTCAGCGCCACGAACGCCTCCCTCGATACCGCCTACGATCTGCCGCGGTTGGTCATCATCACGGCAGTGGACATGGCGCTCGAAGCGACGCGGCAGAACGCTGGAGCCCTGACGCTGACCGGCAGCCTCGAACAGGCCGCAACCGACACGTTCACGTACGCCGCCGAGCCGAACGATCGCTTGCGACTCGCCTTGCTCGACGGTCGGGTCTTCGAGGTCGTCTTCCGCGCCGAGCCGCAGGGCGACGGTACGGGCGACGGTGCACGCTACTTCCGAAACCCCCACGCGATCGACGTCCGCCTCTCCAGCAATCCCGCAGCCGGCGCACTCGACCTGACGGTCGTGTCTCGGCCGGGCGAGGCGAACAACACACAGGTGATGGACCTCGCCGGAACCTACACGCCCGCCGGTGGTTCCCCGTGGACGGCCGAGCTCGCCATCGAGCGGTTCCAGCGAAGCGAGGTCGACTTCGGCGGCAACGAACTCGAAACCATCATCCGCATCAGTGGTCAGGTCGCCTCCGAGCCGGCAGGTGTCAGCGTGGCGGTCAACCGCTACTATCGCTACATCCTCGTCAACACCGCGGAGAACTTCGACGTGCGCGTCGATCACACGATCGCCGCGGTGGGTCGGCAATACCGCTTCGCGGGTCGTGTCTTCGTCGGCCTCCTGAACAGCAAGCCCGTCGACCGCGATCAATGGGTGATCGAAGGCGGCCTCGCCGAGGGCGAGCAGCTCGTCGCCCAGGTGACGGCTACCGAGGACGTCACCGGCCTCTCGGTCTGGCTGGACTTCGGCGGCGACCAGCGCAGCCGCCTCTTGTTCTACGGGTACCTCTAATTCAGGATGAAGGAGTAGCGCATGACCGACACCACCACCCGTGCATGGCGTAGGCGCCTCATCGCGCTCGGCGTGATCCTCGCCGTGCCGCTCTTCACCCTCGTCGCCTGCCAAGGCGGCGGCACCACCGCGAACGAGCGTCCGATCGCGTCGATCACCGCGACGCCGGCGAGCGGACCGGCGCCCCTCACGGTCTCCTTCGATGGCTCGGCATCGACCGACGCGGATGGCTTCATCGTGAGCTATCAGTGGGATTTCGGGAACGGCAGCAGTGGCATCGGTGTCATTGCAACCCATACCTACGCGCTTCCCGGCACGTACACCGCGAGGCTGATCGTCACGGACGAGCGCGGCGCGACCGGCAGCGCCTCCGCCACGATCGTCGTCGGTCAAGCGCAGAGCACCGGCACCATCGAAGGGACCATCGAGTTCGGCGCTTCGGGGCCGTCGACCGCGGCTGCGGACCGCGGGCACGACGGCGCCGTGACCGTGCTGGCGTCCGACCGCCCTCGGAGCGATCTCGAGCCGGCCCGGAACTTCGTTCCTGGCGAACTCATCGTCGGCTTCGCGCCTGGCAGCGCAGCCATGTCCAGCGGCCCGCTCCATGCCGCCGGTGTGCGCCTCGACGAGCTCCGGGCACTCGCCATGGCCGGAGCGCGGCTCTACCGGCATCCCGATCTCGGGGCCGAGGGCCTCACGGCGCTCGTCGAGGCCCTCGTCGCGCGCCCCGACGTGCGCTACGCACACCCGAACTACATCCTCGAGCCGTTGGCCACGCCCAACGACGAGTTCTACTCGTTCCAGTGGCACTACGGCGCCATCAACCTGCCCCAGGCCTGGGACATCACCACCGGCTCGCCGAACGTGGTCGTCGCCGTCGGCGACTCGGGCATCCTCTACACAGCCGGCGACGTCACGCGGACGCATCCCGACCTCGTCGGACGGGTGTTGCCGGGGTACGACTTCATCTCGGATCCGCAGATGGCCGGTGACGGTGATGGTCGCGATCCCGATCCCTTCGACGTCGGCGACAACCCTGGCGGGCAGTCGTCGTATCACGGCACGCACGTCGCTGGCACGATCGGAGCGGCGACGAACAACCAGACAGGGGTCGCCGGCACGGACTGGCAGGCGAAGCTCGTGAACGTGCGGATGCTCGGCCGCGGTGGCGGCACGATCGTGGACATCGTCGAGGGTGCCCTCTGGGCGGCCGGCATCGACGTACCGGGCGTGCCGACCAACGCCAACCCCGCCCACGTGATCAACCTCAGCCTCGGTGGCCGGGGGCAGTGTTCGCCCTTCGAGCAGCAGGCGTTCGACCGCATCGCCAGTGCCTCGCCGAACCGTGCGATCGTCGTCGTGGCGGCGGGGAACGACAACCTGCCCGCTGCCCAGTTCACGCCGGCGAGTTGCCGCAACGTGATCACGGTCGGCGCCACGGAGTTCCGCAATCATCGCGCCCCGTACTCCAACTACGGCTCCCGCATCGACATCATGGCGCCCGGTGGTGACACCGGCATCGACCGCAACGGAGACGGCTACGTCGACGGCGTGTTGAGCCTGAGCCGCGACGACAGCACTGGCGAGTTCAACTACGAGTTCCAACAAGGGACCTCGATGGCCGCACCCCATGTGGCCGGCGTCATCGCGCTGATGAAGGCGCTCGATGCCCAACTCGACCTCACCACGGCGCTGGCGCTGCTCACCTCGACCGCGCGGCCGCTCGATGCCGCGGCGTGCGGGCGCCCCAGCGGCAGCGAATGCGGCGCCGGACTCATCGACGCCTTCGCGGCTCTCGGCGCCCTGCAGCGCGGCGACATCAGCACGCCCGGAGGCGGTGCGCTACGGTTCGACCCGAACCCGCTCGACCTCCGCTCGGCCGAGGTGGCCCAGTTCACCCTCACGAACACCCTCTCGGAGCCCGTGTCGTGGCAGATCGACTCCTACGCCGAGCGTCCCGACAACCCCGCCGTCATCCCCGATGGCTCCATCTACCTGCCCGACGGGGTACCGACGGCTGGGACGCTGGCTGCCGGCGGCGCCGTGTCGCTCGCGCTCGGCATCGACCGCGACCTGCTCGCCACGGTGGCCGACGGCGCCTACGAGATCGAACTCGCCTTCCTCGTCGCCGGCACCGAGCAGGCACTCACCGTGCGCTTCGTGAACGGTACGGTCGCCGACATCGACCTGCAAGGGCCGATGCTGGTGGCGGCCTTCATCGAGGACGCGGCCGGCGAACTGGTCCTGAGCGGCTTCGAGTTCGCCGAGACTGCCTTCAGCGACTACACGCTCGGCGCCTCACCCGGCGCGAACCTGGTCGTCGCGTGGTCGGACGAGAACGGCAACGCCGAGATCGACGCTGGCGACTTCGTCGGGGTCTACCCCGCCCTGGTGCCGGTCGCTGCTGGTGCGCGCATCGCGGGCATCGACTTCGCCATCGAGCGGGTGCTGTCGACCACGGTGGCTGCCTCAGAACTCGCGGCTGCGCACGATCTCGGCTCGGCGTGGCGCCAGTTGGAGGCGTTGGTGACGGACTGACGGGCGTAGCGCAACTGGCTCCTCCAGCGCGTCCCCTGCCCCGCCGCACGTTCTAGCCGGACCGTGCGGCGGGGCTCGAACGATGATCGCGCGCGGCCTGGCGTCTGCCGAGTGCGTCACCTCACCACCGCGCGCGCTCGCCGGCGTCCGCATGTGATGCTCGTGACACGTCACGAGCGAGTTCATCGAGCTTGGTGAGACGCCATGGGAACTCGGCGAGCAGCGCAGCGGGATCGAAGGTCTGATCACACGAGCTGCAGTGCACACGCATGGCACACGCTTGACTCGTGCCCGCGTCGAACGGCCCGACCAGCACGCTCACGGCTCGCAGCAGCCATAACGGCACATGCGTGCAACGCGCCTTGCGGCCGCAGGCGCGCTCGAGTGCCTCGACCACCTGCAGTTGGGTGAGGTTCTCCGGTCCGCCGATCTCGATCACGCGGTCGCGCGCGTCGGGGTTGAAGAGCGCGACCAACACGTAATGCGCCACATCGTCGAGCGCCATGAGGTTGATCAGGCATTCGCCCGATCCGAGGATCACCGTCGTGCCGCGTTCCAGGATCGGCTGACCCAGCCGCGCCACCCACGTCTCCATGACGGGCGGCGGTCGCAGCACCGTGTAGCTGAGCCCGCTCGCACGCACGCGCTCCTCGATTGCGTGCTTGCATCGGTAGCACGCCAACCGATGGCCCGGCTCGGCACCAAGTGCCGAGACGTACACGAAGTGTTTGACCCTGGCCTCGCGGGCCGCTGCGATCAGCTGCCGAGTGCCGGCCTCTTCGACGGTGTACGGCTCGTCGTTCCCCATGCCGTCGAGGCTCTGCGTGGCGGCGACCACGTAGTCGACGCCCCCGCACGCGAGTCGTGCCGAGGCGGCATCGTGCAGGTCGCCGACCATCACCTCGGCACCGAGCCGCTCGAGTCTCTCCGTCGCGACCTGCGTGCGGGTCAACACACGCACACGCCTGCCCTCGGCGAGCAGCTTCTCGCTCACCCTCGATCCCAGCCGACCAGCCGCACCCGTGACCAAGACCATCGTCCACCTCCATCGGCGGCTCGAGCGACCGAACTCGCGATCACACTAATGCGTCGAGCGTTCTCGAAGCGTTCGAGTCACTGCGAGCGACCGGTGATGGCGGGGGCGCAGTGGAGTGCCTTCGCTCGCGACCCGCCTGCCACGCCTCGAGCGCGCTACGGCCTGCCCCTCGCACAGGTCGCCACAGCGCCAGGCGAGCCAGTCGAACTGGTCGTGGGCCGCGCCGATGTGCTCGGGCACGCCGAGTTGCGCCGCCGAGCCAGACTGCGCTGGCGTGTTCCCCGGTCGCTTCGGAGTTCCCGTACAACGTGATCCGCTGCGGCGACCACGCACCGGGCCCAGTCCGGAGTTCGGCACCGACCGCGGCCTCGGCCGAGCGCAAGGCATCGAGCACGTCGTGCCAACGCAACCATGCCTCGCGCGTCGAGCGGTCGGCCGCCACCGACAGGCACCCCCTCCTCGCGGGTGGCCAAGGACCCTCGAGCCGAAGATGGACCGCGATGCACGCCGCGTGTCACGCCTGGTGGGCAGTCCTGCCGACGCTGGTCGTCGCCGCCGCCTTCGGCGGACACGCTCGCGTCTGACGAGCAGCTAGGGCGGCACCCCTGACCGATGCCCACAGCTCGGCCCCGCGGCGCATCCACGACGCCGCGGGCCGCGCTCGGCCGACATCGGCCGCCAGCGGCTCAGCCGCTGAAGTCGCTCCTCATGAGCCACAGCGCCCGCGCACCGGCAACGATCAGATGCAACGCGCCGATCGAAGCGCCCTCCATCCCGCCTTCTAGCGCCAGCGCTTGAGCGCTCTGGACCACGACGACCACATCGCCCACCGTGAGCAATGCAGCCACCAGCGTGGTTCCGCTCTTCATCACGATCATCACCTCCGTGCGCCGCCTTCAGGCTGCGGAACGCGTACGTCTAGAAGCCTCGGTCGCGAGAGCATCCAGCGCCGGCTCCGCTCGTCGCATCGCACGTCGTCGGTTGACGTGTGAGACGTGTGTGAGCGTATTCATCGCGGCTTCGCCTCCTGCCCTCGTGGCCGCCAGTATGGAGCCAGCACGGACTACGATGCAAGCCGTCGTGAACCAATGAGCGAACGAAGCCCGTCGTGACGCGGGACGGCGCCCCGGGGCGGGCCAGGCTCACGAGCGCCGGAGGTCGAGCTCCATGAACACCCAATGCTCCCACAACGACGAAGGGATCTCACTCTCGGCGTAGGGCTCGATCGGCGTGAACCCCGCTGCGCGGTAGAGAGCGTGTGCCTGCGACATGAAGCCGGCGCTGTCGAGGCGAATGCGGGCGTAGCCCAGCGCGCGCGCCTGCGCAATGAGCGCCTCCAAGAGCGCCTTGCCGAGGCCCTTGCGCCGATGCTCCGGCCGCACGTACATCCGCTTCACCTCGACCGCCTCGCCGCCGTCACCCGTCAGCCCGGCACAACCCGCCAGGGCGTCACCGGCTCGGACCAGCAGCATGCTCCCATGGGGCGGCATGAAGGCATCGAGCTTGGCCATGGTGTCTGCGAGCATCGCCCCGACGTCGACCTCGACGCCATAGCTTCTGCCGAGGTTCGAGTTCGCCCAGCGGAGGTACTCACCGAGCAGCTCGCGAAGCTGTAACCGGTGCTGATCGAGATCCATCTGGAAGATTTCGTGATCCATCTCTCTCGAAGTCCGCCTGCCCGTTGATCGCCACCCTCCAGCCACTCGCCTCGGGGTCTGCCCGCCCGACCACCGCGCCACAGGAGGGTGCCCTTACGGCTTCGGGGGACGTCGGCCTCCGTCACGCGCCGGGCCGAGCGCGGGGTCGCAGCCAAACGGCGCCGCCCCGTGCTGCGTCACGGTGGCGGCGCCGTCGCTTCGATCGTGATCGTGGCTGCGCCCGGGACGGATCAGCCGCCGAAATCAGCCACCACGCCCAGCAACGCCCGCACGCCCGCGGCCGCGGCTCGAACGGCGCCCAGCGACTCGGCCTGGACGCCGTCGGCAGCGAGTCCATGCAGGCTGTTCAGCACAGCCGCCAGGTCGTCGTGGTGTGGGTGGGCCTCGGCGTCGTTCAAGATACCGGCGCCCTGGCCATCGCACGGGTGACCCCAGCCGGCGTCGAAGTCCTCGCCCTCCGCGCCGACGATGCAGTTCAGCACGTGGCCGAGATGGCGTTGGGCAGCGGCGTGGTCGTCGGCACCCATGCTGAACTCGGCATGCTGGATCGCCGTCGCGAGTTGGGTGTCCAGTGCCTCTGGCGACGCCTGTGCCGACACGGCGCCGACCAGCGCGACACAACAGGCCAATGCCAGTGCGCGCAAGCAGCGGATGTTCTCGGTTCTCACGGTCACCACCTCCAAGCCCGCCCTCACTCGGCGGGAGGTTCGTCGAGCACGATGTTCGAGAGAGTCTCGGCGTCTGCCGCGAGCGGCTCCGAGCCACTCGGGTAGCCGTTCTCGTGGAGCACGAAGGCGAGGATGGCAGCGTACACCTGGTCCTCGAGGCTGCCAGGAGCGTCGAAGGGCATCTCCGTTCGCATGATCTGGTAGGGACGCGAGAGCGGCGCGTCGCGGAACTGGGCCGGGTCGAGCGGCGCGAGTCGAGGCCCGAAGCCACCTTCGAGCTCGCTGCCATGGCAGTGGGCGCAGTGGTGCGCGAAGGCCTCGCGGCCTCGCTCAGCCTGCTCGGCTGTGAACACGCCGCTCGAGGCGGTCAGGGCAGGCTCCTCCCCTTCCTCTCCGAAGACGGGCGCCATGGGCGCGAGCAGGAGGGCCGCAACGAGCATCGCTGCCACCCTTGCACCCCTCACGCGACGTGACGGTGGTTCCACCATGCATCACCTCCTCGTGCGCGCCAGTATGCATGACGTTCCGGCGCAGCGCAACCTTTGTGGAACCTTCTCGCTCATCGCCGTCCGAGCCCGGGCCGTCGAGCCGGACGACACGGTCTCGACGGTGGACCGAGGCCCAGGTCGCAAGCGCAATGGTCTCGCCCGCAGCGGCCGGCGCCACGCCTCCCATCGTGCCGACGCGGTACGGTCGCTGCCGATGCGCAGCCCACCGTCGACGAACCTGGCGCGCGGAGCCCGGGTGTGACAGGTCGTCGTGTCAGCGGCATGCCGGCGTTCTGGCTCACCTGGAGCGGCCTGCTCGTGTCGTTCACGGGCTCAGCCCTCACGCGTTTCGGCCTGAGCGTCTGGATGTACCAAGAGACGCGCGACGCCCAGGCGTTCGCCTTGTTGCTCTTCTTCGGCATCATCCCGCTGAGCATCGGCGCGCTGTTCGCCGGCCCCCTCGTCGACCGCTGGGATCGTCGGCGCGTCCTGATGCTGAGCAACACGCTCGCGCGCGCGCCCACGGTGATCGTGATGCTGCTCTGGTGGCAGGGCGACCTGGCCTTGTGGCACATCTACCTCGCGCTCAGCGTCAACGGGCTGTCGAACGCGTTCGTGCTGCCCGCCTTCGACGCCAGCGTGCGGCTCCTGGTGCCGCGCGAGCGCCTGGCGCAGGCCTCGGGGCTCAGCCAGATGATGCAGTCGCTCGGCGTGGTCGTCGGTCCCCCGATCGCCGGCTTCGTCCTCGTGACCTTCGGGCTCGGGAGCATCTTCTTCATCGACATCGTCAGCGCGGGCCTGGCGCTGCTGGCGCTGGTACTGGTGCACATCCCGATGCCCGAACGGCCCGTCACGAGCCTGAGGCGCAGCGTCTGGCACGACTTCGTGATCGGTCTGCGCTACGTGGTCGAACGCCCAGCCTTCCTGTTCTTGTCGGTCTTCCTGGCGCTCACCGTGTTCGGGTCGGCGTTCGTCTACGCCCTGTCCGGGCCGCTCGTGCTCGGCCTCGGTGACGAGGCCGCCATCGGCCTGGTGTACGCGGCGTTCGGCGTCGGTGGCGTCGTGGGCGCGCTCGCGCTCGGCGTCTGGGGCGGGCCCGAGCGACGGATCCCGGGGATCCTGATCGCCACGCTCGCGGTCGGCCTCGGCACCACCCTGACCGGCTTGCGGCCCAACCTCGTCTGGATCGGCATCGTCATCACCTTGCTCGGTGCCGCCCAGGCGCTGATGCTGGCACTGCATCGGCTGGTCTTCCAGGAGCACGGCGCGCCTGAGGTGCTCGGGCGCGTCTTCGCCTTTCGCTTGGTGTTGACCGCTGCCGCGCAGGCCGTCGGGATCGTGGTGGCAGGCAGCCTGGCGGCGCACGTCTTCGAGCCCGCCATGGCCGCGGGGGGCGCCCTCGAGCCATGGCTCGGGCCGCTCATCGGCAGCGGTGAGGGGCGCGGAGCCGCATTCATGCTGGTGCTGGTGGGTCTCGGGATCATCGCGGTGACGCTGGTGAGTGCCTCGTCACGGCGCGTTCGCCGCCTGGAGGACGGGCTCGTCGCGGCTGAAGCGATGCCCGATGCCGCGCGAGCGAGCGGGCCTCCGCCCGCGGCGTCTGCTTCCGACCGGCGCCGACCGCCTAGCCGGTCACGTGCCTCCGCGCCCAGACAGCGATGACCGCGCCGGCGTAGCTCGCATCGCGGCTTTCGCTCAACAGGTGGTCGGCACCGTCGAGGGCGACGAAGCTCTTAGGATGCAAGGCAGCAGCGAACAGGTCGGCGGCTTGACCGATGCGCACCGTAACGTCGCTGGGCGAGTGCAGGATCAGGAGCGGCCGCTGCAGCCGCCCCAGCGCAGCCGGCAACGCCGACGCCCGGAGGTCGTCGATCAGCTCGCGCCGCACCGTGAAGGCCCGACCGCCGATGTCGATCGTGGCGTGACCGTCGCGCTCGATGGCCTCGAGACCGCCGTCGAGCAAGCTCGTGAGATGCGCCGGGTCGGCCGGGGCGGCGATGGCGGCGACCGCGCGCACCTCGCTCCGCTGCAGCGCCGCCGCCAGCACGGCGGCGCCCCCGAGCGAGTGACCGACGAGCACGCACGGCAGCGGCATCTCCCGCTCGAGCGAGTCGAGCGCTGCGAGCACGTCGGCCACGTTGGTGGAGAAGGTCGTGTGTTCGAACTCGCCCTCGCTCGCACCGAGGCCCGTGAAGTCGAGCCGCAACACGGCGAACCCCGCATCGGTCAGTGCTCTCGCCACGTGGCGAAGCCCGCGCAGGTCCTTCGAGCAGGTGAAGCAGTGAGCGAGCAGCACCACCGCGACGGGTTCGTCGGCGCTCGGCAGATCGAGCCGCGCCGCCAGACGTTCGCCGCGGCCGTTGTCGATGGTGAGCGAGCGGCTGCGCCCTGTGCTGTCGTGGCGGCCGCTGTCGTTCGCTCGGTCGTCGGGCATGGTCCAGTGTCGGCCGTCGTCGTCACGGACATGGTCGGGCAGGGCACCTCATGACGGCCGGGGCGGGTACGGGCCACGCGCACGGCTACTTGGCGAGGTTACAGCGCACGCCCTGGCCGGCCCGCCTCCTGCTAAGCTCCTCGCATCACGAGCGCCGCGACGCTCGTCGGAGGCTCTCATGATGGGATTCCGGCGCTCGACCTCTGGTGCACTCATGGCCTCCTTCCTCGCGCTCGTGCTCGCCTCGACGGCGCACGGCCAGGCCACGACCGTCTTGCTCATCCTCGACGCCTCCGGCTCGATGTTCCTGCAACTCGAGGACGGCCAGTACCGCATCACGGCCGCCAAGGAGGCTCTCACCGAGTTCACCACGCGCCTGCCCGACATGCCCGGGCTCAACGTCGGACTACGGGTGTACGGGTCGCAGGTCGCCGCGCTCGAGGACGGCGCCTGCGAGGACAGTGCCTTGGTCGTACCCGTTGCAGGCTTCGATCGCGACGAGCTGCTCCGCACGATCCGTGCCACCCAGGCCAAGGGCGCCACGCCCATCGCCCATTCGCTCGACCTGGCAGCGCAGGACATCAGCGGGATCGAAGGCAAGGTGGTGATCGTCCTGGTCACCGACGGAGCCGAATCGTGCGGTGGTGACGTGCGCGCGGCGATCGAGCGTCTCACCGCCGCGGGCCACGAGGTCGACGTCAGGATCATCGGCTTCGCGCTCAGCGACGCGGCCGCGCGCACCTTCGCGGGACTCGCTGCGTTCGAGAACGCTGCCAGTGCTGCGAGCCTGGCGGCTGCCCTCGGCCGCGCCGCCCAAGTGGCGCCCAGTGCGGCGACCTACCCCGTCACCGTCATGCTGACGCGCCGCGGCGAACCTGCCCTCGATGGCGCCAGCGTGCTGTTCGTCGACGGCGTCAAGGGCGAGTCCACCGCGTTCGCCGCCGCGGGCGGCGGCTCCTTCCGAGCGGCGCTCCCGGCGGGGAGCTACCGCGCGGAGGTGGCCGATGCCTTCGCTTCGGCGTCGCTGACGATGGCAGGGCTGGCGATCACGCCCGACGCCGACAACGCCTTCACGTTCGAACTCGAACCTGCCACGGTGGTCACCATCATGGTCACGCCCACCGATCCGACGGCGGGTGCGCTGGTCGACGTTCGTTACCACGGTGCCCCTCCCGGCGACAACAACTGGCTGGCGATCGCCCCTGCCGACGCAGGAGACGATGTCTACCTGGACTCGACCGGCACGGCCGGCTCGTCCGGTGAGGCGATCCTACGGATCCCGGACGAGCCGGGCCGACTCGAAGTCCGCTACCATCTGACCCTGCCCGAGGGGGGCAGCCGGGTGGTCGGCCGGAGCCCGGCCTTCCTCTCGCGAGCCGCGGTCGCCGAGCTCGACGCACCCGACGAGGTCACGGCCGGAGCCGGCTTCGAGGTCGCCTGGCAGGGACCCGCCAACCGAGGTGACTACGTGACCGTGGTCCCCGAGGGCGCCCCGGAGGGAAGCTACGGGGACTACTTCGATACCAACCTCAACCCGGGCGACCTGCTCGCGCCGATCGACGCCGGACGTTACGAACTGCGCTACATGACCGGGCAGTCGGACACGATCCTGGCCCGACGCGCCTTGCACGTCACGCCGGCGTCCGTGAGCGTCGAAGCCCCCGCCGAGGTCGTCGCGGGCGCCACCTTCGCGGTGACCTGGCGCGGTCCGGCCGGCCTCAGCGACTACGTCACCATCGTCCCCGTGGGCGCCGCCGAAGGCCACTACGAG
>SLRS01000279.1 GCA_007130855.1 Trueperaceae bacterium | reverse complement strand
GGCCTCGAGGGCCTCGGCCGCCGAGTGCTGGTCGAGGCCGTGACGCAGCATCATGGCGGCCGAGAGCAGCGTGCCCACCGGGTTGGCCTGATCGGTGCCGGCGATGTCGGGAGCGCTCCCGTGGATCGGCTCGTACAGGCCGACCGGGCCGCCGAGGCTGGCCGACGGCAGGAGCCCCAGCGAGCCCGGGATCACCGCCGCGAGGTCGGAGAGGATGTCGCCGAACAAGTTGGCGGTCACGATCACGTCGAAGCGGGCCGGCTCACGCACGAGCTGCATCGCGGCATTGTCGACGTAGAGGTGGTCGAGCGCCAGGTCCGGGAACTCCGAGCGGTGGACGCCCACGACGACGTCGCGCCAGAACTGCGACACGTCGAGCACGTTGGCCTTGTCGACGCTGGTGACGCGGCCGCTGCGCTCGCGTGCCGCCTCGAACGCGACTCGCGCGATGCGCTCCACCTCGTAGCGCTCGTACACGTCGGTCGACAGGCCTCGCTGCGGCGTGTTCTCGGACGGTCTGCCGAAGTAGATCCCGCCGGTCAGCTCGCGCACGATCAGCATGTCGGTGCCGCTGGCGACCTCGGCCTTGAGCGGCGACAGGTGCTCGAGCCCCGGGAACACCATCACCGGACGGAGGTTCGCGAACACGCCGAGGTGCTTGCGCAAGTTCAGGATGCCGCTCTCGACGCGCAGTTCGCGCGGCAGGCGGTTCCAGGCGTGATCGCCTACGGGTCCGCCGGCCGAGCCCATCAGCACCGCGTCGCTCGCCGAGCAGGCGGCCAGCGTCGCCTCCGGCAGCGGCAGCCCGAAGGCCTCGTAGGCGCCGCCACCGAACGGATGCCGCTCGAGTTCGAGGGTGAAGCCGGCGCGCGGCGCCAAGGCCTCGAGCACGTGGACCGTGGCCTCGATCACCTCGGGGCCGATGAAGTCGCCCGGCAGCACGGCGATGCGGTAGCGACCGCCGGTGCCGCTCACCGGGCGCCTCCGGCAGCCCCGACGTAGGGTAGGTTGGCCGCCACCGCGTCGATGGCGTCGCTACCTGCGAGCAGTTCCGCGAGCGGGTCGTAGCGGCCCGTCAGCAGCACGCTGCGAGCGGTGTCGGCGATGCGGCCCGGGTAGCGCTGGTCGGCGCAGGTCACGCTCGCCTCGGCCACGTCGATCGTCAACGTGGCTGAGGGCTCGGCCTGGATCGCGGCCTGGAGCCGAGCCAACGGCCCCTCGTCGAGGGCCAGGCACACCAGGCCCAAGGTGGTGGCGTTCGCGAAGAAGATCTCCGCGAAGCTCCCGGCGATCACGGCCCGGAAGCCCGCCCGGGCGATCGCCTGCGGGGCGTGCTCGCGCGAGCTGCCGCAGCCGAAGTTGCGGCCCGATACCAGCACGCTGGCGCCGGCATGCTCGCTCCGATCGAGCGGATGGCCGGTCGGCCGGCCGTCCTCGTCGATGCGGACGTCGAGGAACAGGCCCTCGGCCAGGTCGTCGAAGGTGACGCAGCGCAAGAAGCGCGCGGGGATGATCCGGTCGGTGTCGATGTCGTCGCCGGCGACCACGACGCCGCGACCGGTGACCGTGCGGATGGGGGCGATGGCGGCCATCAGGCGCTCACCTTCGCGCCGGCGCCGAACACCGCGCGGGCGTCGCTGATCACACCGGTCACGGCCGCGGCGGCCACCATCACCGGGCTCATCAGCACCGTCCGGCCACTGGCCGAGCCCTGACGGCCCTTGAAGTTGCGGTTGCTGCTGCTGGCGCAGAGCTGGTCGCCGACGAGCTTGTCCGGGTTCATCGCCAGGCACATCGAGCAGCCCGCCGCGCGCCACTCGAAGCCGGCGTCGATGAGCACGCGATCGATGCCCTCGCGCTCGCAGGCCTCCTTGACGAGCGTCGAGCCCGGTACTGCGATGGCATGGACGCCCGGCGCCACGCGCCGACCGCCCAGGACCGCCGCCACCTCGCGGAAGTCGGAGAGGCGCGCGTTGGTGCACGAACCGAGGAAGGCGACATCGATCTTCGTGCCTTGGATCGGTTGGCCGGGGGTGAGCTGCATGTGCGCCAGCGCCTCCTCGACGCTCGCTCGCTCGTCGGCCCGGACGCGGTCCGGATGCGGCACGGCCTCGTCGATCGCGATCGCCTGCCCCGGGTTGATGCCCCAGGTGACGGTAGGGGCGATGTCGGCGGCGTCGATCACGACGACGTCGTCGTAACTGCAGCCCGGGTCGCTCGCGAGCGCCCGCCAGCGCACCACGGCCTCGTCCCAGGCGGCGCCCTGTGGCGCGTAGGGGCGCCCGGCGAGGTAGTCGAAGGTGGTCTGATCCGGGTTGACGTAGCCGCACCGGGCGCCCCCTTCGATCGACATGTTGCAGACCGTCATGCGCTCCTCCATGCTCAGCGCGTCGAACACCTCGCCGGCGTACTCGTAGGCGAAGCCGATGCCACCGTTGACACCCAGCGTCCGGATGATGTGCAAGATCACGTCCTTGGCATACACGCCGGGCCGCAGCGTGCCGTTCACCTCGATGCGGCGCAGCTTCGGCTTGCTCATGGCCAGCGTCTGGGTCGCCAGCACGTCGCGTACCTGGCTGGTCCCGATGCCGAAGGCGATCGCCCCGAAGGCACCGTGGGTGCTGGTGTGCGAGTCACCGCAGGCGATGGTGCTGCCGGGCTGGGTGATGCCTTGCTCCGGGCCAACCATGTGGACGATGCCCTGCAACCCCGAGTGCAGGTCGAAGTAGGTGATGCCGTGGCGCAGGCAGTTCGCGCGCAGGGCCTTGATCATCTGGTCGGCGAGCGCGTCGGCGAAGGGTTCCTCGCGCTGGTCGGTAGGCACGATGTGGTCGACGGTCGCGAAGGTGCGCGCTGGCATCCGGACGCTCAGGCCGAGGTCTTCGAGCATCCCGAACGCCTGTGGGCTGGTGACCTCGTGGATCAGGTGCGTGCCGATGAAGAGCTGGGTCTGGCCATTGTCGAGGGTGCGCACCGTGTGGGCGTCCCAGACCTTGTCGAAGAGCGTGCGAGGAGGCATGCTGGTGTCCTTCCGGGCAGTCGTGGCGCTGGGACTACCGCCCCGGCGCCCAGGCAGACGAAGGCCCCCGGGCAGGTGCGTCCCAGGGGCCGTGGGCGGTGTCGTGTCATGGCGGGCCCAGGCCCGCCGCTACCGCATCGGCCCAGGACCTAGCCCGACCGTCTGCCGGTTCGCGATCACCCGCAAGCGCCGGCGGATCCGCTGAATGCTGGTGTGGGGCCGCATCCCAAGGAGTCTACGTGGCTCGCGGCGTCGGGTCAACGGGGTGGCGGGCCAGCCGATCGGCTGCTGCTCCGGACGGCCCCGTCGGTCACTCGTCTTGCGCGGCGATGAAGCTCGTGGCGAAGAGCGCCTGGTCTTCGAGGCTGCGGTACACGCCGACCCGGTTACCGCCGGACTCCTTGGCCTGGTACATCGCCGTGTCCGCGTGGCGCCTGAGCTTCGCTGCGTCTTGGGCATCGTCCGGGAAGATGCTCACGCCGATCGAGGCACTCAGGGTCACGCGGTTGCGCGGGACCTCGAAGGGCTCGATCAACGCGCTGAGCAGCGCGAGCGCCACCTCGCGCGCGTCGTCGGGTTCCTTGATCTCGGACACGAGCACCACGAACTCGTCACCGCCGAAGCGCGCCAGCGTGTCGCTGCGCCGCAAGGCCGACCGCAGCCGTCGCGCGGCCTGCTTCAGCACACGGTCGCCCACGTCGTGACCGAAGGTGTCGTTGACGAGCTTGAAGCCGTCGAGGTCGAGGAAGAGGATGGCGAGCCGGCGCCCGTAACGCTCGGCGCTCGCCACCGCGCGCTCGAGTCGTTCCTCGAACAGCACCCGGTTGGGCAGCCCCGTGAGGGCGTCGTGCTGGGCCTGGTACGCCAGCTGTGCGGTGCGTTGACGCACCCGCTCCTCGAGCCCGTTCGAGATGGCCATCAGGCTGCCGTTCAACCTGTCGAGCTCGGAGGCGCGCTCGGTCGCCTCGAGCGAGCGTGCCTCGACCAAGCGCTCGAGCCGCGAGCGAACGCGGGTCTCGAGCAAGTAGCGTTCGGTCACGTCGATGAAGGTGGTGGTAGCCCCGAGGATGCGCCCACTGGCGGAGCGGATCGGCGAAGCGTTGACCGAGAGTCGCACGACCGTACCGTCGCCGCGGCGGTAGCGGACGGTCTCATCACGCACGTCGTAGCCGGCGAGGGCTTGCGCGAGCGGGTGCTCCTCGGGCTCGAGCGGCGTGCCGTCGATGTGGATGGCACCGTAGGAGACGTACTCGGTGTCGCTCGCCGCGGGGATGAGCGGGTGCCCCAGGATGCGCGCGGCCTCGTCGTTGAAGACGACGATGCGCCCGGATGGGGCTTCGGCCACCACGAGACCCATCGGGGCCTGCTCGAGCAGGAACCAGAGCCCCTCGATGTGCGCGTGGAGGCTCGTCTCTGCGGCGTGCTCCTCGCCGGGTCCGTTCACGCTGCTGTCGGGAATGCTCTCTCGGTCCACGTACTCCCTCCGCTGTGGTGTCGCCATGCCCGGTCGATGGCGGCCGTGCCATCATCGAGCCGCTGTCGCCAGCGGCGTGGCTCGTCGTCTAGCCGCTTGCCGGCGCCGCCTCCCCGCGAGGGCGCACGCCGGCTGCGACCGTCGCTCCGCGACGCTTCACGAGGGCCCGTACCGGTCGCTCGCGAAGAGCACGTGCCGGTCGGGCGACCCGAACAGGCTGATGCCGTTGCTGCCGGACTCTTGCGCATGGTACATGGCGGCGTCGGCATGGCGCTCGAGCTCCTTGGCATCCTTGGCATCGTCGGGGAAGATGCTCACGCCGACGGAGGCCGTGAGGGTCAGCCGGCTACCGGGTACCTCGAAGGGCTCCACCAGACTGGCGAGCAGCGCGAGACCCACCTCGCTCGCGTCGTCGAGCTCCTTGATCTCGGAGACGAGCACGACGAACTCGTCGCCGCCGAAGCGGGCCAGCGTGTCGCTGCGCCGCAGGCTGTGCTGGAGCCGCCGCGCCACGTCCTTCAAGATCCGGTCGCCGGCGTCGCGCCCGAACGTGTCGTTCACCGTCACGAAACCGTCGAGATCGAGGAAGAGCAGGGCCAGTCTGCGGCCGTAGCGCTCCGCGCTCGTCACCGCACGCTCGAGCCGCTCCTCGAACAGGACCCGATTGGGCAGACCGGTCAGGAAGTCATGCTGCGCCTGGTACGCCAACTGCACCTTGTCCTCGAGCCCGGCCGACATCGCGATGAGGTTGGCTTGCAGGCGTTCGAGCTCGCTCGCGGAGCGCAGGGCGTCGCGTGGGCGGTCGTCGGCGCGCTGCGCGTGGCCGGGCAAGGGCCGCTCGCCGAGGTCGACGAACGTCGTCACCGCGCCGAGGATGCGACCGCTCGACGAGCGCACCGGGGATGCGTTCACGCACAGGCGCACCAGCGCGTCGCTCCCCTGACAGTCGATGCTCGCGTTGCGCACGTCAGCGCCCGCCAGCGCCCGCGCCAGCGGGTGCTCGAGAGGATTGTCGGGCGTGTCGTCGGCGTCGCTGCCGCCCAAGGGGCCGGGTTCGACGCGACTCGCGGCCGGGCCCGGCGACCATCCGAGGATGCGCTCGGCCTCCTCGTTGACCATGATGATGCGCCCCGAGGGGGCTTCGGCCGCGATCAGGCCGGTCGGCGCCTGCTGCAGCAACGTCCGCAGACCGTCGACCTGATCGAGGAAGCTCGCACTCGCAGCCACTTCGGAGGCTTGCGTCGTTCGTCTTACGCCCACTGATCAACCCCCGTCACGGTGGCGGTCGCCGGTCGACAAGACCATGCGCCGTGAATCTAGTCTACGCCTCACTATCGGGTACCGAGATGAGATTCGCCCAACCGGCTCCGGCGGCCGGCGCGTCCCGCCACACCCCGCACTCGCGTCCGCGCGACGGTTCACACGGCGCTCGCGAACAGCGCGCAGGGCTCGCGCGCTTCGTAGCAGCAGAAGCCGTTGCGGCCACCGGACTTCACGCGGTACATCGCGGCGTCGGCGTGGCGCTTGAGTTGCGCCGCGTCCTGGGCGTCGTCGGGGTAGATGCTCAGGCCGATCGAGGCCGTCAGGGCGACGCGGTTCCCGTGCACCTCGAAGGGCTCGAGCAGCGCGTGCAGCAACGCCTGCGCCACCTCGCGCGCGTCGCCGACCGCCTGGATCTCCGAGACCAGCACCGTGAACTCGTCACCGCCGAAGCGCGCGAGGGTGTCGCTGCGCCGCAGGCAGGCGCGCAGGCGCCTCGCCGCCTCCTGCAAGATGGCGTCGCCGGCCTCGTGGCCGAAGGCGTCGTTCACCGCCTTGAAGCCGTCGAGGTCGAGGAACAGCAGCGCCAGCCGGCGCCCGTAACG
>SLRS01000201.1 GCA_007130855.1 Trueperaceae bacterium | reverse complement strand
CGCGCTCGCGTGCCTGCTCGCGCTCGCGTGCCTGCACGCGCTCGCGTGCCTGCTCGTGGGCTCCGGGATCGTCGGCCACGCCCTGAGGCGCGACGTCGGCCCCGCCCACTGGCACGCCTGCGGCAGTCGCAGGCACCTCGGCGCCGCCCGATGGCTCGCCTACCGGCTCGACAGCGACTCCCGAGGGGTCGGTCGCACCGGCTGCGGGCTCGGGCGCCGGCGTCCACGCGAACTCGCGTCGCCCAGGCGCCATCGCCAAGCCGAGGTGGCCCGGGGCGGTGTCGAGCTCGACCCAGGCCACCTCGAACGGTAGGCGTTCCTTCGAGCGCCGGCTACGCTGTGGCACCGAGTGCATACCCTCACGGTAGCGCATCGCCGACGCGAATGCCGCGTGCTAGCCGTGCTCGCTGGTGTACGTCACCAGCGCCTTCATGTAGTTCGCGCGCTCGAACGCCTCCGGATCGGGGACGTTGCGCTGGCTGAGACTGCCGCGCAGCTGCGCCACGCTCTCGTACTCGCCGTCCTCCATCCACGCCCGCATGCCCCGCAG
Source organism: Trueperaceae bacterium (assembly GCA_007130855.1). GTDB lineage: Bacteria > Deinococcota > Deinococci > Deinococcales > Trueperaceae > CSSed10-48. Next base: position 5,829 of record SLRS01000201.1, on the reverse strand, counting down.
GATCGTCTCGGCGTGATAGGGCCCGCGCTGGATCAAGCAGCTCGCGACCTGCACCACGTCGGCGCCGGCGAGCAGCAACTTGACCGCGGCGGCCGCGTCGTGGACGCCGCTGTTGGCCGCCAACGAGGCCTCGGTGTAGCCGCGCAGGATGGCGATCCAGCGCAGCGCCAGGCGCGCCTCCTCGGGCTCGGAGAGCACGAGGCGCGGCCCGACCGTGAGCTCGTCGAGGAACACGTCGGGCTGCACGAAGCGGTTGAACAGCACCATCCCCTTCGCGCCCGCGTCGATGACCCGCAGCACGAAGTTCGGGAGCGAGGAGAAGAACGGGCCGATCTTGACCGACACCGGCACCTTCACCTGCGAGGTCACCGAGGCGACCAGGTCGATGTAGCGCTGTTCGACGTCGGCCGAGGACACGCCCGGGTCGGTCGCCAGGAAGTAGACGTTGAGCTCGATGGCGTCGGCGCCGGCCTCCTCGAACAGCGAGGCGTAACGCGTCCAGCCACCCTTGGTGTGGCCATTGAGGCTGGCGATCACCGGGACCGACAACACCCGCTTGGCCTGCTGGATGAGGCCGAGGTACGCATCGGGGCCAGCGTTGTAGTCCTCGAGTTCGGGGAAGAAGCCGGTGATCTCGGGCGAGATCTCCGCGCCCTGCAAGAAGAGGTCCTGTGCGGCCATCTCCTCGTGCTCGATCTGCTCTTCGAAGAGCGAGCGCAGCACCACGGCGCCTACGCCGGCTCCCTCGAGCGCCTGCAGGCTGGCGACCTCACCCGTCAGCGGCGAAGCCGCCGCGAGCAACGGATTGGCGAGCTCGAGCCCCAGGTAGGTCGTGCGCAGATCGACGGCCATCTCAAGCCTCCTCGGTCGTGTCGGTACCGGCGGGGTGCACGTCGCTGCTGTTGGGCCGCGCGCGGGAGACACCGGCGAGCTGCTCGTAGAGCATCCAACGGGCGTTCACGTCGGCCTGGGCCAGACGGAAGAGGTCCTTGGCGCGCTCGGGGTGTGCGCGCGTGAGCATGGCGTAGCGGCCCTCCTTCTGCGCGACGGCCTCGAAGGGAATGCTGGGCTTGCGCGAATCGAGCTGCATCGGGGTGCCAGCCTCGTCACCGGACAGGCGCGGATCGAACCGGAAGAGTGGCCAGATACCGCTGCGCACCACGTCGCGCTGGTGGCTCATCGAAGTCGACATCTCGATCCCATGGGCGATGCAGTGGCTGTACGCGATCACCAGTGACGGCCCCGGCCAGGCGGCCGCCTCGCGCATGACCCTCACCGCGTGGGCAGGGTTGGCGCCCATCGCGATCTGCCCTACGTAGACGTTCCCGTACGACATCGCGACCATGCCCAGGTCCTTCTTGCCGCTGGCCTTGCCGGCCGCGGCATACTTCGCGATCGCGGCGCGAGGCGTGGACTTCGACGCCTGCCCGCCGGTGTTGCTGTAGACCTCGGTGTCGAGCACCAGGATGTTCACGTCCCGGCCGGAGGCCATCACGTGGTCGAGGCCCGACGAACCGATGTCGTAGGCCCATCCGTCGCCGCCGACGATCCACACCGAGCGCGGTACGAGCGCGTCGGCCACGTCCTGCAGGTGCCGGACGGCGACGGCGTGGTCGCCATCCTCGAGGTCCTTCAGGCGCTCACGCAGGCTCGCGACGCGCTCGCGCTGCGCGGCGATCGCGGCGTCGTCGCCCACTTCGACCGTGCTGTACTCCACCAGCGCATCGACCAGTTCGCCACCGAGCTCGCCGCGCAGCTGCTCCAGCATGCGCACTGCCAGCTCGTGCTGAGCGTCGACGCCGAGGCGCAGGCCCAGACCGAACTCGGCGTTGTCCTCGAACAGCGAGTTCGCCCAGGCCGGCCCGCGGCCATCGGCATCTTGCGCCCACGGAGTGGTGGGGAGGTTGCCGCCGTAGATCGACGAGCAGCCCGTGGCGTTGGCGACGAGCATGCGATCGCCGTACATCTGGCTCACGAGCTTCAGGTAGGGCGTCTCGCCGCAGCCGGCGCAGGCGCCCGAGAACTCGAACAGCGGTTGGCGCAGCTGCGAGGCCTTGATCGGCGTCTCGGCGTCCCAGTCGGGCCGCGGCTCGGGGATGGTGCGGAAGAAGCTCCAGGTCTCGCGCTCGGTCTCGAGGTGATCGAGCTTCGGACGCATGTTGATGGCCTTGCGCTTGGCCTCGCTCTTGTCGCGCGCCGGGCACACGTCGACGCAGACGCCGCAGCCGGTGCAGTCTTCGGGCGCGAGCTGGACCGTGAAGGCGTAGCCAGCCATGGCAGGGTCCTTGCCCTTCCACGGCACCGACTTGAAGCCTTCGGGCGCACCCTCGAGCCGCTCGGGCTCGTAGGCGTTGATGCGGATCGTGGCGTGCGGGCAGACGATGGCGCACAGGGCGCACTGGGTGCAGAGTTCGGGCTCCCAGATCGGCACGTCGACCGCGATCGAGCGGCGCTCGTACTGGCTCGTGGCCGTCGGGAAGGTGCCGTCGACCGGCAGCGCCGAGACGGGCAGCAGGTCGCCGTGGCCTTCGATGATGCGCGCGGTCACACGCTGCACGAAATCGGGAGCGGTCGGCGGTACCGCCGGACGCAGGCGCTTGGTGGCCTCGGCCTCGCTCGGCAACGTCACCTGGTGCAAGCCCGCCAGGGCCGCGTCCACGGCGGCGTAGTTCCGTTCGAGTACCGCCCGGCCACGCTTGCCGTAGGAGCGGTCGATGGAGGCCTTGATCTGGGCGATGGCCTCGTCGCGCGGCAGCACGCCCGAGAGGGCGAAGAAGCAGGCCTGCATGACGGTGTTGATGCGCCCGCCCATGCCGGCGCCGCGAGCGACCGAGAGCGCGTCGACGACGTAGAACTTCGCGTCGAGCTCGAGCAGCTTCGTCTGCATCTCGAGGGGTAGGTGGTCCCACACCTCGTCCGGGCCGTAGGGGCTGTTGAGCAGCACCGTCGCGCCCTTCTTGGCCAGCGCCAGCACATCGAACTTGTCGACGAACTCGAACTGGTGCACGCCGACGAACTCGGCTTGGGTGATCAGGTAGGTGGACTCGATCGGCTCGGGGCCGAAGCGCAGGTGCGAGACGGTGACCGCCCCCGCCTTCTTCGAATCGAACACGAAGTAGCCCTGGGCGTGCAGATCGGTCTGCTCGCCGATGATGATGACCGTGTTGCGGGTGGCGCCCACGGTGCCGTCGCTGCCGAGACCGTAGAAGACGCCCCGGGTGATGTCGTCGGGCTCGGTGACGAACGCCGGGTCGTGCTTGAGGCTGGTGTGGTTGACGTCGTCGATGATGCCGAGCGTGAAGCTGTGCAGCGGCACCTCGGTGCGCAGTTCGTCGAGCGCAGCCTTCGCCATCGCCGGCGTGAACTCCTTCGAGGCCAGACCGTAGCGGCCGCCGATCACCTCGGGCTTGGCGCGGCCAGCCGGCCAGGCGCGCGACACGGCGGTGACGACGTCCTGGTAGAGCGGCTCGCCCAGCGCGCCGGGCTCCTTCGTGCGGTCGAGCACCGCCAGGCCGGTGACGCTCTGGGGAAGCGCTGCCAACATGGCCTCGGGGTCGACGGGCCGGAACAGGCGGACGGTGAGCACGCCCACCCGCTCGCCGTCGGCGACCAGCTTGGCCACGGCCTCGCGTGCCGCACCGACCCCTGAGCCCATCAGCACCAAGACGCGTTCTGCGTCCGGCGCGCCGCGGTACTCGTAGGTGTGGTAGGCACGACCGGTAGCCTCCTCGAGGCGCCGCATGGCGCGCTCGACCGCAGCCGGAACGGCCGCGTAGTACGGGTTGGCGGCCTCGCGCGCCTGGAAGTACACGTCGGGGTTCTGTGCGGTACCGCGGATCAGCGGGCGATCGGGCGTGAGCGCCCGGGCCCGGTGGGCGCGGACCAACTCGTCGTCGATCAGCGCGCGCACGGTCGCCTCGTCGAGTTCTTCGACGACGTTGACCTCGTGGCTGGTGCGGAAGCCGTCGAAGATGTGCAGGAACGGCACGCGCGTGGCCAGCGTGGCCATCTGCGCCACCAGCGCCATGTCCTGCGCCTCCTGGGGCGAGTTGGCGAACAGCATCCCCCAGCCGGCCGAGCGCACCGACATGACGTCGGAGTGGTCGCCGAAGATCGACAACGCGTGCGTGGCGAGCGCGCGCGCGGCGATGTGGAAGACGGCCGGGGTCAGTTCACCGGCGATCTTGAACATGTTCGGGTACATCAACAAGAGCCCCTGCGAGGCGGTGAAGGTGGTGGTCAGCGAACCCGCCTGCAACGACCCGTGCACGGCGCCGGCTGCGCCGGCCTCGCTCTGCATCTGCACGACCTCGGGGACGACGCCCCACAGGTTGCGACGGCCCTTGGACGACCAAGCGTCCGCCATTTCGCCCATGCCCGAGGCGGGAGTGATCGGGTAGATCGCGATCACCTCGTTGGTGAGGTGGGCGATACGAGCGGCAGCCTCGTTCCCCTCGACGACGACGCGACGTGTAGCCATGCAGGACCCCTTCCAGCAAAAAGTCAGGTCGTATCGTACGCGCGCCCGGCGCGCGCGCCGTACGACCAGTACAGTCTCGCGTCACAGCGTAGGTCGCGAGCCCGACCCTCCGCGTGGGGCCTTCTCCGACAGGTTCTCGGGACGTGTGTACCGCCGTCTCGCGACGGCTCGGTCCGGCGCGGCGCTGCGGGCGTCGCTCAGGGCACGCCACCGGTGAGGCGCAGTCCGATGATGGCCACGAGCAACAGCAGCAGGAAGCCGAAGCGCGCGAAGGTCAAAGGCTCCGCGAACAGCACCACCCCCAGCACGGCGGTCCCGAGTGCACCGATCCCCACCCAGACCACGTACGCCGTGCCGATCGGCACTTCACGGGCGGCGATGCCCAGCAGTCCCATGCTGACCACGATGGCCGCGCCGGTCAGCAGGCTCGGTACGAGCCGCGAGAAACCCTCGGTGTACTTCAGCCCGACCGCCCAGGCGGTCTCGAACAGTCCGGCGATGATCAACAACGTCCACGCCATGGCGTGCCTCCATAGTCGACGCCCGTCGCAGCGGCGGCCCGTCCGCAGGCACGATGCCTCGACTCGGCGTGAGCAGGGACGGCGCGCCTCGTCCGGGGCCCAGCCTCGGGCGTGGCCATCGGCATCCTAGGCCGGGAGGCGCGGCGAACGCTGTGTGGTCGGCGACGAGCGTGCCAGCAGGTCGAGGCGGCCGTCACCGATCGGCCCGCTCGGTGTCGGCCGCCGTCAGCCGCCGTCGAGCGCGTCGGCGCGCCGTTCGAACGCGGGCACCCGCAAGGCCGCCGCGAGCGTCAACAGCGCCAGCAGCGCTCCGGCCAGGGCGAAGCCGAGCGCGAACCCCGCGGCGGCGATCACAGCTCCGATCGCCACCGGCGCGGCGAGCTGCGCCACTCGGTTGAGCGACAACCGCAGACCCAGCGCCAGGCCTCGCTGCCGCCGATCGACGTGCGAGGCGACCGTGACGATCGAGAGCGGCAAGCCCAGCCCCGTGCCCAGGCCCGCGGCCATCGTGAGCAGCACCAGCGCCCCGTAGGTGCCCAGCAGGCCGGTGAGCCCGACGCCCAGCGCCACCACCGCCATCGCCGCCACCAGTGCCCGCGCCGGCCCTCCCAGGGCGCGGGTGATCGGCGGCATCAGCGGTCGCACCAGCAGCGCGGCCAGCCCACCCAGGCTCAGCATCAGCCCGATGCTCGTGGCGCTGTACGCCAGGCCCTGGAGGTACACCGGCAGGAACGCCTGGCGCACGGCGATGGCGATGAAGACGCCGGCGCTGGAGAGGACGGCCAACTGCACCCCCACGTTGGCCATCAAGCCGACCGGGCCCACGTG
>SLRS01000081.1 GCA_007130855.1 Trueperaceae bacterium | reverse complement strand
GGCTCACACCAGCCGTCGCCGCACGCTCGAACTGAGCGTGTCCACCACGATGATCACCACGACGATCACGATCATGATCATGGAGATCTCGTCCCAGCGCCGGAACTGGAGGCGCTGGATCAGCGGAGCGCCGATGCCGCCGGCGCCCACGAGCCCCAGGATCGAGGCCGCGCGCAGGTTGATCTCGAAGCGGTAGAGCAAGTACGAGGCGAACTCCGGCAGCACCTGCGGTACCACCGAGTAGAAGAACACGTGTAGGTCGTTGCCGCCCGCGGCGCGGATCGCTTCGCTCGGGCCCGAGTCGATGCCCTCCACCACGTCGGAGAAGATCTTGCCGAGGAAGCCGATGGAGTTGATGCCCATCGCCAGGATGCCGGCCACCGGGCCGGGTCCCATCGCCGCCACGAAGATGATCGCGAACAGGATCTCGGGGAAGGTCCGGATGGCGACCAGGAAGGTCTTGCCCGGGAACGCCAGCAGGCGGCTGCCGAGCAGGTTGTTGGCCGCCAGGAAGGCCATCGGGAAGGCGAGCAGGCCGCCGATGGCCGTGCCGATCACGGCCATGAACACGGTCTCGAGCATCGCGCGCGAGGCCAACTCGAAGACGCCCCACTGCGGGTTCACGAAGCCGCGCAGGAGCGGTGCGGCGTTGCGCTCGAGGCCGCTGGCGACGCGTGACCAGGTGGGGAAGTTCATGGTGGCGGCGAAGTAGAGCACCAGCGCCAGCAGCAGCAGCACTCCGCCGACCACCAGCGCGCGGGTGCGGCGCACGGCGGGCGGTGTCGGTGGGATCGAAGACGGATCGAGCGTCGCTCGTGCCATGGGGCCCTCAGATGAGGCGCGACCGCGCCCACACGGACAAGGAGTCGATGGCCAGCACCACGAAGAACACCACGATGATCAGCGCCCCCAGGCCGCCGTAGTCGAAGAACGAGAGGTAGCGATTGAGGAGGTTGCCGATGCCGCCGGCGCCCACGAGGCCGATCACCACCGAGGCCCGCACGTTGATCTCGAAGATGTAGAGCACGTACGAGGTGAGCGTGGCCGAGATCTGCGGCAGCACGCCGTACATGATCATCCGGTGGCGTCCGGCACCGACGGCCTTGAGCGCCTCGAGCGGCCCGGGATCCACCGACTCGACCGTCTCGGAGGTCAGTTTCGCCAGCACCGCCATGGTGAAGATCGTCAGCGCCACCACGCCCGGCAGCGGTCCCGGGGCCAGGATCGGCGCCAGGATGGCCGCGTAGAGCAGGTCGGGGATGCTGCGTAGCACCGTCAGGATGGAGCGCGCCACCACCATCACCGGCGTGTTGACGGTGGTGTTGTTCGAGGCCAGGAAGATCAGCGGCAGCCCCAGCAAGGTGCCGAAGATGGTCGCCAGGTAGGCGATCTGCAGCGTCTCGATCAGCGGCGCCCAGATCTGGGGCAGGGCGGTCCAATCGGGCGCCAGGCGCCGGAAGAAGCGCGCGAAGTCGACGGCCCCCTCGGCCAGGCCGTCGAAGCCGAAGCCGGTCTGTTGCACCGAGACCACGAACAGCGCGGCGATGACGGCCCAGGTGCTCCAGTTCAGCAGGCGCGCCGCGAAGCCGGGCTTCAGGGGGGTGGCATGCGCCGTGGCCGGATCAGGAACGGCCACGGAGGTCGCGCTCCTCGTCGATCGGGCGCCCGTAGATCGCCTCGAAGACCGCGTCGGTGGCCTCCGCGGCGGTACCGTCGAACACCACCAGCCCGTCGCGCATGCCGATGATGCGGTCGGCGTACTCGCGCGCCATGTCGATGAAGTGCAAGTTGACGATGGTGGTGATGCCGTCCTCGCGGGCGATGCGCTTGAGGTCGCGCAGCACCGCGTGCGAGGTCGGTGGGTCGAGGCTGGCGACGGGCTCGTCGGCGAGCATCACCGACGGCTCCTGCGCGAGGGCGCGGGCGATGCCGACGCGCTGCTGTTGTCCGCCCGAGAGGGTGTCGGCGCGCACGAACGCCTTCTCCGGGATGCCCACGCGCTGCAGGCAGTCGTGCGCGAGCGCCACGTCGGTCTTCGGGAAGAGCCCCAGCACGCCGCGCAGCGGCTGCACCGCCCCGAGCCTCCCGGCGAGCACGTTGCGCAGCACCGAGGAGCGCTTCACCAGGTTGAACGTCTGGAAGATCATCCCGATGTCGGAGCGCAGCTTGCGCAACTCCTGGCCCTTCGCCTTGGTGACCGAGCGGCCGTCGATCGCGACGTCACCGCGGCTCGGGACCACCAGGTTGTTGATCGTGCGGATCAACGTCGACTTGCCCGCGCCGGAGAGGCCCACGATCACCACGAACTGGCCGCGCGGGATCTCGAGGGTGGCCCCCCTGAGGGCCACCAGACCGGTCTTGTAGGTGACCTCGACGTCCGAGAAGGTGATGTGGGACACGCCAGAGTCTATAACGAATGCGCCCCACCGGCTCCGAGCCGGTGGGGCGCCATGCGACCAAACGAAGCGCGTTCAGGACGCGCTCGCTGATCAGCGAGCGAAGGTCGCGGAGACCTCGCGGACGATGTCGTAGGCGTCGGGGCCGATGCGCGCCCATTCGGTCACGTTGAACATCGAGTCGGTCAGCGCGCGACCCTCCTCGGTGCTGGCGAGGTCCATCATCCCTTCGATGATCCGCTCCACCAAGTCCGGATCGAGCCCGGCGCGCACGACCGCGCCGTCGTTGGGGATCCAGTCGCTGTAACCGAGGATGCAGATGACCTCGAGCGCATCCGGGAAGTCGTTCAGGATGGACTCACGGCCGTCGGAGCCGGGCGAGCCGCCGAAGGTGACCGACACGTCGACGTCACCGTTGTACACGGCCAGCGCCGCGCCGTCGTGCGAGCCGGCGAAGATCTGGGTCATCTCGGTGTCGGGATCGATGTCGTAGGTGTGCTTCAGGGTGACGAAGGGGAACTGGTAGCCCGAGGCGGAGCCGGGATCGACCCAGGCGATGGTGCCGCCGCGCAGCTGCTCGAACTCGGTGATGCCGCTGTCGCAGCGGACGTTGAACTGCGCGCGGTACTGGGTGCTGCCGCGGCGCACCGAGGCCAGGATCACTTCGGCGCCATGCACGTCCATCGCCTGTACCAGGCCGGCGGGGCCGAACAGGCCGATGTCGACGCGGCCGGTGCCGACGGCCTCGACCAGGGCCACGAAGTTGGTGGAGACGAAGGTGTCGACCTCGACGCCGATCCGCTCCGTGAGCATCTCCGCGATCGGCACGAGGTCGTCGACGATGCGGTCGGCCTCGCGGCTGGGGACCATGCCGAGCACGAGTCGGTCGGGCGAATCGCCCTGCGCTAGGCCGGTACCGAACAGGCCCATGACGAGCAGCGCGGCACCGAAGGTGGCGAAGAGTCGCTTCATGTATCTCCTCCAAGGCGCACGGCCCTGCCCTCGAGCCGTGCCGTGCGTGAGCTTCGCGGGGTCTCCCCGCTCGATCGGATCAGGCTATCACGCGCTCGCGTGGCCTTGATGACGGGCCCTGCATGCCCCGTTCATGATCTCAACGCTGCAGGTAGAGGGCGATGTCGCGCAGGTGGCTGTCGAAGTCGAGGTTGGGCCGGAACACGGGGCCCGACGCGTCGCGGCCGTGCAGGAAGTAGAGCCAGGCGCCGCCGTCGTCGTCGGTGCGCTCGGGCTCCAGCACCGACCGCAGCGCCGCGCGCCCGGGGTTGCCGATCGGGCCCGCCGGCAAGCCGTCGCGGGTGTAGGTGTTCCAGGGGTGATCGACCTCGAAGTCGCCGCCCGGGAAGTCGAGCTGCGGCAGATCCTTGCCCAGCCCGTAGGCGACGGTGGGATCGGACTGCAGCGGCATGCCGAGATCGAGCCGGTTGAGGAACACGCCGGCGATGATCGGCATCTCCTCGTCGTTGGCCGCCTCGGCCTGCACCATCGACGCGAGCGTCACCCAGGCGTGCACGTCGAGGCCGTTGGCCTCCAGCTCGGCCTGGGTGAGGGCGTCGAGCTCCTGCTCGAAGCGCCGCACCAGCCGCGCGAGCACCGTGTCCAGATCGTCGTGGACGGGTACGTCGTAGGAGGCGGGGAAGAGGTAGCCCTCCAGCGTCTCGGCCTCCTCGGCCAGGGACGGCACCAGCGCCGCGGGCGCGTGCATCCGCGCCAGTGCCGCCTCCGCCGGGCTCAGGCCCAGCGCCTCGAGCCGCGCCGCCACGTCGCTCAGGCGGTGGCCCTCGGGCACCAGCAGCCGCACCGTTCGCGGCCGCCCACCCCGGCCCAGCGCGGCGGCCACGTCGTGCGCCGTCATGGCACCGTGCAGGTCGTAGAGCCCTTCGCCCACGCGCCGGTCGAGGCCCTCGAAGCGCAGCAGCGCCTGGAACACCCGCGGGTCGCGGACCAGGTCGTGCGCATGCAGGTCGCGCGCCACCTGGCCGGCGCCGGTGCCGCGCGGCACCTCGAACTCCACGGTCGTGGTGTCGTCGCTCGGCGCGCCCAGCGCCCACCAGACGTAGCCGGCGGCGGCCGCGAGCAGCGCCAGCAGCACGACGAGTGCCGACCAGACGGTGCTCGGCCCCCGCCGGGGCGTGCTCGGAGCGCGCCGCTGCGGTGGTGGTCTCATCGGCCGGGCTCCTGCGCCGCGGCCGCCGCCGCTGCCGCGGCCGCCGCCGCTTGGCGCGCCAACCACGTCTCCAGGATCAAGACCGCGCTGGCCTCGTCGATGCGGCCCTTCTCGCGGCGCTTGCCGCGCGGCAGGTCGCTGCTGCGCTGGGCGCGCCGGGCGGCCTGGCTGGTGTAGCGCTCGTCCATCAGCTCGACCGGCAGCCCCAGCTCGGCGAGGCGCTGCGCCAGACGGCGTGCCCGCACCGTCTGGGCGGAGTCGGCGCCATCGGTGCGCAGCGGCAGCCCGACCACCAGGCGCGTCACGCGCTCCTCGCGCACGAGCGGCCGCAGCGCCTCGAGCGTGCGGCGGTCGTCGCCGCCCGCGATGGTGCCGCGGCCGAAGGCGAAGCCGGATCCGACCGTGCCGATCGCCAGCCCGATGCGGGCCTCGCCGGCGTCGAGCGCCAGCACCGCCTCGCCCGGGCGGGGGGCGTCGGCCGGAGGCCCTCCGGCACCGTGACCGTCGCTCGCGCTCAAGCCGTCAGCACCTCCGCGACGGCGTCGAGCGCCGACCGCAGGCCCTCTGCGTCGCGCACGCCGGCCTGGGCCATGTCGGGCCGGCCGCCGCCGCCCCCGCCGCCGCGCTCGGCCAGCGCCCTGATCAGCTTGCCGGCATGCGCGCCGCGCTCGCGAGCGGCTGCGCCGACCTTCACCACCAGCTGCTGGCCGCTGCCGACCACCACCAGGTCGGCGCCGCTGCGCTGCAGCAGGGTGTCCGCCGCGTTGCGCAGGGCGCTCGCGTCGAGACCGTCGAGGGCGGCGGTGGCGAAGCGGAAGCCGCCCGCCTCGGCCACCTCGCTGCCGGCCGCGCCGCCCGTCTGGGCGGCGGCCAGGCGATCGCGCAGCTGCGCGCTCTCGCGCTGCGCCGCGCGCAGGTCGGTCTGCAGTTTGGCGATGCGCGCCTCGAACGTGTCGGGCGTGGCCCCGAGCGCCCGGGCACCGGCGAGCACCGCGGCGCGCAGCGTCTGCACGTGCGCCACAGCGGCCGTGCCGGCCACCGCCTCGAGTCGCCGCACGCCGGCGGCGGCGGCCTCCTCGCCGGTCACCACCAGCGCCCCGATCTCGCCCGTGCGGCGCACGTGGGTGCCGCCGCAGAGCTCGATGGAGGGCGAGCGCTCGCCGCCGATGCGCACCATGCGCACCCGCTCGCCGTACTTCTCGCCGAAGAGCATCATCGCGCCGGCGGCGCGCGCCTCCTCGATGGGCACCACCTGCGCCTGCACCGGCAGGTCGGCCTGGATCCAGGCGTTCGCCAGTCGCTCGACCTCCTGCAGTTGCTCGCTCGTGATCGCCGAGCCGTGGCTGACGTCGAAGCGCAGCCGGTCGGGGACGACCAGCGAGCCGGCCTGCGCCACGTGGTCGCCGAGCACGCGCCGCAGCGCGGCGTGCAACAGGTGGGTGGCGGTGTGGTGCTTCTCGGTCTCACGTCGCGCGGGGTCCACCACCACGTGCACGGCGTCGCCGACCGAGAGCCTGCCGCGCACCACGCGCCCCTGGTGCAGGACGTGTCCATGCGGCGTGCGGCTGGTGGTGCCGACGAGCAGCGCACCGCCGGGCCAGGTCACCTTGGCGGCGTCGCCGACCTGGCCGCCGCCCTCGGGGTAGCACGGGGTCCGATCGAGCACCACTTGCACGCGCGCGCCTTCGCCGGCCACGGTGCTGCGTTCGCCCTCTGCGATCAGCGCCAGCACCGTGGCGTCGGTCTCGAGGCCCTCGAACGCCAGCGAGGTGGTGGCCGGCACGTCGGCGGCGAGCTCGCCGAGCAGGTCGCCGGCGGCGCCGAAGAGCGTCGCCTTGGTCGCCCCGGCGCGCGAGATCGCCCGCGCCGCCTCGCGCGCCTCGCGGTACCCTTCGCGGTCGACGCGCACGCCGCGCTCGGCGGCCATCTCGACGGTCAGGTCGAGTGGGAAGCCGTACGTCTGCCACAGGTCGAACGCCACCGCTCCGGGCAGCACGCCGCCCGACAGGCCCTCGAACACCTGCGCCACGCGTGCGATCCCGGCCTCGAGGGTGATCAGAAACTGCTCCTCCTCGGCCTTGACGATCGCCTTGACGCGCTCGCGTTGGTCGCGCACCTCGGGGTAGGCGCCGCCCATCGACTCGGCGACGGTGTCGACCAGCCGGTGGAGCAGCGGCTCGCGCACGCCCATGGTCCAGGCCTGGCGCGCGGCGCGGCGGAGCAGCATCTTGATCACGTAGCCGGCGCCGTCGTTGGCCGGCAGGATGCCGTCGCTGATGCACATCGTCACGGCCCGGGCGTGGTCGGCGATGATCCGTTGCGGCACGCTCTCGAGGTCGCGGTAGGGCTGGCCGGAGGCGGCCTCGATCAGCCGGATGCTGGGACCGAAGAGCTCGGTGCCGTAGGCGTCGCGGGCGCCCGACACCACCGTCGCGAGGCGCTCGAAGCCCATGCCGGTGTCGATGTTCTGCCGCGGCAGCGCGCGCAGCTCACCGTCGACGAGGTCGAACTGGGTGAACACCAGGTTCCAGATCTCCATGAAGCGGTCGCCGGAGCCCGTGTTGGGGCCGGTCTCGTCGGGGCTGCCGAAATCGGGGCCACGGTCGTAGAAGATCTCGGAGCATGGTCCGCAGGGGCCGCTGCGGCCGTCCTTGACGGCGTTGGCGGGCCAGAAGTTGTCGGCCTCGCCGAAGCGCGACACGCGCTCGGGCGGCACGCCTACCTCCTCGACCCAGATGCGCTGCGCCTCGTCGTCGTCGCTGAAGACCGTCACCCACAGGCGCTCCGGGTCGAGGCCGAGCCAGGCGGGGTCGGTGAAGAACTCCCACGCCCAGGCGGCCGCCTCGGCCTTGAAGTAGTCGCCGAACGAGAAGTTGCCCAGCATCTCGAAGAAGGTGTGGTGCCGCCGGGTGCGCCCGACGTTCTCGATGTCGGAGTCCTTGCCGCCCGCCCGCATGCACTTCTGCGCCGTGACGACCCGGGGCCAGACGCCCTCGAAGCCGGCGAAGCGGGGCGTGGCGCCCTGGAAGTAGGGCTTGAACTGCTGCATGCCGGCCACGTTGAACATCAGCGTGGGGTCGTCGCTCTTCAGCGAGGCAGAGGGGTGCACCAGGTGCCCCTTGGACTCGAAGAAGCGCAAGTAGGTGGCGCGGAGCTCGTCGAGCTCGTGGATGGTCGCCATGGGTCCGCCTCCCAAGGCGGCACCTGGACGGTCGCCGCCGCGAGCAGGCGCCATCATACCGAGCCATCGCCGCGCGGCGCGGCGCGCAGGGGACGGCGCGCGTGCACCGCGCGCGTCCCGCCGACGGCCATCCCGGTCGTACGATGCCTTGTGCCCGCAGCCACCGCCCGGCCACCGAGTGAGCGCCAACGTCTGGCGCTGCTGCTGGTGGGGGTGCTGGCGTTCGTCAGCGTCGGGGCGCTGCAATCGGTCTTCGGGCCGTCGTTCGGCGCGCTCCAGGCGCGCTACGGCGTGTCGGTGGCGCAGGTGGGCGGGGTCGTCTCGGCCTACTTCGCGGGGGCCTTCCTGGGCGTGGTCGGCGCCGGCGTGATGCTGCTCCGACTCGGCTATCGCCGCAGCCTGGTCACGGCGGCGGCCCTGATCGCCGTGGGCGCCGGCACCATCGGTCTCGCGGCCACCTGGCTGCTGGCGCTCGCCGCCGCGTTCGTCGCGGGGCTCGGCTTCGGCCAGGCGACCGTGGCGGTGAACCTGATGGTGGCACGCGCCTACGGGGCCTCGGCCGCCGCACCGCTCAACGTACTCAACGGCACCTACGGCCTCGGCGCCGTGCTCGGTCCGGCGCTGGTGGCCCTCACCACCAGCCGCCTGGGGGCCACCCCCCAGGCCAGCGCGCTGGTGTTCGGCGCCGTGGCGCTCGTGGCGCTGGCGTTCCTGGTCGGGGCGCTGCGGCTGCGCTGGCTGCCCGCGCCGCGGCGGCCGGCGCCCGGCCGCTCCTCGAAGGTGTCGCTGGCGGTGCTGCTGTTCATGGTGATGTTCTTCATGTACGTCGCCACCGAGATCGCCACCCCGGCCTGGATTCCCACCTACCTCGGCCCGCGCCTGGGTGAGGCCAACGCGGCGCTGGTGGTGTCGGCCTTCTGGGCGGCCCTGACCCTGGGCCGCTTCGTGGTGGCGCCGTTCGCGGGGCGCCTGCGGCCGCAGGACCTGGTGCTCGGGGCCACGTCGGTGGCGTTGGTCGGGCTGCTGCTCGCGCACCTGCCCGGGCTCGCGGTGGCCGGTTACGTGCTCGCGGGCTTCGGCCTGGCACCGGTGTTCCCGACCACCATCGCCTGGTTGCAGTGGCGCTTCGGGGAGCGTGGCGAGCAGGTGACGCCGCTCGTGCTCGCCGCCGGCAACCTGGGGCCGGTGCTGGGTGCGCCGGCGGTGGGCGTGGCGGTCGCCGCGACCAGCCCCGACGCGATCCCGAGCGTGCTGGCCGGCGTCGGGGCGCTGCTGGTGGCGGGGGTCGCGCTGACCTGGTGGAGCGCGCGGCGCGCTGAGCGGGCGTCGGCCTCGGCGGCGGACGACTCCGGCTGAAGTCCCGCGCCAGGCCCGCGCCACGGCCTGCGCCAGGCCCGCGCCACGGCCTGCGCGACGGCCCGCGTGTGCGAGGGTGCCCCGACGGGCAGCGGGCATTGCTAGCCTGGGTGTCGACGGCGGTTGCCGGGAAGGAGCGCCATGCGCATGCGCACGCTCGGACGTAGCGGCCTGGTGGTCAGCGAGCTATCGCTGGGCGCCATGATCTTCGGCGAGGACGGACCGCGCGGCACCCCGGAGAAGGTCGCCGGCGGGATGATCCGACGCTTCCTGGACGCCGGCGGCAACTTCGTCGACACGGCCGACGTGTACGCCGGCGGGCGCTCCGAGACGATCGTCGGCAAGGCGCTGCGCGGCCGTCGCGACGAGGTGGTGCTGGCCAGCAAGGTCCGTGGCCGCACGGGCCCGGGCGTCAACGACGCCGGCCTGTCGCGGCGGCACGTGCTGCAAGGCGTGCACGCCAGTCTGCGGCGGCTCGGCACCGATTGGCTCGACGTCCTCTACCTGCACCTGTGGGATCCGATCACGCCGCTCGAGGAGACGCTCGCGGCGGTCGACGATCTGGTGCGTCAGGGTGCCGTGCGCTACCTGGGCATCAGCAACTTCTCGGCCTGGCAGGCGGCCAAGGCGATCGTGCTGGCGCGCGAGCGCGGCTGGGCCGTCCCGGTCGCCGGGCAGTACCAGTACAGCCTGCTCGAACGCGGCATCGAGGACGAGTTCGATGGCCTGTGCGCTGCCGAGGGGCTGGCACTGGTGCCGTGGGGGCCGCTCGCTGGTGGCTTCCTGAGCGGCAAGTACCGGGCCGACGAGCGTCCCGAGGAGGGGCGTGTCGCGACCACGCCCGACGTGGCCGAGGAGGCCTGGGAGCGGCGCGCGGTGCCGCGCACCTGGCGCGTGTTGGCCGAGGTGGAGGCGGTGGCGTCCGCGACCGAGGCGAGCGTGGCGCAGGTGGCGCTGGCGTGGTTGCGCGCCAAGCCGACGGTGGCGAGCGTGATCCTCGGTGCGCGCACGCCGGAGCAGCTGAGCGACAACCTGGCGGCGGCCGACCTCGAACTGACGCCCGAGCAGCTCGCGCGGCTCGACGCGGTCAGCGCGTCACCCGAGCGTTATCCCTACCGGATGCAGGCCGTCTACGGGGCCCGCGACGAGGTGACCATCGCGCCCGCTGCCGGGGCGGCCCGGCCGACGTGACCACGAGGCGACGGGGTCCGGCCAGACTGGAGGCTCACCATGACCGATGACGCTCAGGAGTACCCGCTGAGGGTCGAGGCGGGTCCGCCGAGCGAGGGCGAACTCGCCCTGGCGCGACACGTGCTCGACACGCTGCGCAGCACCATGCGGCGGCAGCGGGCGCTGGCCGAGCGCGCCCTGGTGCAGATCGAGCCCGGCGACTGGCACGCGCGCCTCGATCCGGAGGGCAACTCGTTGGCCATCCTGGTGAAGCACCTCGGGGGGAACCTGCGCTCGCGCTGGACCGACTTCCTGACCACCGACGGGGAGAAGCCCGAGCGCGACCGCAACGGCGAGTTCGCCACCGAAGAGGCGCCGGCGGAGGCGCTCATGGATGTCTGGGACGAGGGCTGGGAGACTGCGCTCGCCTCGCTCGACGCCCTCACCGCGGCCGACTTGGACCGCACCGTCACCATCCGGGGCGAGCCTCATTCGGTGGTGCAGGCGATCGTCAGGAGCGTCGACCACACGGCTCAGCACGTCGGCCAGATCGTGTTCCTGGCCAAACACCTGCGAGGCGAGGCGTGGCAGCTGCTGTCGGTTCCCACGCCGCGACGCGGCGCCTGAAGCCGGAGGAGGGTCAGCCGGCGTCGGCGCGGACCGCCGCGAGCACCTCGTCCGCGGCGGCGTCGACGCCTAGCGCGGTGAAGGTGTCGCACAGGTTGGCGACGTCGCGGCGCAGCAGCGCCGCCGCCTCGGGGTGCGAGCGGTCGACCGCCTGGGGGAAGTCGATCACGACCGCGTCGCCTCGCCACCACAGCAGGTTGTAGGTCGAGTAGTCGCCGTGCACCACCCCGAGGTTCCAGAGCGCGCGCAGTTGCGCGACGCTGCGGTCGAAGGCGTGGCCGGCCTCAGCGCCGCTGAGGCCGGTATCGGCCAGGCGCGGCGCCGGCGCGTCGTCGTCGCCCAGGTAGCGCATCACCACCACGTCGCCCGCCTTCGCGATCGTGCGGGTCCCCGGCCCCACCAGCGGCTCGGGGACGTTGATGCCGGCCCGGTGCGTGCGCCACAGCATGCGGTACTCGTGCAACGCCCAGCGCGCCGTCTCGGCGCGGCGCCCCCGGCCACCGGCGGCGGCGATGGCCTTCGTCGTCTTCGGGTCGCCGCCGTGACGGCCGGCCTGGTAGCGCTCGTCGCGCTTGAAGCTGCGCACGCTGCGATCGCGGAAGACCTTCAGCGCGAGCGTGCCGGCCGGCCCATGGCCCACGTAGATGGTCGCCTCCTTGCCGCTGCGCAACTCGGCGTCGACGCGCTCCACGATGCCCTTGGCCAGCAGCCAGGCCATCCCGGGCACCTCGGTGTCGCCACTCCCGAGCGCGCCGGCGCGTACGCGGCCGTGCGGCCGACGCTTGTCCTTGCGTTTGGCGAATGACTCCTCGGGGGCGTCGATGTCGAGGTTCGAACGGGGCAGTGTGGCCTCCAGATGGGTGCGGGGTCGGCGTGGGCGTGCTCGGGTCGCACGGTAGGGGTTGACCGGGGGCGGCGTCAAGCGCCTGTGAGCAGGCGCGCGGGCGCGGTAGGCGCGACGACCGTCACGGCGCAGCGCCTCGACGATCGCCTGATCGGTCGGATCGAGCTGACCTGCAGGAAGATCGCAGCTCGATGAGAAACCACTGCGCCAGACGACGCCCGGCACCGCGAGGCCATGCAATCTTGAAACCATATGGAGCGGTCGGTCAACGACACGCTGGTCACCCTGGAGGCCTTGGAGGCCTTGGGGCGTGAACTGCTGGCCGTCGAGTCCACCCCCACCTTCTACCGGCGGGTGCTCGAGCAGGCGCTGGCGCTGGTGCCCGGTGCCGCGCTCGGCAGCATGCTGGAACGGCACGGCGACACCTTCTGCCGCATCGCCAGCGCCGGCCTCGAGCGCGCAGCGGGGAGCGAGCTGCGCCTCGCGGCGGAGGAGATCCTGGGGGCCCTGGACGAGCCCAGCGAGGCCGTGGTGATCGAGGCACCGCCGGAGGAGGCGCGCCGAGACGCGCCTCGGCCCGAGGAGGCCGGCGCCCGGCTCGTGGTGCCCATCGTCGTGGCGGACGAGGTGGCGGCGGTCATGTGGCTCGCCGGCCGCGAAGGGCACGCTGCGTTCGGCGACGATGCGCGCAGCGTGGCCGAGGTGCTCGGACGTCACATCGGTGTGCTGCTGCAGCGGTTGCGCTACCAGCAGCGGGCCACTGCCGCGCAGCGCGAACTCGAACTGCAGGCCGAGCTGCGCGGCGCCCTGGCGCGCGCCAGCAAGGTGGACGAGGTGGTCGCGCTGGCGGTCGAGGGGATCTCGAAGCTGCTCGGCGGCAAGCCCAGCGCGGGGTTCCTGGTCGAAGGCGGCGACGCCGTGTTGCAGCACCACGTCGGCTACGGCAACGCCACGCAGCGCATCGCCCTCGACCGAGGCGTCATCGGCCGCGTCGCCCGGCACGGGCGGCCCGTCCTGATCGGCGACGTCGCCTCCGGTCCCGACTCGCCCTGGGGCTCGGAGCCGGTCCGCTCCATGGTGAGCGTTCCGCTGTTCGACGGTGGGGTGATGGGAGTCTTGGCGGTGGGGTCGTTCGAGCACGACCTCGGCCAGCGCGAGCTGGCCCGCGTGCGCGGCGTCGCCGAGTTCGTCACCGTGGCGCTCCAGCGCGCAGACCTGCTCGCGACGCTGCGCGCGAACGAACGCCGCTTCCGCTTGCTGACCGAGCACATGCGCGAACTGGTCTGCCTCGTCGACGTCGACGGACGCCTGAGCTACGTCAGCCCCTCGAGTCGGACGCTCCTCGGCTACGCACCCGCGGAGCTGCTCGGTCGCGCTCCGGGCGAACACGTCGCCAGCGAGGACCGACTCCACCTCGAGGAGGTGATCCGCACGGCGCTGCGAGCCGGCGAGCCCACCGACCCGGTCACGATCCGCGCTCGCCATCGCGACGGCCATGAGGTCTACCTGGAGATCACCGTGGCGCCCATCGACGCCGGCGGCGGTGCGATCGACGGCGTGGTGAGCGTGGCGCGCGACGTCTCCGAGCGCCAGGCCTTCGAGGCGCAGCTGCTCGCCAAGGCGCTCTACGACGACCTCACCGGGCTGCCGAACCGCGCGCTGCTGCTCGATCGGCTGCACCAGGCCTGCGAGCGGCAGCGGCGCGACGGCAGCTCGCGCTGCGCCTTGCTGTTCGTCGACCTCGATCGCTTCAAGAACGTCAACGACTCGCTCGGCCACGCGGCCGGCGACGACCTGCTGCGCGCGATCGCCGAGCGCTTCGCGAAGCTGACGCGCGGGTCGGACACCGTGGCGCGCATCGGCGGCGACGAGTTCTGCCTGCTGCTCGAGGACGTCGCCGATCGTGACGCGGCCCTCGACGCCGCCAGGCGCGTGCGCGAGACGCTGCGCGAACCGTTCGTGATCCACCGGCGCGAGTTGTACGTCAGCGCCAGCATCGGCATCGCGATGGGCGATGAAGCGCTGGCGCACGAAGCCGCGACCGATGCCGAGGCGATGCTGCGCGACGCCGACATCGCCATGTACCGCGCCAAGCAGCGCGGCAGCGCCGACGAGGTGGTCTTCGACGTCGACATGCGCGCCGAGGTCCTGCGCCGGCTCGAGCTCGAGAGCGAGCTCCACGGGGCGCTCGAGCGCGGCGAGTTCTGGCTGGCGTACCAGCCGATCGTGCGCCTCGAGGACGGCGGCCTCGAGGCGTTCGAGGCGCTGCTGCGTTGGGACCACCCGACGCGCGGGCTGCTGCAGCCCGACGACTTCGTGCCCTTGGCCGAGGACACCGGCCTCATCCGTCCGCTCGACCGCTGGGCGTTGCACGGCGCCTGCGCTCAGCTCGCTGCCTGGCGGGCCAGCGGCCGCAGCGGTCCTCGCGTCAGCGTCAACGTCTCGGCGCGCCATGCGGCCTACGGCGGGCTCGAAGCGCTCGTGTACGAGGCGCTCGAGGGCTCGGAGCTGCCGCCCACGGCGCTGGCGCTGGAGATCACCGAGTCGGCCTTGATGAACGGCGATCGGCGCGTGGCGGAGGAGCTCGGGCGCCTCCGTTCGGCCGGTGTGCGCATCCAGATCGACGATTTCGGCACCGGTTACTCGTCGCTCGGCGCGCTCCGGCGGCTGCCCATCGATGCGCTGAAGGTGGACCGAGCGTTCCTCGGCGACGTCGAGCACTCCGCCTCGCAGCAGGCGATCGTGGCCGCTACCGTGGGGCTCGCGCACGCGCTCGGCATCCCGGTGGTGGCCGAGGGCGTCGAGAGCGAGGGGCAGCACGCCTTCGTGCGCGAGATCGGCTGCGCGATGGCGCAGGGCTTCATCATCGGGCCGCCGATGCCGCCCGAAGCGCTGGCCGAGACGGGCTGGTGGACCCGCTTCCCCTCCTCGCCGCGCCGGGGCTGATCCGCTCGGCACTCGGTGCTAGGTGTCGGCGCCGCGGTGTCGGGGCTCGCGCGCAGCGCTCAGGGTGCGCGCCACCAGCGCGTCGGTGGAGGCGATCACCGGCAACGGTGCGGCGCCGCTGACGACGTCGCCCTCGCGCAGCAGCAGCGGCACCTCGGTGCAGGCTGCGATCACCGCCTCGGCCCCGGCCTGCGCCAGCCGCTCGGCCACTCCGCGCAGCACGCCGCGCGTGGCGGCGTCGGCGGCGCCGCGCTTGAGCGCGTAGATCGCCGCCATCAGCGCGCGCTGGTCGGCGGCGACCGGCGCGAGCGGCGCGACCCCCGCGCGCTCGAAGGCGTCGTGGTAGAGCCGCGCGCTCAGCGTGCCGTCGGTGGCGAGCAGGCCGACGGCGCGAACGCCGGGGAGCCGCGCCAGGGTCGCCTCGACGGTGGCGTCGATCAGGCTCAGGAACGGCACCTCGGGCACGGCCGCGCGCACCGCGTCGGCGAAGGCGTGCGCGCCGTTGCACGGCATCACCAGCAACTCCGCGCCGGCCGTCACCAGGCCGCGGGCCATCGCCGCCAGGCGCGGCGCGGGACTCGGCCCGCTCCCGGCGATCGCGGCGTTGCGGTCGGGGATCGTCGGATCGTTGTCGATCAGCACGCGCAGGTGATCCTGGTCGCGCTCGGCGGGGGTGGCCGCCACCAACTTGGCGAAGAAGTCGACGGTGGCCTCGGGCCCCATGCCGCCGATCACGCCGATCGTGCGGGCCGTGTCGCTCACCCCTGCAGATCCTGCAGCACCACGTCCTGGTAGGCGTAGAGCGCCGGCGAGCCGCCGGTGTGCACGAGCAGCACCCGCTCGCCCGCGGCGAAGCGCCCGCTGCGCACCAGGGCGATCAGGCCCGCGGCGGTCTTGCCCGTGTAGACCGGATCGAGCAAGATCCCCTCGTAGCGGGCGAAGAGCTGGATCGCCTCGACCATCGCGTCGGTCGGCAACGAGTAGCCGGGCCCCACGTGGGCATCCTCGACCATCACCGCCGCCGCCGGTACGCCCACCTCGGCGCCGGCGAGCGCCAGCACCTCGTCGGCCAGCGCCAGGATCTTGGCCTCCTGCGGTGCCTGCTCGGCGCGCACGCTCACGCCCGTGATGGGCAGCCCCGCCTGCGCCGCATGCAGCCCGGCGACCAGCCCGGCGTGCGTCCCGCCCGAGCCACTCGCCACCACCACGTGATCGAGGCGGAGGCCCAAGTCGAAGGTCTGCGCCAACAGCTCGTCGGCGCAGGCGACGTAGCCGAGCGCGCCGAGCGCATTGGAGCCCCCGCCCGGGATCAGGTAGGCCCGGCGCCCCTGCTCGCCGAGGTCGTCGGCCAGGCGCTGCATGGCGGCGGCCAGATCGGTCCCGGCCGGCACCACCTCGATGCGCTCGACGCCCATCAGGCGGAACAGCAGGTTGTTGCCGCTGGCGTCCTCGCGATAGCTGCCGGCGACGCGTTCCTCCAGCACGAGCTGACACTGCAGCCCCTCGCGTCGCGCCGCGGCGAGCGTCAGCCGGCAGTGGTTCGACTGGACCGCGCCGACGGTGATCAGCGTGTCGGCCCCCTGCGCCAGCGCCTCGGCAACGAGGAACTCGAGCTTGCGCGTCTTGTTGCCGCCGGACGCGAGCCCCAGCATGTCGTCGCGCTTGATCCACAGCTCCGGACCGGCCAAGGCGGCGCTCAGGTTCGGCAGCGGCTCGAGCGGCGTCCAGAAGGGCGTGTAGCGACGTCGGGCGAAGCGGGCGAGTTGCATGGCAGGGTCTCCTCCGAGCGAAGCGTACGGGTTCGCTCCCGATGATACGGCCGGCGCGTACGCGCGGGCCTGGGTCGGCTGGCCCCGGTCGGCTACACTGCGCTTCCCGGAGGTCGATGCGCATGTCCTCGCTCGCAACCGTCGCCGCCCACCCCGTGCTCCCCAGCGGACCCCTGCCGCGCAACCCCGGCGCCCCGCTCGACCACGACTGGGTCGCGTCGCTGCGCGTCGACCGCTCGGCCGCCGAGCGGCGCAGCGCCACGCTCACCGCCCGCCGCAGCGTCAAGGGGGAGGCGCAGGCGGCCTGGCTGCTCAAGGCGATCACGCTGATCGATCTGACCACCCTGGCCGGCGACGACACCCCCGCGCGCGTGCGCCGACTGTGCGCCAAGGCGCGCGACCCGGTGCGCCCCGAGCTGCTCGAGGCGCTGGGGATGGACGACGTCGCGCTCACCACCGCTGCCGTCTGCGTCTACCAGGCGATGGTGCCCAGCGCCGTCGCCGCGCTGTCGGGCAGCGGCGTTCCGGTCGCCGCCGTCGCCACCGCGTTCCCCACCGGCCTCACGCCGCTGGCCACGCGCCTGGCCGAGATCCGTGCGGCCGTGCTGGCGGGCGCCGCCGAGATCGACGTGGTGATCAACCGCCACCAGGCGCTGGCGGGTGACTGGCAGGCGCTGTACGACGAGGTCGGCGCCTTCCGCGAGGCCTGCGGGGCGGCGCACCTGAAGGTGATCCTGGCCACCGGCGAGCTCGGCACCCTGCAGACCGTGGCGCGCGCGTCGCTGGTGGCGATGCTGGCCGGGGCCGACTTCGTCAAGACGAGCACCGGCAAGGAGAGCGTCAACGCCACGCTGCCGGTGTCACTGACGATGGCCCGGACGGTGCGCGCCTACGCCGAGCGGACCGGCGTGGCGGTGGGCTTCAAGGCCGCCGGCGGCATCCGCAGCGCCAAGGACGCGCTCGCCTGGATGACCCTGATGCGCGAGGAGCTCGGCCGGCGCTGGCTCGAGAGCGACCTGTTCCGCTTCGGCGCCAGCGGCTTGCTGGGCGACATCGAGCGCCAACTGGAGCACTTCGTGACCGGGCGCTACGCGGCGCTGCACAAGCAGCCGCTGGCCTAGTCGGTACGGGAGCGTCGTCAGCGATGCCCTACGCGACCCCGATCGACCCTCCGCCCACTGCGGCGCCTGTGGACCCGGCCCCGCCGCACGCCTTCGCGCTGCGGCTCGACGGCGACTTGGCCCTGCGGCTCCACGAACGGCACCACGCGCGGGCGCTCTTCGGGCGCATCGAGGCGGAGCGAGCGCACCTGGCCGGCGCGTTCGGCTGGGCGCGCGACGCCACCCCGGCGTCGATCGAGGCGCGCGTGCTGCGCGCGCTCGAGCAGTTCCGGCGCGGCGACGGCTGGCACGCCGACTTGTGCTGGCGCGGTGACCCGATCGGCGCGGTCTGGCTCCACCTGCTGCAGGCGGCCGGGGGCTCCACCGAGGTGGGCTACTGGATCGCGCGGGCGTACCAGGGGCACGGCCTGGTGACGCGCGCGCTGCGCGGGCTCGAACGGCACTGCTTCGAGGGGCGCGGGCTCGGCCGCGTGTCGATCGCGGTCGATCCGAGCAACGGCATCTCCGCGGCCGTGCCACGGCGGCTGGGGTACCAGAGCGAGGCGGTCTTGCGCCAGGCGCACGTCGGCGCCGACGGGGAGGCGGCCGACCTGGCGTTCTACGGTGTCCTGCGCGAGGACTGGGAGGCCGCGGGTGGTGCTGCCGTCGGGCCGTTGCCGCTGCCGCGCTTCGCCTTGCGGGTCGACGACGAGCTCGAGCTCGCCCTGCTCGAACGCGGCGACGCCCCGGCGCTGGCGGCGTTGGTCGATGCCAACCGCGACTACCTGCGCCCCTGGATGCCGTGGGCGGCCGACACCGCACCGCGCGCGACGCTGCTCTTCATCGAGCAGCGAGCGCTGCCGGCCATCGCCAACGCCGACGGGTTCGAGCTGGGCATGTGGTGGCGCGGCCGCCTGGTGGGGGCGTGCGGCGTGCACTCGGTCTACGCCGTCCCGCTTCGTGGCTCGCTGGGCTACTGGTTGGCCGCGGAGGCGCAGGGCAACGGCATCGTCACGCGCGCCATGCGCGCGCTCGTCGACAAGGTGTTCGACGACCACGCCTTCGAGCGCATCGACCTGCGCGCCGACGTCGCCAACGCCCGCAGCCGGGCGGTGGCGGAGCGGCTCGGCTTCCACTACGAGGGTGTGCTGCGGCGTGAGTTCTGGAACGGAAGCATCTTCGTCGATCAGGCGGTGTACTCGCTATTGCGCCGTGAATGGCGCCCCCAGGCTTCCTGAAAGGTCGCCCGCATACCCTGACGATGCGTTCGAACCGCTAGCATAACGACGGGTGGTGGGGGAGACCGACGAGGAGGTCTTGATCATGCGTCGATCGTATCGACCGTTCGTGTTGGCGCTCGTGCCGTTGTTCGTGCTGGCTGCAGCCTGCGCGCCGCGCTTGCCCGTGGGCGAGGGCGCCGTGACCAGCACCGTGGTGCTGCCGAGCGAGGAGCGTTGCCTGTACGTCGTCGACGGCGCCACGCTGACCCTGGACGGCGAGCGCCTGAACTGGACCTGCGAGTCGCCGGCCGACGCCCCGCGCGGCCTGCTCGGCGCGCCGATCGTGACCGCAGGCATGGACGTCGCCTGGCGGCTCGTGGCAAGCGAGCGGGCGGTCGCCGAGGGCGGCTACGTGATCGCCCAGGACGAGCTGGTCCAGGGTCGCGCCGAGCAGTTGGTCCTCGCCAGCGGCGAGACCTGCGCGCTCGCGGGCGTGGGCGACCAACTGGTGTTCGACCAGGGCAGCGTCACCTACACCTGCGGCGGTGACGTCGTGGTGGTCGGCGACCTGCGCGCCGATGCGCGCGGCCTGATCGCCGTTCGCGGTACGCTGGTGCGTCCCGAGGACCTCACCGAGGCGATGCGGCTCGGCGATCCGCGCCCCGAGCGCGTGGCGAGCGTCACGTTGCGCTGAGCGCGCGAGCGGCTCGCGCACCGCACTCGACGACCGCAGCAGGAACGAACGCCGGTGGCCGGAAGTCGGCCGCCGGCGGATTGTTACGATGCGCGCATCATGCGTGTCCGCGAACTGTTCGAGTCGCTCGACTACGGCCCTGCCCCCGAGGCAGCCGACGCCGCCCGCGCCTGGCTGGCGCACCACGACGGTCGCTTCGGACACGTGATCGACGGCGTGCTCGAGGCGCCCGGCAGCGACACCTTCGAGACCAGCGACCCGGCCACCGGCGCGACGCTGGCCGTGTGCACGCAGGCCAGCGCCGGCGACGTCGACCGCGCCGTGCGCGCGGCCCGGGCCGCCCTGCCGGCCTGGCAGGAACTCGGCGGCCACCGGCGGGCGCGCTACCTCTACGCGCTCGCGCGCCAAGTGCAGAAGCACGCGCGCCTGCTGGCGGTGCTGGAGACGCTCGACAACGGCAAGCCGATCCGCGAGACGCGCGATCTCGACGTGCCACTCGTGGCGCGCCACCTCTACCACCATGCCGGCTGGGCCTCGCTGCTGGCGCGCGAGTTCCCCGGCCAGGCCGGCGTGGGCGTGTGCGGCCAGGTGATCCCCTGGAACTTCCCGCTGCTGATGGTGGCGTGGAAGGTGGCCCCGGCGTTGGCCGCCGGCTGCACGGTGGTGCTGAAGCCGGCCGAGTACACCCCGCTCACGGCCCTGGCCTTCGCCGAGCTGGCGATCCTGGTCGGCCTGCCGCCCGGCGTGCTGAACGTGGTGACCGGCGACGGCCGCAGCGGCGCGGCGCTCGTCGACCATCACGAGCTCGACAAGGTCGCCTTCACCGGCTCCACCGAGGTGGGCCGCCTCATCCGCGAGCGCACCGCCGGCCGCACTCTGGCGCTGACGCTCGAGCTCGGCGGCAAGAGCCCTTTCATCGTGTTCGACGACGCCGACCTCGACGCCGCCGTCGAGGGCGTGGTGGACGCGATCTGGTTCAACCAGGGGCAGGTCTGCTGCGCCGGCTCGACGCTGCTCCTGCACGCGCCGATCGAGGCGGCGTTCGTACGCAAGCTGCGCGCGCGGATGGAGACGCTGCGCGTCGGCTCGCCGCTCGACAAGGCGATCGACATGGGGGCGCTGGTGGCGCCGGTGCAGCTCGAGCGCGTGCGGCGACTGGTCCAGGCCGGCGTCGACGAGGGAGCCACCTGCCACCAGCCCTCCTGGCGCGTGCCGGAGGGTGGCCTCTACTACCCGCCCACGCTCTTCACCGACGTCGAGCCGTCGATGACGGTGGCGCGCGAGGAGATCTTCGGGCCGGTGCTGGTGAGCATGACCTTCCGCACGCCCGACGAGGCGGTGGAGATCGCCAACCACACCCCCTATGGCCTGGCGGCCAGCGTCTGGAGTGAGAGCCTGCCGCTGGCGCTCGACGTGGCCCCACGGCTGCAGGCGGGCGTCGTGTGGCTCAACGCCACGAACCTGTTCGACGCCGCCGCCGGCTTCGGCGGCATGAAGGAGTCCGGCTTCGGCCGCGAGGGCGGCCGCGAGGGGATGCAGGCCTACCTGGTCGACGAGGTCGAACGCTCGCTCGAGCCCTATCCGGAGGGCGCCTTGCAGCCACCGCCGGGCCCGGCCGAACTCGGCGCCGCCGGCGCCGCTGGTGCCGCCGGCGCCGCCGGTGCCGCCGGCGAGGGCGACGACGCCGCCG
>SLRS01000248.1 GCA_007130855.1 Trueperaceae bacterium | reverse complement strand
GGGCTCCAGCCGGGCGAGGTGATCGTCATCGTCAACGCCTACGGCATCAACGCGATGACGATCGACACCGTCCTCGAGGCCCGCCGCCGCGGCATGACCTCCGTCGCCATCACCTCGCGCGGCTTCGCCGACCAGCTCGCGGCCGATCACCCCTCGCGCCATCCGTCGGCCAAGAACCTCTACCAGGAGGCCGACCACTTCCTCGACTGCTGCGTGCCGTACGGCGACGCGGTCGTCGAGATCGAGGGCGCCCCGCAGCGCACCGGGCCGACCGCAACCATGTGCAACCTCTACACCCTGAACCTGCTGATGGTCGCGACCGTGGCCCGGCTCGTGGCGATGGGCGTCGAGCCGCCGCTGTGGATGAGCGCCAACTTACCGGGCGGCGACGCCGCCAACCGGGCGAACGAGGAGAAGTACATCCCGCGCATCAAGCACCTCGGCTGACCGACCGCGTCGTCACAGCTCGGCCGGTCTCGGGGTGACACCTCGCGGCGACACGACCGCCGGCCGTTCTCGTCGACCTGGCCCGCCGGCCTTCCTCCCCGCCGCGGCCGCGTCCGCCCGGCCCAGCCCGACAGAAAGTGTAGCGTAGCCGCCATGACCACCCCCGCCACACGCTGGGCGATCCTCGACGGACAGCGCGTGCCGCACGAGGGCGCCACCGTCCACGTCAGCGACTTGGGCCTCCGGCGCGCCTTCGCCGTGTTCGAGATCTTCCGCGTCGAGCAGGGCGTACCGCTCTTCCTCGAGACCCACCTCGCTCGCCTCGCCCACTCCGCGGGCGCCGTCGGCCTGCCGCTCCCCCGTGACGTCGACGCCCTCGCCGGCGACGTCCACGCCCTCCTCGAAGCCAACGCGCCCGGTGTCACCGCAGTCCACGTCCTGCTCAGCGGCGGGCCCTCGGACGACGGCGTCACCCTCGAGCAGCCCACCTGCGTCATCACCACGCTCGACCTGCCGCCGCGGGCGACCACGGTCACCGGCGCGACGCTCATCACGCACCGCCACACCCGCGAACTCCCCGAAGCCAAGAGCACCAACTACCTCAGCGCCATGCACCTCGCGACCACCATGCGCGCAGCCGGCGCGATCGACGTCCTCTACCACGACGGCGTCGACGTCACCGAGTGCGCCCGCTCGGCGCTCGCCGTCGTCCTCGACGACACGCTCGTCACACGCCGGAAAGGCGTACTGGAGAGCGTCAGCATGACGAACCTGCTTGGCCTCGCCCGTGAGCGCATGGCCGTCGAGGAACGCGCCATCACCTTGGGCGAACTCCGCGCCGCCGACGAGGTGCTCACCACCGGCTCCGTCCGCGGCGTGGTACCGATCACGGCGATCGACGGCCGCCCGATCGGGGCCGGCACCGTCGGACCGCACGCGCACGCGCTCTCCACAGCCTTCGCCGAGCACGTCGCCAGGTACGTCGCGGCGCGTCGCGGCGGCCTGGCGGCGGAGACGCGCTGATGATGACGCCAGCCTGGCGCACGCTCGCAGCCCGCGCGCGCAGGGACTTCAGGGGTTACCCGATCGCGACGGTGGCCTTCTATGGACCCGACGACCGAGTCGCCACCAAGACCGCCGTGGCCATCATCCCCCACGAGGACGCAGAGGTTCGCGACCTCGAGCGCTGGCACGCCCACGCAGGCGACGTCCGGGACGACGAGGCGATCGGCGCGGCCGCGCTGGCGTTCGTGAAGGCCCACGGCGCGCGCACGCTCGCCATGGTCGACCAGATCATCGGCTGCCCCCACGAAGAAGGCATCGACTACCCGCTCGGCGCCCCATGCCCGCGCTGCCCGTTCTGGGCCGATCGCGACCGCTGGGCCGGCTTGCCCGTCGACGACACCTCCAGCGAGGACGAAGACGCCCGGCGGCCCGCACCCGACACGCGCCTCACGTTCGTGACCGACCTCCGGCACTACCTCGACGAGGACGGCAACCTCCCCGACCTGCACCCGCGAGCGTTGAGCTTGGCGCTGCATCAAGGCGCCATCGTCGAGTGGATGACGATGTCCTTGCCGGGCGGCCAGACCGAAGTGACCAACGTCTACTGCCGCCGGCGACCACGCCGCCGACGCTGCCGCGGCCAGATCCACGCCCGCTTCCACCCGGTCACCGACGCCATCATCTGGCGCTGTCCCCACTGCGGCGACAACGGCATCATCGACGGCTGGGCCGGCACCCGCTGGGACCGGGGCCCGACGCTCCTACCCGAGGACGACGAGTTGCTGAACTGATCGCGCGTGCGCACGAGCGCCACGGTAGGCTGAAGGCCGACGTTCGACACGTACCCGGGAGTTCCGCGATCCGATGCGCGCCCCGGCGCCAGGCCGATCGAGAGGAGTCACACCATGAGGTCGCACTCCCGCTCCTCGATCGCGCGGCGACGGGCACGAGCTGGCCGTCGACCAGCGCCGCCAGGGCGGCCCCCGGACCCCTGTCCCTGACACCGAAGCGTCATCGGCGCTACGCTGGCCGCACCATGCGCGACAGCCTCGGTGGTCTCGAGCCCGCAGCGAACGCTCTCGTCACGAATGGCCGGCAGTACCGCTGGCTGGTCGACGTCGACCTCTGGCGCGACACGGTTCTCCCTGGCATGCTCCTCAAGCTCATCGCCCTCGCGGCCGCGTTCCCGGCGCTGCTGCTGCTGGTCGTCGAGGTGTTCGAGGGCAACGCCGCCGGCGGGCTGCGCGCCGCAGTGCAGGTCTACGGCATCGTCGTCGGCGTCCTGCTGGCGCTCTTCGTGATCGCCTACCCGCTCTTCATCCTCGTGAAGGGCGGGCGCTACGCGGCCCTGTTCGAGATGGACGCGTTCGAGGTGCGCCACATCGAGATGCCCGCCTCGACCGACCGGAGCGCCCTGCTGACCTGGGTGGGCGTGCTCGCCGGCGCGGCGGCCCGCAATCCCACCGTGATGGGCGCCAGCCTGCTCGGCGGCGCGCGGCGCGAGATGACCACGCGCTTCGCCGACGTCCGCAAGGTGATCGTCGACGAGCGCAGGCACGTGATCCGGCTCGTCGCGCGCGATATGACCCGCAACCTGCTCTACACCCCGCCCGAGGACTTCGCGCGCATCCGCGACGCGGTGCTCGCGCACTGCCGGCGCGACGTCCGCGTCGTGAACCGCTGACCGGCTGGCCCTCACTCAGTCCTGACCGAACTGCTCGATACGCATCACGTAAGGGCCCGACACCCCCACCTGCCGCTCGACGCGATCGACGAACTGACCACCGCGCGTGATCTCGACGGTCACCGCATAGGTCGTCATGGGAACGTGCACCGCGAACGGCGACGAGCCCGGCGGCGGCGCCGCGGGGTCGGGGTGATGGTCTCTCGCGTCGAAGGGGAGCTCGAGCGTGACCTCCGAACGTCCTTGCTGCTCGCCGATCGCGACCGTGTCGCCGTACTTGGAGACGACCGACCAGGTGAACCTGAGCCCGGAGAGGTCGGTGGTGGCGCGGTCCATGACCGCGAGCTCGAAGGTGCTGTGCGTCGGCTCGGCCTCGAAGGTGCGGGCATCGATGCGGAACTCGTGCGCTACGTCGGGCCGCACCGTCGACACCTCGATCTTGCGCGGGGGCAGGTTCGCGAGGCCTCCCGTCGGCGTGACCATGACGTTGACGCTGTCGACCCCGTGGTACGCGAAGCCGACCGGGAAGCGGAGCATCTCCTCGCGTGCTGCGACGAGCCGCACCTCGTACTCGAGCTCGAACTGACCGTAGCGGTGGGCGGGCAGGTACGCCATGAGCCGGCTCCACTCCCCCACCGAGCGCTCGTTCCAGACCGAGAGGCCGACGTACTCGTGCAGCGGCCGGGGCGTGGCGTCGTCGCTCTCGAGCACGGCGACGGCGAACGCGCGCACGTCGTCCGTGCTCTCGCCCGTGCGCGCGGCCCGGACCAGCGTCGCCTCCTCGGCGTCGACCGCCTCCGTACTGCCGCTGCTGCCCCTGTTGCCGTAGATGCGGTACGGCCGCCTGGCGTGGACGGAGCGGACCTCCACCGTCACGTGCTCGAGCAGTTCGTCGACCGTGTCCAAGCGGAGCGCCGCGGCCCACGCCTCCAGCGTCGACTCGTTGAGCGTCCACCTCAGCACCTGGACGTGCGGCGCCTCCTCCACGTGATATACGGTCGCCCAGTCCCCTAGGCTTGCGTCCGCCCCAGCGCGAAACGGCGCCGTGTGGAGGGGCAGCCCGAAGAGCGTGTCCCTCTCGAGGACCATCGGCTCGAAGCGGATGCCGTCGCGGATATCCAGGAACGTGGGCCGGAGGAGATCGACGAACACCGAGAAGACGCCGTGCCCACCGACCACGTACGACTCGAAGGTGTTGGGCCAGTGCGCCGGCCGCTCGGCGTCGCTTGGGTGCGCCCGCAGCTCGGTGGGACCGGCGACGTTGAAGATGACCTCGATCGGAGGGGCGTAGAAGTAGCCGCTCTGGAAGAACCATGCCGCTGGGTTGCGCACGCCCCCGCGACCGAAACCGCGGAGCTCGCTCGCCTGCGCCAACCACTCGTAGTCGACGGTTGCGCCGAGCACCATGTCGGCCACGCCCTTCAGGGTCGCCATGGCTCGGTCCTTCGGGTCGATGATGAGACTGGCGACGAGTTTGCCGCCTTTGTAGATGGAGAGCGAGGTCGTCTTGGACAGGTACCCATCGGCGGCCCAGCGTTCGGCCCGCGGCTCGATGAACATGTACTCGACCACGGGCGCGATCAGCCCATAGCCGGCGACGACGGCCGTGCCGATCGGGATGGCAGCCCCGGCGTAGACGGTCGCGGCGAGCGACGCCGCGCCGTAGACCCAGGTAGCGGCGCCGTAGGTCGTCTTGAAGGCGGCATACAGGTCTCGGCCCGTGAGGTCGAGCAGGCGCGGCGAGTAGAGCCGCAGCGTCACGGCGGCGCTCGTCTGGCGGTTCACGGCGCGCATCTCGTTGGCGACCTCGCGCAAACCGCGCGCCATCGCCGGCGGCTGCTGCTCCGCTTGCGCCAGCAGCGCCTCGAGTTCGAAGCGGCGCGGGATCAGCAGGTTCGTGAAGTACTCGCCGCCGAAGAAGTGCAGGACGCGCACGTCGAACTGACGACCCAGCGCGCGGTCCTCCCCCACCAGCAGGGCGCGGGTGAGCCACAGGCCCCAGGGCGCGAAGGTGCCGGCGTAGTAATCCACCGCGTCCGCGAGCGTCAGGCTACCGCCGTAGACGTAGTCCCGACGGAAGCCCTGCACCCGAGCGTCGAGTGCGCTGCGGTCGGAGAAGCTCCAGCCTCGATCCTCCTTGCTCGCCCGGGCGACGCGCTCGGCCGCGGCGTGCAGCAGCTCGATCGCGTCGACGTAGGACTCCGCGGCGCGAGGCGAGAAGCGCCCCCCAGGACGGTGCGTCGCGTCGTATGTACGCAGGAACTCGAGGCGCGCCTCGAGCAGCAGGGCGTAAGCGTCGCGGCCGTGCGCCGTCGAGACGTGTTGGAGCGTGCGCTCGGAGTGGCGCTCGGCCGCGAGCCGGTCGAGCTCGGCGCCCATCGCGTCGGGATCGATGACGCGGAGCTGCTCGAGCCGCGCGACCGTCGCGTGCAGGCCGCTCCCTTCGGCGAGTTCGGGCGAGCCTCGTGCCTCGGGCGGCAGTTCGGCGACGGTGACGAGCCAGGGGAGCGGCACACGGTCGACGCGCACCGCCAGCCCGCGGCCGCCGCCAGTGAGCGTCACCGGCTCGGCCGGCACGCGGATCCACTCCCCCATCGAATGGAACAGCACCGCCGTGTGCTCCGAGGCTGCCGCCAGCACCAGCTCGACCGCTCGCGCGGGCGGCGGCGCACCGTCGCTGCGCGCGACCAGCGCGGGGCCTACGGGTACGAAGGGCTCGGCGGAGGGCGGATCGACCAACGTCTCCAGGGTGAACGCGTGCCCGGCCGGGAGCGTGCCGGACGGGGCGCTGAGCACCGCGCCGGAGGGGTGTACGACGCGCTGCGCGGCGCCGGGTTGGGCGACGCCGGCGACGCTGTCGGGAGCCGCCGCGGGATCGACCTCGCCGCCAGGCGGCTGGGCTTCGTCGGGAGCGGCAAGGTCGACGCGGCCGTTGCGCGGGACCTCGGGCGTGGGCCTGCCCACGGGTGCGGGCGGCGCATCGGACTGCGGCCGCGCCGCGGCACCCGCCTCCACGACGGTGAAGGCGTGGCGGCTGTGCACCACGTAGCCGCCGGAGGGCCACGCGAAGTAGACGCGCACCTCGTAGTCGCCGGGCGGCAGCGCGCGGAAGGTCAACTGGCCGCTCTCAGCGCCGCCGGTATAGAACCACTCGCCGTAGCGGTCGTCCGGCTGGTCGGCGGCGACGATGGTGATCCAGTCGCCCGTGTTGCCCGCCAGCCCCTCGAAGTGCACGGCGATCGCCTCGCCTGGGCCGTAGCCTGGCGACGACGTCCAGGCGAGGAGACCTTCGTGCG
>SLRS01000042.1 GCA_007130855.1 Trueperaceae bacterium | reverse complement strand
CTCCTAGGTCTTCGTCGTGCGCTTGCCGCCGCTGACGATCGAGGCGACACTCTGCTTGATGCGCTCGGGCTCGAACACGTCCTTCCAGTCCTCCTTCAGCACCTGCTTCTTGGCCTCGTCGAGCACCAGCTTGGCACCGGCCGACACCTGCCAGTCCAGCGCGCCGAACCAGATGGCGAGCTCGACGTTGATGTGGCCGAGCAGGAAGTCCCTGGCGGCCTCGGGCGGCACGCCGCGGCGGATCGCCTCGTTCATGGCCTCGCGCATGGTGTCGACGCAGGTGAGCGCCACAGTCTCCGAGAGCGCGGGCTCGAGAATCGCCATCTGCTCCAGGGTGCAACGGTGCGAGCGCAAGATGGGCCCGAACATCTGGCTGGCGATCGCCTCGCCGCGCGCGTAGTCCTCCTCGGGGCCCTGCACCAGCGCGTTGACGATCGACTGCGGCGCCTTGCCGAAGCCCCAGTAGTCGCGCTGCGCCTCGAGGTCGGGCCAGTCCTGGAAGAGCGGCGGGTGGGTGGGGTGCGTCAGGAAGTAGGTGATGTCGGGACGCTCGGGGAGCTCGCCCGCGTAGGGTGCAGCCGGATCGAGGCACACGACCATGGCGCCAGGCTTCAGCTGCGGCACGATCTCGCGCGCCACCGAGCCGATGAGCGTGTCGGGCACGGCCAGGATGACGACGTCGGCGGCGCGCATCGCCTCTTCGCTGGCGACGGCCTCGACGCCGCGCTCCTTGAGCGCAGCGAGACCCTTCTCGCCGGACTCGACGTGGAGCAACGCATAGGCCGGGTCCTGGCTGAGCATGCCCGAGATCCGGTTGCCCATCTTGCCGGCGGCTCCGATGATGGCGACCTGCTGCTGGTTCATGTGGGTCCTCTCTCTGGTACCGATTGGCGTTCACCGTTGAGGGCGGTGGCGAAGAAGTCGCGCTTCCCGACCTGGCCTCCCTTGAAGGCGATCTCGAGGTCGTGGAAGGGGCTCTGGGGGGCGTAGGCGCGGCACAGGGGGCCGCCGGGCGCGAGCGGCGCGATCATCTCGAGCGCCTCGATGCCCAAGGCGGCGGCGACGTTGCCCGAGGTGTCGCCGCCCGCGACGATGACGCGGCGCACGTCGCCCTCCTCGAGCAGCGCCCGCAGCGTCTGGCCGATCGCGGTCCCGAGCAGCTTGCCGCGCTGGAGCCTGGCCTCCTGGGGCGAGAAGCCGCGCGCCTCGAGCGCGCTCGCCGTGGCCGGGATGCGCTCGTCTTGGGGCCCGAGGCAGCTGTGCA
The DNA here is from genome assembly GCA_007130855.1 of Trueperaceae bacterium. Lineage (GTDB taxonomy): Bacteria > Deinococcota > Deinococci > Deinococcales > Trueperaceae > CSSed10-48. The sequence goes on along the minus strand of SLRS01000042.1, from coordinate 5,180 downwards.
AGACGACGCTGCTGCCGAGCGCGAGGTGACGGCGAGCCTCGGCGATCGCCTCGCCGCGGGCGTCGTCCGATCGCTCGGGATCGACGAGCCCCGCGGCATCGAAAGCGACCACGGCGTAGCCGTGGGCAGCGGCCTCACGCAGTTGCCCCTCGGTGACCGGCGAGCAGCTGCCCGACACCGCCAGCACTTGCGGGGCGGCCTCGAGCGCGGCGTACGAGCGCGCGGGCCCGATCAGACCGGCCTGGCGCCAGTGGGCGGCGAGGGCGTACTGCACGCCGGACGAACCGACGGCGAAGAGCGGCTGCTCGCGGCTGGCGCCTTCCCAGATGAGGCGGCCGGCCTTCTCGAGCTGTTCGACCTCGAGCAGGTCGAAGAGCACCACCTCGGGGCCGTCGGCGAGCAGCGCGTCGAGGCGCGCTGCGCGCTCGCGCTCGTCGAGGCCGTACTGGAGGACGTCGAACAGCGCCGAGTGCTTCGCGGTCTGCAGGCCGAGATGGAGCAGGAGGTCGCTCTCGTTCATCGGCGTGACCGGGTGGCGGCTCATGGTCGGGTGCCGGTCGAGCCGGTACGGCTGGCCATCCGAGCCGGCGCCGGCTCGGGCGAAGAGGTTGCCGAAGACGCAGTAGCGCCCGAGGCTCGGGACGCCCACCAGCAGCGGCACGAAGGGTGCGCCGAACACCTCCTGGCCGATCTCCAGGGCGCGGCCGATGCTGCCCACCTCGGGCGAGGAGTCGAAGGTCGAGCAGGTCTTGTAGTGGGTGACGGGCGCGCCCAGCGAGGCGAGCTCCGCGAACAGCGGCGGCAGCACCTCGTCCATCTCGGCAGGCGTGAGCGAGCGTGCGTTGCCCGCCAGCCCGACGGCCTCGACGTCGGCGAAGTGGGCCCGCGCCGCGCCCGAGGGCGGGCGCAGGAACAGCACCGACTTCACGCCGGCGCGGCTGAGCGCCTCGAGCGCGTCGGTCGAGCCGGTGAAGTCGTCGCCGTAGTAGGAGAGCAGCAGGTCCTTCACGAGCGTCTCCCTTCGCCGTGCGGCCGCGGCGTCATCGCGCTCACGTGCCCGGGACGTGCGCGCGCAGGTAGCGGATGCTGGTCTTGGCCCATTCGTCCTCCGTGGCGATGGTCGCTTCGATCGTCGGCCCCTGCGGCGGCCAGAGCTCGAGGATGGCGTTGGGCGAGCGCGCCTTGGCGTGCATCTCCTGGATCAGCCAGGGCACGTCGATCATCCCCTGGCCTGCCGGGCGGCCCTCGACCACGAAGCCCATGGTCTCGTTGCTGCGGCGGATGACCACGTCCTTGACGTGGAGGCTCACGACCAGCGGCGCGAGGATCGCGGTCACCTCCTTGGTGCCCTCGAGCGCGCCGAGCGAGTTGATCGTGTCGAGGCAGATGCCCACGGCTGGGCTCGCGAGCTCGGTGACGATCTCGGCGAGCGTAGCCGCTCCGAAGCGGTCGTGGTTCTCGATGGCCAGGATCACGCCCGAGCGCTCGAAGCGCGCCAGCAGCGGCCGCAGGGTCTCCACCACCTCGACCGGGTCGGGATGGTGCAGGGCGGTGTCGATCACGATCCGCAGGATCGGCGACGAGAAGCGCTCGGCCAGCTCGAGGTAGTTCGTGAGGTGCTCGGGCGCGATACCGCGCGTGCCGACCTCGATGTCGACGCCCAGTGCGGCGGCGCGGGCCTGCAGCTCGTCGAGCGCCCGCTCGGAGAGGCGGTGCAGGGGCAGGTTGTCGCCGATCTGGACGAGGCGGACGCCGAGCTCGGCGGCGCGCTCGACGAGGTCGAGCGCGGTCATCGGCCGCGGCGGCGCGAAGCCCGCCACGCCGATGGCCCAGGCGTAGGCGAACGAGCCGATCCCGAGCCTCACGCCAACCCCCTCCCGCCGCCCAGGGCCCTCACGTCTGCGCGGCCGACGTGCTGCGGGTGATTTCGCGGATCTCCTTCATCACGTTCTCGGGCTCGAACACCCGCTTCCAGTCGGGTTGCAGCAGGTAGCCCTTGCCGCGCTCGATGGCCAGTTTGGCGCCGTCGGAGAAGGGCGAGTCGACGTAGCCGAAGAGGATGCCGATGTCGATGAAGATGTGCCCGAGCAGGAAGTCGCGGGCGGCCTCGGGCGGTACCCCGCGGCGGATGGCTTCGTCCATCGCCTCGCGGATCACCACCATGCAGGTCGCCACCACCGTCTCGGACATCGCCGGCTCGAGGATGGCCATCTGCTCGACGCTGACGCGGTGGGCGTTCATGACCGGCGCGAACATCGCTCTGGCGAGCGCCTCGCCCTTGGCGTAGTCCTCCTCGGGTCCTTGCATCAGCGCGCAGACGATGTGCTGCTTGGCCTTGATGCCGCCGAAGAAGTCGAGCTTGGCCTCGGGATCCACCTCGTCGTTGACGACCGGCGGATGGCAGGGATGGGTCACGAAGTAGCTGATGTCGGCGCGCTCGGGCAGCTCACCCGCATAGGGCGCGGCCGGGTCGAGGCAGACGACCATGGCGCCGGCCTTCAGCTGCGGCACGATCTCCTGGGCGACCTTGCCGATGAGTTTGTCGGGCAGCGCCAGGATGGCGACGTCGGCCTCGGCGAGCGCCTCGTCGCGTGGCGCGGTCGTGAGGCCGCGCTGGGCCAGCCGCTCGACGCCTTGGTCGCTCACCTCGAGGTAGCGCATGTGGTGCGGGCCGTCCGACATGTTGTCGGTGATGCGGCAGCCCATCTTGCCGCCGGCGCCGAGCAGGGCGATGGTGAGGGCCTGCTGCTGCGGCTGCGCGCCGCGCGGTGTCGAGTCGCTCATCGCGTCGCTTCGATCACGTACCGGTCGCCGCTGGCGGCGGACTCGTACGAGCCGTACACCAGCTCCATGGTCTTGACGTTGTCGCTCGCGGTCGTCTCGGCGCTGCCCCGGCCCTGCAGCGCGCGCAGCAGGTCCTCGTTGCACGGCACGATGCTGGCCTGGACGGCGTCGTACTCCGGGTCGGCCCAGGCGTAGCGGGGCGGCGGGTAGCGCTTGGCGAAGGTCCCCGCCTCGGTGGTGACGCGGATCCAGTAGTCCTGCGTCAGGGCGATGGAGCCCTTGTCGCCCTCGATGAGGGCGTAGGTCTGCGGGAAGCGCTCGAACTCGGTTCGCGAGGCGTAGGAGAGCTCGCACACCACCGTGCTGCCGCTCGCCATCTGCAGCATCACGGTCGCGACGTCCTCGCCCTTGATCTCAGGGTTCACGCGCTTGGTCTGGCACACCAGGCTCTCGGCCTCGCCGAAGAGGAAGCGGGTGACGTCCAGGACGTGGCTGCCGACGTCGACCAGCATGAACTGCTCGATCTCCTTGAGGAACGGCTGGTTGTCGAAGACCGGGAAGCTCGAGTTGAACGAGAGGCGGGCGCGGAAGACCTCGCCGATCTCGCCCTGGCCGAGCACCTCCTTGAGCGACCGGAGCGGCGTCTGCCAGCGGAAGTTCTCGTGGATCAGCAGCGGCACGCCGGCGTCCTCGCAGGCTCGCTTCATCGCCTGGGCGGTGGCCAGGTCGGGCGCCATCGGCTTCTGGCAGATCGCCGCCAGACCGCGTTCGGCGGCCATGTGCACGAAGCGACTGTGGGTGTCGACGTCGGTGATGATGTCGATGAAGTCGAGCGTCTCGTTGTCGAGGAGTGCCTCCGGATCGTCGTAGACGGCGCTCACACCGAACTCACGGCCCAAGGCCTCGGCTTTGGACTTGGTGCGGTTGTAGAGCGCCACGCAGCGCGCGCCCTCCAACTCGAGCCACGCCGCGAGTTGGAAGCGCGCCCAGTACCCCGTGCCGAAGATGGCAAAACGCAAGTCGCTCATGGCTCCGTGACCTCCTCGGGGTCGATGCGGCAGATGGCGTGGGGGGCCAGGCAGAGCTCGAGGCGCCCGTCGCGGACCTCGCGCAGCAAGCCGGGGTCGGCTCGGAACGCTTCGGGCTCGGCCGTGGCCTGGGCGAGGCTCGAATCGTCGAGCGTCTTGATGCGCACGGTGCTCGTGGGCCGCGGGCCCACCGGCCGCGGGCCCACCGGCCGCGGGCCCACCGGCCGCGGGCCCACCGGCCGCGGGCCCACCAGCCGCGGGCTCACCAGCCGATGGCCCGCGAGCCGCGGGCTCGTGAGCTCGACGTGCTGCGTCCGCGCGCTCAGGTTGGCGACGAGGATGCGGTCGCGACCGCGCGCGTGGAGCGCGAGCACCTCGACGGCGAGCGGCTCGCTCGAGACGCTCTCGACGAGGCTGCCTCCGCTGCACTCGCCGACGTCGGCGAGCACGTGGTAGAGCGGGAAGACCTGTCCTGGGGAGGAGCGGAACAGCGAGGGCAGGGGCGAGCCCGCTTCACGCTCCATCACCCCGCGCCAGCCGCTGGTCTCGAAGTAGGTGAGGCTGTCGGCCCCGCCCTCGCCGAGGTACTTGAGGCTGCCGAGCGTCCAGCCGGCGGCGAAGGGCGTCATCTGCCGCACGTCGACCTCGCGCGGCAGCTCGCCCGGGCCCACCTCCGGCTCGGGCCCGGTGGCGTTGGGATTGAAGCGCGGCTTGAACGTGATCGGCGTCACCGCGAGCGGCAAGCCGGGGGCGAAGGCGCGGGCACTGTGAAGCGTGTCGCGCTGGGCGGCGAGCGTCTCGACCAGCGAGGCGTCGTCGAAGGCGTGCACCTGCGGGTTGATCGAGTACGCGACGCCGTCGATCGCATCGTGCGGCGGGCGCTCGCGGTTGAGTTCGGTGAAATAGGCGTTGGTGCCGCCGTAGACCGGGGCGCCGTGGCCTGCGAGGTGGCGGCGGGCAAGCGCCAGCCAGCGCTCCGAGGTCGACTTCTCGCCCGCGTGGAAGACCAGCCAGCGCGCGACGGCGTGGCGCTGCGACGCGAGCGCGGCGACGAGCGCCCCGAGCTCCTCGTCGGCGGCGTCGCTCACGTGCAGCGCCATCTCGAGCGGCACCTCGAGCGACTGCGATTGCGCCAGGGCGAGCTCGAGGCGGTCGGCGTAGCCAGGGTCGTAGAGCTCGAGGTCGACCCGCAGGTGCGCGAGGCCGAGCGCGCGCAACCGCGCGACCTCGCGTGGCGTGAGCGGCGCGTCATGGCTGGCGAGGCCGAGCCCGAGTCTGGGCAGCGGCGCGGCCTGGCCTCGGTCGGGAGCGACGGTCACGCGGACCGGCTCGGGAGCGGCCGCGCCGGCGGCCGTGCCGGCGGCCGCG
>SLRS01000086.1 GCA_007130855.1 Trueperaceae bacterium | reverse complement strand
TGTTGAGAAACGTCAAGCCAGAGCACGCGCGGCGCCCCGAGGGCGCCGTTTTCCGTGGCCCCTCCAGGAAGCTCAGGCCGGGCGTGACGCGCGGCGGCCCCGGCTGCCTTGTGGATGGCGGTCGCTCAAGGCTCAAGGGAGTCCCTCGGCTGCCTCGAGCGCGTCGACGGAGCAGCTCGCCGACGCGCAGGAAGCGTGGCCGGCGTCAGCCGCGGTACCATGCCCCCACCCCTGGAGGTGCCCGTGCCGAACGGTTCCACGCCACGTTCGCGGCCCAGCCCGACCCGGCGAGGCCGCGCCGGCCGCATCGCCGCGCTCATCGCGATCGCGGTGGTGCTCGTCGGCCTGGTCACGTTCGCGGCGATCCCGGTGGTCGTGATGGGGCCGATGATCCGTGGCCCGATCGCGTTCGCCACCACCTACGCCGGTGAGGACGTCGGGCTCACGCCCGAGCGCGTGACGCTGTTGACCAGCGATGGTCTCGAGCTGGCGGCGTACTGGGTGCACGTAGTCGAGCCGGCGGCGGTCGTGGTCTTCGTGTCTGGGACCCACGGCCCGTCGGTGACGGCCTTCTTCGGTCACGCGGCGATGCTGGCGGAGGAGGGCTACGCCTCGTTGTTGGTCGAGCTGCGTGCTCGGGGCGAGAGCGAGGGGGAGCGGATCGGGCTCGGGTACGAAGAGGTGCTCGACCTGCAGGCCGCCGTGGCGCACGTGCAGGCTCGGCCGGCGTACGCGGAGGTGCCGATCGTCGCCTACGGGTTGTCGCTCGGCGGCGCGACCGCGATCAACGCGGCGGGGGTCACGCCGGCGATCGATGGCGTGGTGAGTCTGTCGGCGTTCTCGTCGTGGAGCGACGTGTTCGTCGATTCCATGGGCCTGCCCGAGCCGTTCGCAAGTGTTCAGCGCGCCTTCGTGGAGCTGTACCTGGGCTTCGTCTACGGTTTCGACCGGCGCGAGCTGGTGCCGCGCCGGCAGATCGAGCGGCTCGGTTCGCGCCCGGCGTTGCTCATCCACTCGCGGGACGACAGCCAGGTGCCCTTCGCGAGCTTCGAGCGCCTGGTTGCGCGCGCGCCTGCGCGGGTCGAGACCTGGGTTCGGGACGGTGACGCGCACCTGATCGTGGCCGACGGGAGCTTCTTGCGTCCAGAGGAAGACGTCGAGTATGCCGAGGTCGTGCTGGGGTTCCTGAGGCGGCATCTCGGGCGTTGAGGCACGCTTCGGCTTGGCTCCCAACCTGCGGATCAGGCGCGGAGAGCGATCGCCTGGCCGAACGGCCCCGCGGGGGGTCACTCGGTGATGCGGATGCGCGCCCCCTCGATCGGCAGGCCCGCGACGCTCACGGGCGCTCCTGAGTCCGCCCCTTCTCCTTCGAGCGCGCTCACGCTCACCTGGATGGTGGTGGTGCTGCTGGCCGGTGGTTGGGGTTCGGCGCTGCAACTCGCGAATGCCAGTACGAGTCCGGCGAGCGCGATGGCGCTAGCCCACCGCCGCCGACGACGCCACAGCGAAGCTAGGAGCCCGAACGCGATCAGCGAGGCGCCGGCCGCCAGCCGGTTGGCGCCGGGCGCGTCGCCGAGGTCGAGTGTGAGCAGGATTTGCTCACTCGCGCCCGGCGGCAGCGTGAAGTCGCTCAGCTGCACCAGGGTCCCATCGGCGCCGCCGGCGATCTGACCCGTGGCCAGCAGCGTGTCACCCGCGTCCACAGAACCGTCGCCGTTGCGGTCGTGGTAGACGTTGACGCTCAGAGCGTCGAGCGCCCGCTCATGGGCGACGGAGACTTCCAGCGCGGTCACAGTGACGGCCTCGGCGGAGAGCACCTCGAGTTCGACCTGGAGTGCGGGTACGCCGGTGTCGCCTGGCCGGGCGTTGACCGTCTGCGGGGCGTTCGGCCCCGGGCCAGCCTGCAGTTCGGCCACCTCGCTGGCAATGCGGATCACGCTGGCGACGCTGTTGTTGGTCGGGTCGGGGTCACCCTCGTTGGCGAAGGCAGTCGCGACGCTCGTCATCCGGCCCACGCGGTCGGTCGTCACCGTGAGTGTGACGTCGGCCGTTTCGCCGGCAGGCAGGTCGCCCAACGCGCAGTCGAGATCGACCGTCACCGTGCACGCGCCGTGCGTGGTGGCGACCGCCACCACGTCGAGGTCCTCAGGCAGCGAGTCGACCAGCGTGACGTCCGTTGCGCGGTCGGGTCCGTGGTTGGTGACCGTCACGGTGCGGGAGACCTCGTCGTCAGGGCGAGCCACGGCGTGTTCCGTGGCCGCGCTCACCGCGAGGTCGGCTTGGGCGCCCTGGTCGAACGGAGGGGGAACCGGCCGACCCGGTACGATCGCACTCTCGTCGGCATTGCCGTCGCCGCTGACGTCGAGCTCGGAGACGGCTTCGCTCACGTCGGGCCAGTTGGCCAGTATGAGGCTGTGGCTGGCGCCGGCCGGCACCTCGAACGGTCCGTAGAGGGTGCGGCCGTGGCTGTCCGCTGCGCCGGAGGCGTGATCGAGGGTGAGCACGTGGTGCGTCGCCTCGCCGGTATCGTTACGGTAGGTCACCGACACGCGCTCCTCGTCGCCCGCGAAGGCGGCGCTGCGGCCGGCGGGGACCTCCAGGCCGTGCCAATGGAAGAGCGCCCGCTCGGTCTCGTCGACGGCGAGGCCGACCCGCGGGACCAACCGTGAGGCGTCACGCTCGGGCGTGAAGCGGAACGACGCGAGGCCCGACGCGGCGTAGTCGAGGTCGACGCGGTCTTGGTCGCCGGCGCCGCTCGCCGCTTCGAGCTGGAACAGTCGAGCGCCCGTGCCGGTGTGGAAGGTGTACGGCCCGTCGCCGTCGGCATGGATGGTGACGGTCGGTTCGGGCTGGTCCATGGCGAGCAGCAGCGGCATCGCGCGGGCGTCGACCTGTTGTGGGCCGAGCGGGGCGATCGACACGGCGCCGGGCAGCGCGTCGCTGAACGAGCCGTCCGCTTCCCACCCCCAGCGATCGCCGGCGTCGTTGCTGACGTTCATCGCGCCTGAGCCCACGGCGACCATGTAGAGGAAGTCGATGACGTTGCCGCCGAATCGTGCTTGCAGATCGCTCAGGCCGAGCAGATTGCGGCCTTCTTCCCATATCTCGATTGGGAAGGCCATGATCGCCTTGCCTTGGTTCGGGTCGTCGCTGCGCTGCGGATAGCGGTAGCGACCGTCTGCGATCTCGATGAAGCGCGTTTCGGCGCCCGGCGCGTTGTTCTCGTAGATGAGGATCCGGTTCCCCTCCACCTCGTACGGCGTGACGCAGTGGCCGTTGCCGACTTCGAAGAAGCACAGCACGTACCCTTGCGGGTCGGCCCGGACGCGATCCAAGGTGGCGTTGGGGACGCCCTTGATCGAGGTGATGTCGTCAGGGTCGAAGATCGCTTCGCCCAGCGAGTCGAGCATCTCGAGCAAGAACTCGCGGCTGATCTGCACGCCGTGGTTCATGCGGATCGTCGCCCACAAGTTGGCGGGCTTCGGCGGGCTGCAGAGGGGCGTACAGAAGTTGGTGTCTTCGTAGCGCGCGACGCCCTGCATGAAGAAGTTGCCGTCCTCGTCGGTGGCGGGCACGGCGTCGGGGCCGGGATCGACGAAGCCGAAGGGGCAGTACACTCCCACCTCGAACTCGCCCGCCTCGAGTTCTCCGCGTGCCATCAACAGGCTGGTCGACGCCATTCCGTTGCAGCTCCCGTCGGTGCGGCCGATGACCGCTCGGTAGATCGGCCACCAGGCGACGTGATAGATCGGATCGGGGAGGCGCGTGGCACAGGCTCCGAGGAGACCGACGCACACGTAGGCGTTGTTGCCGTAGACGGTCAGGAACTCGCGGTAACGAGGGCTGGAAGCGTGATTGGCGAAGCCGAAGCCGTGGAAGCGAGGGTAGCTGGGCTCGACCACGCGAAAAGGTGGTGCGCCTGCCCAGGCCTCGCCTTGCCTGGGCGAGGGGATCGCCCAGTGCGCGTGCTCCCGCTCCGGCCGAATCCAGTTGTCGGTGATGATCCAGCGCCAGTCGGCACGGTGGATGTCCACTTCCGGTCCTGGCGTCGGGCCGCAGGTGACGGGCGTGGTCGCAGGCAGCTCGGGCACCGCGACGCGCACGAACGAGCGCCCGCCCGGCGCGCTCCCGCGCTCGAGGATCTCCGCCTCGAAGGTGCACCACTGGTGTACCGGCAGCGCGCTGTCCGCGGTCAAGGTGGGCTCGTTCGCCGCGATGGGCGCGAGGTGTACTCGTAGGAACGGGTTGTCGTCGAGGTTCTCGCCGATGATCCTCACTTCGGTCGGCGGAGAGGCGAGACCGTCAGGATGCCCGGGCCCCGGGTCGCGCAGGAGCGTCAGCGTTTCGCCCTCGAGCGGTGTCACTTCTGCGAGCGCCACCGTGCCCGCCGGCTCGAGGTCGGGGGGCAGCACCGTGACCTGGACGGGCGCCGAGTTCACCACGTCGTCGTCGCGCGTCACTCGAGCGGTCACCGTCCAGGTCCCTTCCCGCAGCGTCATGTCCCTCGACAGCACCGTCGGGGGATCCGGACATCCCGGCGTGCCGTTCACCAGTGTCGGCGGGGTGCACAGTGAGAGGCTGGGGGCTTCGAAGCCGTCGGCGCGTGTCCGGGTCAGCTCGACGCGGTCCATGGGCGCGCCGGTGACCTCCACCTCGAAGCTGAACGTCGCGTCGCAAACGGGGAAGCGGCAAGGGTCGGCGGTCGCTACGGTGCCGTCGGACGGGCTCAGGATCGTTGCGCTTGCCAGCGCCGAGCCCGGCAGGGCGCAACAGAGGACGGCCAGTAGCGTGGCTGCCACGCGGTTCGTCCTGGCGGCGAGCATCGCCGGCGCCAGCGACCATGTCGACATCACGGCTTCACCTTGCCCTCGACGAAGTCGCTCTTCTCACGATGGTCCGTCATGCGTTTGCCTCCGTGGATCGTGTCGTTCTGCTGGTCGCGAACGGTGCGAGGTACGAAGCGGGCGCGATGAGCGAAGGGACGTCTCCTTCCCACAAGACTCGGCAGTGCAACCGCGATCGCAGCTGTGGTCCTGCCGCGTCGTCGTTCTCATCGGGCCTTCTCCTCTCGTCGTGCAGTGCTCATGCGAGTTAGGCATATGCCGCACTACCAAGCCACTAACGGCGTGTGTCGCGTGGTGGGTGCCGGTCTGCCGCGGAGTCCGGCGGGCCGGTTGGTTGGCCCAGGCATGCTTCGGTGGGTGCGTTGGCGAAAGTTGCGTGCACCGGCTGCGTGCCGGTGTTCGACTTCGCCTTTGGTGCGCCGCGAGCGGTTCGATGAACGCTGCGAACGGTTCAGAACCCTTGGAGAACCCCCGGTCACCTGAGCTCTGCGACGAACTGCCAGCACTGCCACTGCGGCTGTCGCCGTGTCGCCGGCCGCTCGCCACCGCCGCTACGCGAGCGCTGTCCACCGCCCCGCCGTGGGCACCGTCACCGAGTGGTCGTTCAGCGCCCGGTCCGGCCCGGTTGAATCCCAAAGGAGGCGAACCCTCGCATGGCGACACGGGCCCTGATCGTTACCGCCAGCCGAGCTGCATGCACGTCGACGTCGGTCTCCTCAGCCCAAGAACCACGGTCCGAGTTCGGGCGGGCCGACGCCGGCCGGGTTCATCGGCCGATCTGGTGCTCACCACGCGACGTGGATCTGGTAGCGGTGTATCGCTTCGTCACGCGATACCAGCGTCAGCCGATCGCGAAGCGCCTGAGCGATCAGCATCCGATCGAAGGGATCCTTGTGCAGGAGCGGTAGTTCGCTGAGCGTGAGCACGTGAGTCGGACGGATCTCCAGCATACGGAAGCCTTCGGTCTGGCTGACTTCACGTATCAGCTCGCGCGTGTCGACGTCGATGCGTCGCAGGCCGCGCTTGATCTCGATCTCCCACAGCGAGACCACGCTCACCGCGACCTCGGCGGTGAGGATGGCGTCGCGGGCTGCGTCGCTGAGTCTTGGATCGTCCGTGACCCACCACAGCAGGGCGTGGGTGTCGAGGAGGACCTTCAACCTTCGCCGGTCCAGAACGAGTCCGGCAGCGGAGTCTCGAAGTCCTCCCCGATCTCGATGGCGTGCTTCAGGCGGCCCGCTTCACGTGGAAGCTTCGGCCCGACCGCAACCAGACAAGCGACCGGTTCGCCGGCTCGTGTGATGACGACCTCCTCGCCGGCTTCCACCTGCTGGAGGAGGCGCGAAAGGTGCGTCTTCGCTTCGTGGACGCTGACCGTGTTCACGCGTCGATGGTAAGGCCACGAGCGCGATTAGTCAAGCGAATGACTAATCGGCCGCCCGGGAGACTTCACCGCGCCGGCCGCAGGCGATGCCGTAGATGCGCCGCCGCAGCACGTCATGCAGCGAGTGCTGCACCTTGCTGCCCTGGCGCCGATCGGAGAGCGCCCCGGCCGGCGACCGCGTCGAGCCCAGCCTCTCATCGACCGCGCGCAGGAGCACGGCGCCTGCGTCGCTG
>SLRS01000012.1 GCA_007130855.1 Trueperaceae bacterium | reverse complement strand
TCGCCCAGGCGCCCGCGCGCGCGCCCGAAGCGGATCGCGAGCAGCGCGAAAGCCGCCACCATCGCCAGGTAGGCCTTGGTGCTCGCCACGCCGATCTCGGGCCCGGCGTGCACGTAGAGCACGTCGTCCACCTCGCGGCTGAGGCTCGAGCCCTTGACGTTCAGGACCGCCAGCGTGCGGGCCCCGCGCCGCCGCACCTCGCGCACCGCCTCGAGCGTGTCGATGGTCTCGCCCGACTGCGACACCGCGATCACCAGCGTGCGCTCGTCGAGGACCGGGTCGCGGTAGCGCAACTCGCTGGCGATCTCCACGCTCACCGGCAGCCGCGCCAACGCCTCGATCAGGTAGGCGCCTACCCCGCCGGCGTAGGCGGCCGTGCCCGCGGCCGTCACCACCACCCGGTCGATCGCCTGCACGTCGAGCGCCAGGTCGAGCAGCACGTCGCAGCCATCGGCGGCGAAGCGGCCGCCGAGGGTCTGCTGCAGCACGCTCGGTTGCTCCTCGATCTCCTTCGCCATGTAGTGCTCGAAGCCGCCCTTCTCGGCAGCCTCCGCGTCCCAGTCGATGATCTCGCAGGGGCGTTCGCACGGGGCGCCGTCACGGTCGGTGATGCGCACGCCGTCGCGCTCGAGCAGCGCCACGTCGCCGTCGTGGAGGTAGATCACGCGGCGGGTGTAGGGCAGCAGCGCCGGGACGTCGCTGGCGAGCCACTGCTCGCCTTCGCCCAGGCCGATCACCATCGGGCTCGTGGCGCGCGCCGCCACCACCTGCTCGCTGTCGGCGTGCGTCGCCACGAGGGCGTAGGCGCCCTCGACCTGCTGCAGCGCACTGCGCACCGCGGCCGCCAGGTCGCCGGCGAAGGCATGCTCGATCAGGTGCACCAGCACCTCGCTGTCGGTCTCGGAGCTGAACACGTGCCCCTGGCGCTGCAAGGCCGCGCGCAGCGGCAGGTAGTTCTCGATGATGCCGTTGTGGATCACCGCCAGGCGGCCGTCCTCGCTCAGGTGCGGATGGGCGTTGGCGTCGTTGGGCCGCCCGTGGGTCGCCCAGCGGGTGTGCCCCAGCGCCAGGCCTCCCGGCAGCCGCACGCCCGCGAGCGCATCTCGCAGCACGCTCAACTTCCCCGCACGCTTGACGACCTCCAGCGACCCCCCACCGCCCGGGGCGACCACCACGCCGGCGGAGTCGTACCCCCGGTACTCCAGCCGGCTCAGCCCATCGACCACGACCTCGGTGGCGCCACGGCCACCCACGTACGCGACGATTCCACACATGTGACGTCCTCCGTCGCGGCGCGCCGGGCGCGCCGCGCCACGCCCGGTCGCTGCCGATCCGGGCGCCCGGCCGCGAGCGGCCGGTCTGCTCTGCTGTTCGAACGTGCCAACGTGGTGGGGTGGTCAGCCCCGTCGACCCGCAGGGTACGAGTGATGGGTCGTGCTCAGGAGGGGCCCGCAGACATGGTGCCGCACGCACTCGGGCGCTACCGTCGTGGCGCCGGGATCGGCCTACGGCCGCTCCGCGTGGGCGATTCGCGCTTTCCGGGCGTTCGCCCGTATCCCCGACGCTCCGCGTGGCCGTCGCACGCGCGGGCTCGGGGCCCTCCGCCTCGTCACCGTCGCGCCGAGCGCGACGGGCTTGCGCTTACTCGTCCGCACTGGTGCAGCCGCTCACCTCCATGGCGGAGCTTACCGCCTCATGGCGAAACTATTGGGGCATACGCCACGGCTCGCGCGTGACCACCCAGCCGTGCAGGCCTCCGGTCACCGCGGTGCGCTGGGGCGAGACCGGATCCTGGGCGGCGAGCAGCGGGGCGAACAGCACCTCGCGGCCGAGCTGCACGAGCGCGCTGCGCTCGACCGCCGGCCGTACGCCGGCGGGCAGGCTGTTGGGCGGGTAGCGCAGCTGGTTCGGGTTCAGCGCATCGCGCTGGACCGGCAGCGAGGTCACCAGCATCAGCACCACGGCCGCGCCCAGGAGCGCACCACCGAGGCCGCCGGCGACCTTGGTCGCGAGGCCGGTGCCGCCGGCGTTCGGGAGCAGCAGGCGCGCGACGAGCGCCAGCGCCAACCCCACCAGCATGGCGCCGAGCAGGCCGAGCCAGGGGTTCATGTCGGCCAGCAGCAGCAGCGGGCGCAGCGCCAGGGCGCCGCCGAGCCCCACCGTCAGGCCGACCAGGCGTCGTTGCGCACCGAGGGCGGCCAGGGTGGCCGCCGTGAGCACCAGCGTGACATCGATGACGGTCATGTCCGTAGAGTGTAGCCGGCGGCCCGCGCCGCCTCCATGACCTCCTTCATACGCGCCTCGACCTCGGCGTCGGCGAGCGAGCGCTCGGGGTGCCGGAAGCGGAAACGCAGCGCCAGGCTGCGCTTGCCGGCGCCGACCTGCTCGCCCTGGTACACGTCGAAGGGCTCGAGGCTGATCAGCCAGGGGCCGGCCGCGGCCTGCAGCCGCGCGCGCACCTCGGCGTAGGCGACCTCCAGTGGGGCCACCACCGCCAGATCGCGCTCGGCGAAGGGCTGGCGCGGCACGCTCGACAGCGCCGGGGCGCGGCTCGCGAGCGGCAGCGTCAGCTCGGCCAGGTAGGTCTCACCGAGCTCGAAGGCGGCCGCGACCTCCGGGTGCAGCCGCCCCACGTGGCCCACGTCCACCCCGTCCCAGACGACGCTGGCCGCAGCGTGCGGGTGGAGGTGCGCGGGGGCCTCGGGGCGCAGTTCGAGGCTGACGCCGAAGCGCTCGGCGAGCTGCTCGAGCACGCCCTTGACGACGTAGAAATCGACCGGCACGCCCGGCAGCCAGGGGGCGGCGAGGCGCTGCCCGCGCAGCAGCAGCGCCACGCGTTCGACCTCGTCGTCGAGGAAGACCCGGCCCACCTCGAACAGCGCCAGGTCGCGCTCGGCGTGGTTCAGTCGGGCGGCCGCCAGCAGGCCCGGGTAGAGCGCCGTGCGCAGCACCGCGCGCTCCAGCCCCTGCGGCTCGCTCAGCCGCACCCGCACCTGCGCGGCGCGGGCGGCCTCGAGCTCGGCGGCGCCGGTGAAGGCGTAGGAGATGGTCTCGAGGAAGCCCCCCTCCACCAGCGCGTCGCGCAGGGCGCGGTGGGTGGGGTCGCCGGCGGGCGGCACGAAGGCCATGCTGGGCACGGTGCTGCCGATGTGCTCGTAGCCGTGGAGCCGCGCGACCTCCTCGATCAGGTCCTCCTCGAGCGCCAGGTCGACACGCCAGCTCGGCGGCGTGACCGCCCAGGCCTCGGCGCCCGGTGCCCGCACCTGGCAGCCGAGCCGCTCGAGCATGCCGCGCTGCTCGTCGAGCGGCACCTCCAGCGTGGTGAGCCAGGCCACCTGGGCGGGCCGGAAGGCGATCGGCTCGGACCGCACGTCGGCACCGCTGGCGCTGATGCCCGGATGGGGCCGGCCGCCGGCGAGGTGCGCGAGCAGCGTGGTGGCGCGCGCCGAGGCGAGCGGCGCCAGGTTCGGGTCGACGCCCCGCTCGAAGCGGTAGTGCGCATCGGTCACCTGCTTGTGGCGCCGGGCGCTGCGCCTGACCGTCAGGCTCTGGAACAGGGCGACCTCGAGCGCCACGTCGGTGGTGTCGGGCCGGACCGAGTCGCCGGCGCCGCCGATCACCCCGGCCAGGGCGAGCGCCCGGCTGCCGCCACGGCCGTCGGGCGTGGCGATCACCAGGTCGCCCGCGTCGAGCGTCAGCGTCTCCTCGTTGAGCGTCACCAGCCGCTCGCCGGGCCGCGCGCGCCGCACCTGCAGCACGCCGCCCTCGAGGGCGCGCAGGTCGTAGGCGTGGGCGGGTTGGCCCAGCTCGAAGGTGATCAGGTTGGTGACGTCCACGACGTTCGAGCGTGGCCGCAGGCCGATCGCCGCGAGGCGCCGCTGCAGCCACACCGGGCTCGGCCCGATGCGCACGCCCTCGATGCGGCGCAGCGTGAAGCGCGGGCAGCCCACCGGATCGTCCACCTCGAGCCGCAGGCCGTCCGGCACGCTCGGGTCGCCGAGGTCGAGGGCGGCCGGGTCGCCGGGATCGGCGCTGTGGCGCAGCGGCAGGCGCAGCTTGGCGGCGAGGTCGCGCGCCACGCCGAGGAAGGCGGTGGCGTCGGCGCGGTTGGGCGTGATCTCCAGCTCCAGTACGGTGCAGGGCGGCCACAGGTCGGCCAGCGCGGTGCCGGGGAGGGCGTCGTCGCCCAGCGCCAGCAGCCCGCCGGCGTGGTCGAACAGCCCCAGCTCGCGCGGGCTGGCGAGCATCCCGTCGGAGTGCACGCCGCGCACGTCGCGTGCGCCCAGCGTCGTCTCCAGGGCGCCCAGCCAGGTGCCCGGCGGCACCCAGGCGGAGCGCAGCCCCGCGCGCGCGTTGGGAGCGCCGCAGACGACCTCGGTCTGGTGGCCGACGCCGGCGCTGAGGCGCGCGATCAGCAGCTCGTCGGCCTCCGGATGCGGCCACACCTCGAGCAGCTCCGCAACCCGCACACCGGCGGGCGCGCCGGGCAGCTCGTGCACCGCGTCGACCGGCAGGCCCAGCGCGTCGAGCGTGGCGACCACCTCGTCGAGGGCCGGCAGGCCCGGGACGAGCTCCGCGAGCGCGTCGAGCGGCACCCTCATGCGACGCCCCGGAACTGGCGCAGCACGCGCACGTCGCCGCGGTAGAGGTCGCGGATGTCGCTGACGCCGTAGGTGACCATCGCCATGCGCTCGAGACCGAAGCCGAAGGCGAAGCCCGACACGCCCTCGTAGCCGACCGCGCGGAAGACGTTGGGGTGCACCATGCCGCAGCCGCCGAGCTCGAGCCACTCCTCGCGGCCGGTCTTGGGATGGGTCCACCAGACGGCGAACTCGGCGCCGGGCTCGACGAACGGGAAGAAGGTCGGGTGCAGCCTGGTGCGGGTGCCGGGGCCGAACAGCGCGACGGCCATCGCCTCGATCGCGCCGCGCATGTCGGCCATGGTCACGTGCTCGGCGACCACGAGCGCCTCGAGCTGATGGAACTGGGCCTCGTGGGTGGTGTCGACGGCCTCGTTGCGGAACACCTTGCCCGGCACCACCACCTTGAACGGCGGCCGGTGCGTGCGCATGTAGCGCACCTGCATCGGGCTGGTGTGGGTCCGCAGCAAGCGGCCGTCGGTGGTCCAGAAGGTGTCCTGGGTGTCGCGCGCGGGGTGCTCGGGGGGGAAGTTCAGCGCCTCGAAGTTGTGGTGGTCGTCCTCGAGCTCGGGGCCCACCACCACCTCGTAGCCGAGCGAGCGGAACACGTCGATCAGCTTGTGCATCACCTGGCTGAGCAGGTGGTGCGCGCCCGCGGCGGTGCGCAGGCCGGGCAGGGTGACGTCGAGCCGTTCGCGCTCGAGCTGGGCCTGCACGGCGGCCGCCTCGAGCGCGCGCTCACGCGCCTCGAGCGCGTCGCCGATCGCCTGCTTGAGCGCGTTGATCTCGGCGCCGGCCGCGCGGCGCTCGTCGGGCGCCAGCGCCCCGAGCCCCTTGAGCCGTTCGGTGACGCGGCCCTTGCGGCCGAGCCAGGCCACGCGCACCTGCTGCAAGGCGCGTAGGTCGGCGGCGGCGGTGATCTCCTCGAGAGCCCGTTCGAGCATCAAGGTGCCTCCTTCGGCACACGACGAGCACCGCCACCAGCGGCTGGGGCGGTGCGCAGGGTCGGGGGTTGGGCGCGCTCGTGGTGCTCGCCTGGCCTCAGGCCCTCCGCGAGCAGGTAAACGACGCGTGTGGCACGGCGCACATCGGAGCGAGCATAGCCGCGCCCCGCCGGGGTGTCAACGCGTGCCCGAGCGCAGCGTCTCGTCGTCGCCGGCGAACACGTCGACGAACCAGCGCCCGCCGTGCACCAGCGGATCGCCGAGCCAGCCCGGCGGCAGCCGGCGCTCGTGCCAGGCGCGCGCCGCGGACTCGTCGTCGAACGGCCCCACCAGCGCCGGGCGCTCGTCCCAGGCCTGCGGCTCGAGCGGCACGCCGAGCTCGCGGCGGCGCCCGCGCAGATCGCGCACCTCGCGCAGGTAGGTGCCGCGCGCGATCTCGCCGGGCTCGCGCAGCAGCGCATCGAGGCCGCGCTCGAAGGCCGCCGCCTCGTCCGGCGTGAGCTGCCCGCGCACGAAGAGCGGCACCAGGCCGCCGGCGTCGGGCTCGTCGTGCAGCAGTTCGGCGCGGGGGGCGGCGGCCCACAGGAGCTGGGCGGTCACCTCGAGCAGCGCCGGATGCACCCGCAGGAGTTCGCTCGGCGGGGCATCGGCGCCCGCGCCGGCGGCCCCGGCGCTGCCGCCGGCCCCGGCGCCATTCATGCGCTCGCCACGCGCGGCAGCACCGGCCCCTCCACCACGGCCTCGGCCAGGCCCTCGCCAGCGCAGGCGTCGTCGAAGGCGTCGACCATGTCGGGCTGGCCGAGGCGCCGGGCGAGCACCTTGACGAATCGTGTGGGTAGCTCAGCGCCCCAAACGCTCGTGATTTCGCGCTTCGGTGAGTAGT
>SLRS01000197.1 GCA_007130855.1 Trueperaceae bacterium | reverse complement strand
TGGCGCCGCCGCCGCTGGCGCCGCCGCCGCAGGCGCCGGGGCGCCGTCCTCCGGATCGGGCTGCATCGCGACGCGCCGCGCCGGGTTCGCGAACAAGGTTCCGAACACCAGGTCGATTCCCGCTGCACGGAGTTCGGGCCAGGTCACCATGGCGGTCTGCTCGGTCCGGCCCTCGGCCGCGCGCAACGCATCGAGGGGCAGCGTCAGGTCACGTCCCAGGCCGACGGCGTTGAATGCCAGGTCGAGGTGGGCGTCGACGACAGGTACCTGCTCCACTTGCGGCGTAGTCGCTGCGTCTGTCATGGACCCGAGTGTACGGGACCGAGCGCTTCGCCGGCGTGGTAGCGTGCCACCGATGCCAGGGGATCCAACCTCGGAACCGACCGCTGCTCGCATGGCAGGGGCGGACGTCGAGCTCACGCTGCGACCGGCGACGCCGGCCGATGCCCCGCTGGTCCACGCGCTCTACCTCAGCAACCCCAAGTACTTCGACATCATCAGCATCCCCCTGCCGAGCATCGACGAGGTGGCCACCGAACTCGCTGCCGCCGAGCGCGACGAGCGCCGCGTCATCGAGTTGGTCACCGTCGCCGCCCTCCCGGGCATCGACCTCGATCTCGAGGGTGCCATGCAAGATGCCGACGGCAAGGGCTGGGTCCTGGGCTACCTCGACTACAAGCTCGACTACCCGGAGGTGGGCGACGCCACGGTGAACCTGCTGCTGGTGCACGACGCCGCGCGCGAGCGCGGCATCGGCCGTACCGTCGTGCAGCGGCTCGAGGCGCGCCTGGCGGGGCGCGTGGGCCGGCTGCTGGCCAGCATCTACGGCCGCAACGCCGGGGCCCGCCGCTTCTGGGAGGGCCTCGGCTACCGCTACGCCATCGATGCCCGGCCGGTGGTCGAGTGGTATGGGAAGACGCTGCCTTGAAGCACGCCGTCAGCGTCTCGCTCGGCTCTTCCAAGCGCGACACCGACCAGGTGATCGAGTTGCTCGGAGAGCAGGTGCGTATCGAGCGCCGCGGGGTCGACGGCGACGTGGGGGCCGCGTGCAGGCTGATCGCGCAGATCGACGGCCAGGTCGATGCGATCGGGCTCGGTGGCCTCGACCTGTACATCCAGTGGGCCGGGAGACGCTACCACCTGCGTCAGGCCCGCTCGATGGCGAGCGCCGCGAGCCGCACGCCCGTCGTCTGCGGAGCCGGTCTCAAGCACACGCTCGAGCGTCGGACGATCGCGCTGCTCGAGCCGAGCGTGGGCTGGCGCGAGCGCCGGGTGCTGATGGCAGCGGCGATCGACCGCTTCGGGATGACCGAGGCGCTCTTGCAGCACGGCGCAGACGTGCGCTTCGGCGACCTGGCCTTCGCGCTCGGCGTACCGGTGTTCCTGCGCTCAGCCCGTGTCTTCGACGCGGTCGCCCGGACGCTCGCACCGATCGTGGTGCGCCTCCCGATCAAGTGGGTCTACGCCACCGGCAGCGCTCAGGACCGGAGCGAGACCAGCGAACGTTACGCCGGCGCCTTCGCCTGGGCCGAAGTGGTGGCCGGCGATTGGCACCTGATCCGGCGCCACGTGCCGGCGCGCCTCGACGGCCTCACCGTGCTCACCAACACCACCACGCGCGACGACGTGGCCTTCCTGCGCCGCGCCGGCGCCGCGCGGCTGGTGACGACCACGCCGCGCTACGGCGGCCGGAGCCTCGCCACGAATCTGCTCGAGGCGGCCCTCGTGGCGATCAACGGCGGACCCTTGGACGCGGCTGCCTACGAGCGTTCGCTCGACGCGATGGCGTACCGGCCGACCGAGATCCCATTGGACGGCGACGCCTGAGCGCTTCTGTCAGGCGTGCGTGCCGGTGCTAGACTGTGCCGGTACCGCGCCAGCCGGGCCCGGCCTCGCGTCCTGGGGCACCAGGGTCGGCGCTGAGCGAGGGGCCGGCCCTCTGGAGGAAGACTGACGATGATCAGCGTGACGGACCTGCGTAACGGCACCAAGGTCGAGATGGACGGCGGCCTGTGGGAGTGCCTCGGTTACCAGCATCAGAAGATCGGCCGCGGCGGTGCGAAGGTGGTCGCCAAGTTCCGGAACCTCGAGACCCTGTCGATCGTCGAACGGACCTTCAACGCCGGCGAGAAGTTGCAGGACATCTTCATCGACTACCGCCCGATGCAGTTCCTGTATGCCGACGGCGATACGTACACGTTCATGGACCTGGAGACCTTCGAACAGCCGACACTCGATCGCAACCAGATCGGTGAGGCGGCGCGCTTCTTGAAGGAGAACGTCGAGGTGACCGTCGACTACTACCAGGGGCGCGCCCTCAAGGTGACGCTGCCGACGGTGATCGCGCTCAAGATCGTCGAGGCGGATCCTGGTGTCAAGGGCGACACCGTCTCGGGCGGCAGCAAGCCGGCCAAGCTCGAGAGCGGTGCGACGGTCCAGGTGCCGCTGTTCATCGCACCGGGCGAGGTGGTGCGGGTCGACACGCGGAGTGGCGAGTACCTGGGACGAGCCTGATGCGAACCGCCGATGTCAAGCGCCTGATGGACGCCATGGCCGCGGCGGGCGTCATCGAGGTCGAGCTCGAGCGGCAGGCCGAAGGCGGCGTGACCGAGCGCCTCAGGCTGCTCCGCGCAGGGCCCGAGGTGGCTCTCGGGGCGGCGCCGGGCGCCGCGAGCGTGACGACACGGGACACCGCCGAGCCGGCGGTCGTCACGAGCATCGCCGACGTGCCCGCAGCTCCGCCGCTGGTGGACGTGGTCGCACCGATCGTCGGCACCTTCTACGACTCGCCCGCTCCGGACAGTGGTCCCTACGTGAAGGTCGGCGACCGTGTCCAGACCGGGTCGGTGTTGTGCATCATCGAGGCCATGAAGCTGATGAACGAGATCGAGGCGGAGGTCGCAGGTACCGTCGCCGAGGTGTTGGTGAAGAACGAGGATCCGGTCGAGTACGGCCAGGTGCTGTTCCGGATCGACCCGGGCTGAGTGGCCGGGCAGCCATGTTCAAGAAGATCCTGATCGCCAACCGGGGGGAGATCGCGCTGCGGGTACTGCGCGCGGCGCGTGAGTTGGGCGTGAAGTGCGTGGTCGCCTACTCGGTGCCCGACGAGACCTCGTTGCCGGTGCTGCTCGCCGACGAGGCGATCTGCATCGGTCCGGCGGCGTCGGCCGGCTCGTATCGCAACGTCCGTAACCTGCTGTCCGCGGCGATCGTGACCGGTGCGGAGGCGGTCCACCCGGGCTACGGGTTCCTGGCCGAGAACGCGGAGTTCGCCGAGAAGTGCGAGGAGCACAACCTGGTCTTCATCGGGCCGCGACCGGAGACCATCGCGGGCATCGGCGACAAGGCCAACGCCCGACGCCTGGCGCGGGCGGCGGGGGTACCGGTGACGCCCGGATCGGAGCCGCTCCCGCACCTCGAGGCCGCCGCCGCCTTCGCGAAGGAGATCGGTTATCCGGTGATCCTGAAGGCGGCAGCGGGCGGCGGCGGCCGCGGCATGCGCGTGGTGCAATCGCCGACCGACCTCGAGCGAAGCTTCGTCAACGCCCAGGAGGAGGCGCGCGCCGCCTTCGGCGACCCGACGATGTACATGGAGAAGTACCTCGAGGAGCCGCGGCACGTGGAGATCCAGGTGTTCGGCGACGGGGAGGGCAACGTGGTCCACTTCTTCGACCGTGATTGCTCGATCCAGCGGCGCTACCAGAAGATGCTCGAGGAGGCGCCGTCGGTCCTCGATGACGGCCTGCGCGCTGCGATCGCGGAGTCGGCCGTGCGGCTCGCCAGCCACATCCGCTACCGCGGGGCGGGTACGTGCGAGTACCTGGTCGACCGCGACGGCGGCTACTTCTTCTCGGAGATGAACACCCGTATCCAGGTCGAGCACCCGGTCACGGAGATGGTCACGCGCGTCGACTTGGTACAGGCCCAGTTGCGGTTGGCCTCGCGCGAGCCGTGGTGGTTGCGACAGGAGGACGTGCGCGTCGACGGGCACGCCATCGAGGCGCGCATCAACGCGGAGGATCCCGAGAAGGACTTCAGACCTTCGCCCGGGCTCGTCAGCGACGTCCATTGGCCCGGCGGCCCCGGGATCCGGGTGGACAGCCACGTCTACGCCGGCTACCGGATCCCGCCTTACTACGACAGCCTGATCGCCAAGATCATCGCGTGGGCGCCATCGCGCGCCGAGGCGATCGCGAGGATGGAGCGCGCACTGCGCGAGACCGTGATCGAGGGGGTCGCGACGACGATCCCGTTCCACCTGCGCTTGCTCGACAACGCCTTCTACCGTCGGGGCGCAGTGACCACCAGCTTCATCGCGAGGAGGATGACGTCGTGAGTGAACCTACCGGTCTCGAGCTCTCCCAGGATGTGCTCTACGGCATCGCCTGGCTCGCCCTCGACCAGGTCGAGGGCGTGAGACCCATCGCGCAGCCGACCCGGGTCGGCGAGTTCCTCACCGGCCGCCGTGCCAAGGGGATCCAGATCGAGCGCGTCGGCGACGAGGTCGACGTGGCGTTGACCGTGGCGATGATGTACGGCGCCGAGATCCCCAAGGTCGCGAAGCGAGCCCAGAAGTCGGTGCGTGAGGCGGTGGCCAGCATGACCGGCCTGCACGTGCGCAGCGTGGACGTGTTCGTGGAGGGGGTCGACGTGCCGCCGGCCATCACCGCGGCCGAGAAGAAGACCAAGGCGGCCACCAAGGTCAGACCGACCAGGGACCGCGCGCGTGGCTAGACGCCGAGCGCGCGAGTTGGCGTTCCAGGCGCTGTTCCAGGCCGATCGCGGAGGCTTCGACGTGCTCGACGTGTGGGACGAGTTGCGCGCCGAACTCGTGCTCGACGACGACGACGCCTATGGCGAGGGCCTCGATGCCGAGACCGTGCTGCTCGCCGAGCGCTTGGTGCGCACGTTCGCCGAGCACCGCGAGCGCATCGACGTCGATCTCGGCGTGCTGATCGAGGGTTGGACGTTCGGCCAGATGGCACAGACGGATCTCAACGTGCTGCGCTTGGCGTTGGCCGAGCGCCGGGCGCTCGACGTTCCGGGAGAGGTGACGGTGGAGATGGCCGTGCGATTGGCCAAGAAGTTCGGTGGCGAGGACTCGGGCCGGTTCGTCAACGGCGTGCTCGCCAAGCTCCTACGGTCGGCGCCGAGTGACGGCGAGACCCCGATACGAGGTGGACCATGAGTGCCCAGTCACTCGACGGACGCGCCGTCGCCGATGCGATCGCCGAGCGCGTGGCGGAGCGCGTGGCGGCCCTCGCGGTGGCGCCGAGGCTGGTGTTCATCAGGGTGGGTGAAGACCCGGCCAGCGCCTCGTACGTGCGCAGCAAGCAGCGCCTGGCCAAGCGCGTGGGGTTGCGGGCCGAGACGCTGGTGCTCGCCGCCGAGACCGACCAGGCCACGCTGATGATCCGGGTGCGCGAGATCGTCGCCGACGACGACGTCGACGGCGTCTTGGTGCAGCTCCCACTGCCCGACCACCTCGACGAGGGCCCGGTGCTCGAGGCCATCGATCCCGACAAGGACGTCGACGGGTTCCATGCCGTGAACGTCGGCCGGCTCTGGTCGGGACAGCCTGGGCTGGTCCCCTGTACGCCCCTGGGCCTCGAGGCGATCTGCGACCACTACCAGATCGCCTTGCACGGGCAGCGGGTGGTGATCGTCGGCCGCTCGAACCTGGTGGGGAAGCCCGCTGCTGCGCTCTTGCTGCGGCGCCATGCGACCGTCACGCTGGCCCACTCACGGACGCGCGACCTGGGCGGGCTCGTGGCCGAGGCCGACGTGGTGATCGCGGCGGTGGGCCGTGCCGGCATCGTGACCGGATCGATGGTGCGGCCGGGCGCGGCGGTGCTCGACGTCGGCATGAGTCGCGTCGACGGTCGCATCGTCGGGGACGTTGCGCCGGACGTGTGGGACGTGGCCGGCGCGGTCACGCCGATGCCTGGTGGCACCGGGCTCGTCACCGTCGCGATGGTGGTTCAAAACACTGTCACAGCGGCAGAACGGCGTCGAACCACGGCTCGATGAGCTTGCTCGCGAACGTCCCGCTGGTGGCGGCCGTGGTGGCCACGTTCGCGGCCCAGGTGCTGAAGGTGGTGCTGGTGCTCCTCACCGAGCGCCGCTGGGCATTCGACCGCATGCTCGAGACCGGGGGGATGCCGTCCTCGCACTCCGCCACCGTGACGGCCCTGGCGCTCGCGACCGGCCTGGTCGAAGGCTTCTCGTCGACCTACTTCGCGCTGTCGGTGGTCTTCGCCGGGATCGTGATGTACGACGCCAGCGGCATCCGCCGCGCGGCCGGCATGCACGCGCAGCTGATCAACGACCTGGTCCAAGAGCTCGCCCACCTGTTCGACGAGGGCTTCCAGCCCGCGGCGTTGAAGACGCTGCTCGGGCATACCTACCCGCAGGTGGTCGTCGGCGCCCTGGTGGGAAGCCTGACCGGCTTGCTCGTCGCCATGTGAGGCCGTGAGG
>SLRS01000020.1 GCA_007130855.1 Trueperaceae bacterium | reverse complement strand
CGGAACCCTTCGAAGCTCAGGCTGAAGTGCGAGTCGGGCGCCTGTGAGGCCTCGAACATCATGCTGAAGATCTGTGGGTTCTCGACGTTGTCGCGGTCGCCGGTGTCACCGATCAGGTTGAAGGTCCGCTGCTCGCCGCTGGTGGCCTCCGCGTACCAGACTTCGGAGTGGTAGGGCAGCTGGTTGCCGTCCTCGTCGACCTGCCAGTAGTACGGGTTGCGGACCAAGATGAGCTGCTCGCCCGGCCGGTACACGACCGGGATGAAGGCGCCCATGGTCACGATCGGCAGGTCTTGTGGCGCTGCCGAGGTGAGCAGGTCGGTGTAGCTGCTCTGCGGGTTGAACGTCGGGTGATAGGCGGAGAACACGTGCTTGGGCATGATCGAGAACTGGAGGTAACCCATCCGGTTGAAGGCCGCGACCGGGAAGGCCGCCGGGAACTCGAAGCGGATGGTGTAGTCGTCGAGCTTCTCGAGCGTGGCGGGTTCGCCGTCGAAGGTCCACGCACTCGGGCCCGCCCAGCTCGGCACGTTGGGATCCATGATGTAGTGCTCGAAGGTGAAGAGCACGTCGTCGGCGGTGAAGGGGTGGCCGTCCGACCAGCGCGCCCCCTCGATCAGGTTCATGGTCAGCTGCATGCCGTCGTCGGACCACTCCCAGCTCTTGGCGAGGTGGGGAACCGGCTCGGGCTCCTCCATCATCCACATCGGGAAGAGGTCGACGAGCCACGCCTGGACCATCTCGTTCACGCCGAACCAGCCTTGCGTCTGGCCGGCGCCCCAGTTCCAGCTCTCCGTGGGGACCGCGAAGGTATCGCGCCAGACGCCGCCGTGCACGCCCGTGCCGTCCACCATCTGGCCACGCTTGATGATGCGCGGCTCGACCGGCAGCCGCTCCTCGACGGGCGGCAGCAGGCCCTGCTCGACGAGCGCGGCCAGCTCGGGCGCCTCGGTATAGCTCGGGAGCGCTCCGTAGCCGACGATGTCGTCGAGCTGCAGGCTGCCGCGGAGGTTCCGGCCGGCCTCCTGCGCCAGACCGGACGATAGGACGAGGAGGCCGCTCAGGAGGAGGGCCGCGATGAGCAGAGGCTTGCGTTGCATCGATGATCTCCTTGCATCTCGCTGGGGGAATCGAACGCCATTTCGGGACGTGCAGGCCGTGTCGTCACCACCCCCATTCCGGCCGTGGGGCGCCGTGCCGCCCGCGCTGCGTTCGTCGCGCAGGCGCGTATGCCGTCGCTCGGGCCGCTGGCGCGGCCGCCCGCGAGGTGGCGCGAGGAAGGCCGACGGACCTGGCCGGGCGTGGTGCGACCCACTCCGAGCACGCTCCACCGACCCGTATGCGAGGACGAGCAACTCGACGCATGCACCACCCACAGGCGACCAAGGCGAAATGTGAACGCCCACATCCTAGCACGTGTTCGGTGCCCCATTCAAGACCGCCGCCCGAGCCGAATCCCGCCCGGATCCGCGAGCGGCTCGCCGAGCCCGGTCGCCGCCGTGCACGCCGGATATCCGATGCTACAGTGATAGCGCTCACAAGCACCTCGATGCCGTTCGCGGCGTGGGAGTAGGTAGCGTGCCCAACCCAACCGCAAGACCGAGCCCCAAGGCGAGGCGGGCGACCCTCGACGACGTCGCGCAGTGCGCCGGCGTGTCGTACCAGACGGTATCGAGGGTCGTCAACGAACACCCCAGCGTCGCTGCCGCCACGCGCCGCCGGGTGCTCGAGGTCATCGACAAGCTCGGCTATCGACCCAACCGCGCGGCCCGCAGTCTGGTGACGCGTCGGTCGAACACCATCGGCATGGTGAGCTTCAGCACCAAGTACTACGGCCCCGGGCAGATGGTGGTGAACCTGGAGACCGCGCTGCGTCAGCGCGGCTTCAGCCTGACACTGACCACGCTCGACGGTCCCTCGCTCGCGGAGATGCGCCGCGCGATCGACGAACTCACGGCCCGCAACCTCGATGGCCTGGTGATCATCACCCCGGTCGCCGGCATCGACTTCGGTGCCGTGGCGCCGTTGTGCGGCGATACCCCGTTCGTGATGATCGACGCGCTACCCGATGAGCGTGCGCATTCGGTCGTGATCGATCAGGCGCAAGGCGCCGGGCTCGCGACGGAGCACCTCATCGGCCTGGGCCACCGCACGGTGGCCGAGATCAGCGGGCCGCTCGACTGGCACGATGCTCGCTTCCGCCACGAGGGCTGGCTCGCCGCGCTGCGCGGCGCGGGGATCGGGCCTGGGAGAAGCGTCGCGAGCGACTGGACCGCAGCCGGCGGGTACGCGGCCGCCGGCGAACTCCTGGCCCTGCGAGAGGCGTTCTCGGCGCTCTTCGTCGGCAACGATCAGATGGCGCTCGGTGCGATCCGCGCGCTGCGCGACGCCGACCTGCGGATTCCGGAGGACGTCTCGGTCGTCGGCTTCGACGACGTGCCCGAAGCCGCCTTCTACGATCCGCCGCTGACGACCGTACGCCAGGACTTCCAGGCGCTGGGCCGGCAGAGCGTCGACTACCTGACGACGCTGATCGACGCTCCCGACACGCCGCCCCATCAGCGGGTGCTGTACGCGCAACTCGTCGTGCGCGCGAGCACGACCAGTGCGGCGGCCGAGCGGCCGGCGCGCGGCTGACGCGGCCCACGACGCGGGGCCACTTGGCTGGGCCGCTCAGCCCCTCATGCCTGCGCTTCAGCCTGCACGATCAGCACCTCGCGTGCGGCCAGGCGCAACTCGCCCTCGACCAGCCGGTCTGCCAGGAGGTCGTGGTACACGCCGTCGGCCAGCGTCACGACCTGCTCCGACTCGGTGTGGTTGAGCACGAACACCAGCTTGGTGCCGCCGAGCCAGCGCTCGCTCACCTCGACGCCGGCGACCTCCGACGGCCCCGGTTCCAGTCCGGCGAGGTCGAGCAGTCGCGCCACGAGGGCGTCGTTGAGGACGTCGTTGCCGAGGGTCCCGAGGTAGAGCGCCCGGCCTCGGCCGAAGACGTTCATCGTGATGGCGGCCTGGCCGGCGTAGTAGTCCTCGCCGTAGTGCGCGACGACCTCGGCGCCGTGCGGCGTCAGGATGTCGCACCATGCGCTTCCGACTGCGCCCTCGACGCCCGCGTACTCGAGCGCGTTGCTCCGCCCTACGGGCAAGGAGTCGTAGTCCTCTACGACGACGCCGCACAGGCGTGCCAGGAGCCCCGGCAGCGGGAGCTCGACCACGGCGTTGGCGTCGTCCTTGACGCCGCTCCTGGGCGTGACCAGGAGGGTGCCGCCGGCTTCCACGAAGCGCTCGAGCTGCTCGGCCGTCTTCGCCGTCAAGACGTAGAGACTCGGCG
Organism: Trueperaceae bacterium; assembly: GCA_007130855.1. Lineage (GTDB taxonomy): Bacteria > Deinococcota > Deinococci > Deinococcales > Trueperaceae > CSSed10-48. The sequence goes on along the minus strand of SLRS01000020.1, from coordinate 48,974 downwards.
CCACGACCAGGTCGTAGCGGGAGAGGTCGGCGCTCGGCGCGACCACGTCGATCGCCACGTTGCGCGCATGCAGCGCCCGGTAGAGCCCTTGGAACTGCTCGGCGTAGCCGAAGCCGGGGTTGTGCGGCTGGATCTGCAGCGCGAAGCGGCTGTCGTACGAGAGCAGGAAGGCGACCCTGGCCTTCACGCTCGAGCCTTCGATCGTCTGCCCGACGCGCGCGATCTCCTGGCCCATGCGCTTGATCTCGTGGTAGCGGCGACCGGGCCGCGCATCGTGATCGAGCAGACCGTGCCAGTACTGCTCGGTGCCGTGACGCGCGGTGCGCCAGCGGAAGAAGACGATGCCGTCCGCGCCGTGCGCGATCGCCTGGTAGGCCCACAGGCGCAGCTCACCGGGCTTGGGCATCACGCTGACCAGGTCCCAACCGCCGGCACCCGCCTGCTGCTCCATCACCCAGAAGTTGGTGCCCTTCAAGCCGCGCATGGTGTCGTGGCCAAGCGCCATGGTGCTCGGGTCGACGTCGGCCGCGATGTTCCAGAAGCCACGCGGATAGTTGTCCCAAGAGACGAGATCGAGATCGTAGGCGAGGTCGAAGTAGTCGATGAGCTCGTAGCGGAACCCCATCATATTGTGCGTGATGAAGTGCTCGGGGCAGTGCTTGCGCAGGATTTCGACCTGCATCCGCTGGTACGCCACGTACGCCTCGGAGCAGAAGCGCGCGAAATCGAGGGCCAAGCCGGGGTTCGGCACGCCAGCGGTCGCAAGGGGCACCGGGATCTCGTTCCAGTCACCGTACTCGTGGCTCCAGAAGGCCGTCCCCCAGCGTTCGTTGAGCCGTTGGAGCGTGCCGAAGCGTCGTTCGAGCCAGCTCCTGAAGGCGGGCGCGTCGTAGTCGCGATCGCCGAACTCGTTGTCGATCTGCCAGCCGATCACCGCCGGATGGTGCTTGTAGTGCTCGGCCATCTTCGTGACGATGCGCTTGGAGTAGTCCCGGTACACCGCACTCGTCGGGCTGTAGTTGCGGCGGTTTCCGTAACTGACGCGCTGGCCAGTCTCGCGCACCAGGAACGCCTCGGGGTGCAGACTCATGAGCCACGGCGGCGGCGAGGCGGTGGGCGTCCCGAGCACCACGTGCATGCCATGCCTGGCCAGGGTGTTCATCGCCCGGTCGAGCCAAGCGAAGTCGAACGTTCCCTGGCTGGGTTCGAGCCTCGACCAGGCGAACTCGGCCAGGCGGACCACGTTGAAACCCGCCTCGGCCATCAGGCGCGCGTCTTCACGCCAGCGTTCCTCGGGCCAGTGCTCAGGGTAGTAGTCGACGCCGAAGTGGAACATGGCTGCATCCTTTCGATGGCTCGCTCGTGGCGGTCGACGCGGTCGCGACGAGGCGGCCTTCGTCGCGGCTCACCCCTTCACGGAGCCCGCGGTGATGCCCGCGATGAGGTAGCGCTGGAGGAAGAAGAAGACGAGCAGCATGGGGAGGACGCTCAGCACCGAGCCGGCCATCAACAGGTCGAAGGCGGTACGGCCCGGTGGCCCCTGCAGCGAGTTCAGCATGATGGGCACGGTGTGCATGTGCTCGGAACGCAGCACGGCAAGCGGCCACAGGAAGTTGTTCCACGACGCCATGAAGAAGATGATCGCCAGACTGGCGAGGCCCGGGAGCGCGGTGGGCAGCACCACGCGGACGAAGATGCCGAACTCGGACGCCCCGTCGATGCGCGCGGCGTCGAGCATGTCGTCCGACACCGACAGCATGTACTGGCGCATGAAGAAGATGCCGAAGGCGTTGGCGGCACCCGGGATGATCAGAGGCCAGGGCGTGTCGATCCAGCCGAAGGTGTTGCGCATCATGACGAACAGGGGCACGAGCAAGACGGCGAAGGGGATGGTCATGGAGGCCAGCAAGATGGCGAACATCGCGTTCCGTCCGGGGAAGTGGAACTTGGCGAAGGCGTAGCCGCCCAACGCGCACAGGAAGACCGACAGCGCGGTCGCCGTGGTGGCGATGTAGAACGAGTTCCAGAACTTGCGCAGCGCGTCGTAGCGCTCGAAGAGGGCCGTGTAGTTCGCCAGCGTCGGTTCGAGCGGCAGGAAGCTGCGGCCGGAGAAGATCTCCGGGAAGGGCTTGAAGGACGACACCAGCATCCACACGAAGGGGAAGAGCATGAACGCGCTCAGGGCGATCAGGGCAGCGTAGGTGACGCCCTTGACGAGCAGGTCGCCGTGCTTGGCAGTCATCGGCGGTCGCCCCTGGTGACGAGCTTGAACTGCACGATGGCCAACACGATGATGGTGACGAAGTAGACGTAGCTCATGGCGGCGGCGTAGCCGAAGCGCAAGTTGGCGAACGTGCTCGAGAAGATCTGCATGACCGGCGTCTCGGTGGCGCGGATCGGGCCACCCCCCGTGAGGATGTAGGGCTCGGTGAAGAGCTGGAAGGTGCCGATGATCGAGAGGGTCACGGCGAACAGGATGACCGGCTTCAGGAGCGGCACGGTGATGCGGAAGAAGACCTGCACACGGTTGGCGCCGTCGACGCTGGCCGCCTCGTTGACCTCGATGGGGATCGTCTGGAGCCCGGCCAACATGATGATGGTGTTGTAGCCGAGCCACGCCCAGATCATCAGGAGGCCCACCGAGATGCGGGCCCACCACATGTCGTCGAGCCACGGGACCGGCGAGGCGCCGAGGGCTGCGAGCGCCTGGTTGGCGAAGCCGCTGTGGGTGTCGAGGATCAGGCGGAACGTGAAGCCGGCGGCCACCATCGAGGTGAGGTGCGGCATGAAGACGATGGCTCGCCACAAGCCTTGGAGTCGCAAGAAGCTGCCGTGCAGGACAGTCGCGATGACGACCGCGAGGAACGTCATGAGCGGCACGTAGATGAAGAACAGGATGACCGCGTTCAGCATCGAGCCCCAGAAGATGCGGTCGCCGAAGAGCCGGGTGTAGTTGGCGAACCCGACCGGTCGCATGGCTCCGACGCCGCGCCACTCGTGGAAGCTCAGGTAGAGGGAGAAGAAGATAGGATAGAGCGCGAACACCGCGAACAGGATGAAGAAGGGCGAGACGAACAGCAGCGGCCAGCGGTGGCGCCAGATGGTGCCCAGGGGGCCGCGCCGCCAGGTGCCGGCCACCCCGAGGGTAGCCGGCACGGAGGTCGTGGGAGGGGGCTGAGGCACGCCGGGGTCCGCGGGTCGCCTAGCGGCGACCGGTGCGGGAGCGGATCTCCCGGGCGGCGGCGGCGAGCGCCTCGCTGGCGCTGACTTGGCCGATGGCGAAGCGCTGGATCTGCTCGCTCATGAGGCTGTTCATCTCTTGGTAATCGACGTTGTAGATGCCCGCTTCGGGGATCTCCTGCACGATCTCGGTGAACAGCTCGCGGACCATCTGGCCGCCGTAGTAGGGATCGGGCTCGGCGAAGTAGGGGTGCTCGTACGCGGTCTCGAGGCTCGGGAAGGTGTCCGAGGCGATGAACATGTCGACCTGGGAAGCGGTGCGTCCGAGGTGGAACTCGACGTACGCCCAGGCCGCTTCCTTCTGGTTGCTCTGCTCGAAGATGACGAGCGACGAGCCGCCGTCGTTGGAGGCCTGCGAGCCGCCCGCTTCCCATGCAGGCAGCCGCATGACGCCCCACTTGCCGACGGCGTCGGGAGCGATCCAGCCCTTGAAGAAGGTGCCCATCCAGACGGCGCCGGGGTGCGTCGCGACGTTCGGCTCGTCGAAGTTGCGGTACCAGGAGTCGGTCCACTCCTCGGTGTCGAGCGCCAAGCCCTCGTCCCAGAAGCGACCCATGAACTCGAGGATCTCGAGGATGCCCTCGTCGCGGTCGAGGAGCACGTTGCCGTCCTCGTCGACGTAGCCGAGGCCGCGCTGCCACATGAGGATCTCGAAGAGGCGGCCGTTGTTGCGGGCGGTGGCCTGCTGCCACATGGGAACGCCGGTCTCCGCCATGATCAGCTGGGCGGCGTCGTAGTAGTCGGCCCACGTCTGGATCGCCTCGGGATCCACGCCGGCCTGCTCGAAGACGTCGCGGCGGTAGAAGAGGGCGACCGGGCCGCTGTCGGTCGGCATGCCGTAGTAGCGTCCGTCCCCCTCGACGTGGCGCCACTTGAACTCGTTCATGAACGGCATGTACGGCTCGACGCGATCGGTGATGTCGTAGAGGATGCCGAGCTCGAGGAACTGCCTCAGGTGGGAGTCCTCGATGTTCGAGACGTCGGGGAGCCCACCGCCGGCGACGGCGGCGAGCTGGATCTGCTGGTAGGTGTCCGGGGTCGGCCTGAGGACGTAGTTGAGCTGGATGTTCGGGTAGTACTCGGCGAAGTCGGCGTCGGCAGCCTGGGCGTCGAGTCCTGAGCCCTGCCACGTCCAGATCTCGAGTGTGGCGTGGAGGTCGGGGTTGGGCTCGAGCGCGTCGGCCGGGGTCTGCGCCGCGGCAGCCCCGATCAGCGCTAGTGCCAACAGCGTGACGAGCACCTTCGTGACGGTCTTGTTCATGGACACTCCGATCCTGGTCCGGTTGAGATACCTTCGGCAGCGGTCTCGCCGGGCTCGGCCGGTGGCGGAGCTGCGGCTTCCGCTATGCCGGTTGCTGGCGGGTCGACGACGATCGACCTAGCAGGTGCCCACCCCCCTCTGCCTGGTACTGGAGCGGGCGATCAGCTCGGGAGAGAGCACGCGCTGGTTCAGCGGCGTCGCGCCCTGTTCGATCAGATCGATCAGGTACGCCGCACTCGCGCGACCCAGCGAGGCGAAGTCCTGCCGCACGGTGGTCAGCGGCGGTTCGAAGTAGGCCGACTCCGGCACGTCGTCGAAGCCGACCACCGAGACGTCCTCCGGTATCCGTAGGCCCCGCTCGCGCAGCGCACGCATCGCGCCGAGCGCCATCTGGTCGTTGCTGGCGAGCAGGGCCGTGAAACGCGCACCCGACTCGAGCAGACGCGCGGCAGCCCGGTAACCGCTGGCGGCGCTCCAATCGCCCGCGGCGCTCATGACCGGGGCCAGCCCCGCCTCGCCGAGCACCGCGAGCGCGCCATCGTGGCGCAGTTCAGCACCGCTCCAATCGAGCGGGCCGGTGATCTCGGCGATCTCCCGATGGCCGAGCTCGAGCAGGTGGCGCGCGGCCAGCATACCGCCGTAGCGCTGGTCGATCAGCACCGAAGGGAGCCTGCCCCCGAGGGCGATGTCGACCATCACGAAGGGCACCTTGCCACACAGGCGCCGGATCCCGTCGACGTCGACGCGGAGGATCGGGGCGATCATCACGATGCCGTCCACCGAGCGACTCCTGAGCTCACGAACGGCGCTCTGCAGGTCGTCGAAGCCGAGCTCGGTGAGCGTGGCGAGCGTGAGCCCGTAGGCACGCTCACGGAAGGAGAACTCGATGTTGGCCAGCATCTGGCTCGGCCCGTAGTAGGTGGTGCCGAAGCTGACGATGCCCACCGTCCGCGAGCGGCGCGTCACCAGGTTGCGCGCGGCGCCGTTGGGCAGGTACTCCAGCTCGCGAATCGCCTCGAGCACGCGTGCGCGCGTCGCCGGCGCCACGCTGGCGTGCTGGTTGACCACCCTGGAGACCGTCTGGTACGAGACGCCCGCCTTGCGCGCAACATCGATCATCGTCGCCGGCCGTGCAACCTCTGCGGACACATGCACCCCTCCGTCGAAGACGTCCGTCGAGTGCCAGAACCGAGTAGTTGTGAACGCTCACATCATACCGGCGCGGCGGCGCATTGTCAAGCCATGCCCGGCCCCTTCGGAAGCACCCACGCCCTCGTCATCACGGCGCGGCGGCGGCCCGCATCGCGCGGGCCGCCGCCGCCATCGCCGTACTGGGAATCAGCTTACGAACGCGTCCAGCACGGTGTTGAACGTCGGGCTCGAACGCATGGCCCGGGTGGTCAGGTCAGCGTCCGGCCAGTAGTAGCCGCCGATGTCGACCGGCGCGCCTTGCGCCGCCAACAGCTCCTCGGCGATCGTCGCCTCGCGCTCCTCGAGGGCCTCGGCCAATGCGGCGAAGCGCGCCCGGAAGCTGTCGTCCGCCTGCTGGCTCGCCATCTCCCGCGCCCAGTACAGCGCCAGGTAGAAGTGGCTGCCGCGGTTGTCGATCTCGCCGACCTTGCGCGAGGGCGACTTGTTGCTCTCCAGGAACTGCGCGTTCGCGCGGTCGAGCGCGTCGGCCAGCACCTGCGCGCGCGCGTTGCCGGCCGACACGCTGAGGTGTTCGAGCGACGCCGCCAACGCCAGGAACTCACCCAGGGAGTCCCAGCGCAGGTGGCCCTCCTCGACGAACTGCTGCACGTGCTTCGGGGCCGAGCCGCCGGCGCCGGTCTCGAACAGGCCGCCGCCGTTCATCAGCGGCACGATCGAGAGCATCTTGGCGCTCGTCCCCACCTCGAGGATCGGGAACAGGTCGGTGAGGTAGTCACGGAGCACGTTGCCCGTCACCGAGATCGTGTCCTCGCCCGCCCGCAGCCGCTCGCACGAGAGACGCGCGGCTTCCACCGGCGCCATCACGTGGACCTCGAGGCCCTCGGTGTCGTGGTCCTCGAGATAGCGGCCGACCTTCTCGATCAGCTGCGCGTCGTGCGGCCTGCTCCGGTTGAGCCAGAAGACGGCGGGCGCGCCGCTGGCCCGCGCCCTGGTCACGGCGAGCTTGACCCAGTCGCGCACGGCGCCGTCTTTCACCTGGCACATGCGCCAGATGTCACCGGGCTCGACCTCGCGCTCCAGCAGCGTCCGGCCCGCCTCGGATACCACGCTGACGGTTCCGGCCGCGTCCATCTCGAAGGTCTTGTCGTGCGAGCCGTACTCCTCGGCCTTCTGGGCCATCAGCCCCACGTTCGGCACGGTGCCCATGGTCCTGGGGTCGAAGGCGCCGTGGCGCTTGCAGAACTCGATGACCTCCTGGTAGACGCCGGCGTAGCTGCCATCGGGGATGACGAACTTCGTGTCGTGCAGTGCGCCGTCCGGGCCCCACATCTTGCCCGACGACCGGATCGCGGCCGGCATCGAGGCGTCGATGATGACGTCGCTCGGCACGTGCAAGTTGGTGATCCCCTTGTCGGAGTTCACCATCGCGAGCTCGGGCCGTTCGGCGTAGCAGGCCCGGATGTCGGCCTCGATCTCGCTCCGTTGGGCCGCCGGCAGCGCCTCGATCTTGGCATAGAGGTCGCCGAGCCCATCGTTCGGGCTGACACCGAGGTCGGCGAAGGTGGCGCCGTGCTTCTCGAAGACCGCGGCGAAGAACACCGACACCACGTGGCCGAAGATGATCGGGTCGGCGACCTTCATCATGGTGGCCTTGAGGTGCACCGAGAACAGCACGCCCTGCCGCTTGGCGTCCTCGACCTGCTCCTCGATGAACGCCCGCAACGCCTTGCGGCTCATGAAGCTCGCGTCGATCACCTCGCCGCTCTCGAGCTCGACGCGCTCTCTCAACACCCTGGTGGTGCCGTCGCCCTGCGTCAGGACGATCTTGGCCATGCCTGCATCGGCATCCCCGACCGTCAACGACACCTCGTTGGAGCGCAGGTCACCCGAGCGCATGTGGGCGACGTGCGACTTCGAGTCGGGCTCCCAGGCACCCATGGGGTGTGGGTGGTTGCGGGCGTAGGCTTTGACCGAAGCGGGCACCCGACGATCGGAGTTGCCCTCGCGCAGCACCGGGTTCACCGCACTCCCCTTGACGCGGTCGTAGCGGGCCCTGATGTCGCGCTCGGCGTCGGTCTTGGGCTGCTCGGGGTAGTCGGGCAGCGCGTAGCCCTTGCCCTGGAGCTCCCTGACGGCAGCGCGCAACTGCGGCACCGAGGCGCTGATGTTGGGCAGCTTGATGATGTTGGCTGCCGGCGTCTTGGCGAGCTCGCCGAGGTACTCCAGGTCGTCGGAGACCCGCTGCTCTGCCCGCAGGAACTCCGGGAACTTGGCGAGGATGCGGCCGGCCAGCGATATGTCCCTGGTCTCGACGGCGATACCGGCCGCATCGGTGAACGCCTTGACGATCGGCAGGAGGGAGTAGGTCGCCAATCCCGGAGCCTCGTCGACACGTGTGTAGATGATCTTCTCGGTCACTGCTCGGTTCATCTCGTGGTCACTGTTTCCTCAGTCCAACATGTAGGCGATGTCGTCCCACGGGTGCCGATACAGGCCCTGCTTGAGACGCTTCTGATCGAGGTGATGCCCCATGAGCCCGATGCTCCTCCCCAAGACGAACAGACCGTTCAGTGCACCCAGCTGGATGTACATGTCGGCCTCCTCCTTGGGCATCTCCGAACGCAGCATATCGGCGAAGGCGATGCCGATGCAGCCGTCGACGTTGAGGATGAGGTTGTTCCGCTTGGCCGTGGTGATCTTCTCGACCTCCAAGGCGTAGCGCAGCAGGTCCGACTTCTTGAAGTGCTCGAGCACGTAGGCGTTGATGATCGACACGCGCATGTCGGGGTTGTGGATGCTCTTGACGCGGTGCCCGATGCCCTGGATGTTGACGCCCTTGCGCTTCATCTCGTCCACGAACGCCTGCGGCGAGAGCCCGCGGTCGAAGGCATCGGAGAACATCTGCGCGGCACCGTCCACGGCGCCGCCGAAGCGCGGTCCGATGGTGAGCATGCCGCTCACCACCGACGAGACCAGATCCTTGCCGGCCCGGGTGGCGACGATGGTGTTGTGCGCGCCCGAGACCGCCGGGCCGTGATCGGCCGTGACCATCAGCGTCATCTCGATGAACTTCGTGGCGTACGCCGGCAGCAGCCGCTTGAACCACAGCAGGCTCAGTACGCCACCGACGCCGAGGTCCTGCTCGAACACCTGCGAGATCGGCATGGTGCCGTACGTGAGTTCCTCGCCGCGATCGTCGGAGATGGTGGTGATGAACGACGCGGGCTTGCGGATGACGCCTTCCTTGACCGCCTTGGCGTAATCGAGGGGGATGACGGGCACCTCGGGCTCGGGTGTCGGCACGATCACGCCCTGCTCCACGAGCCCCTGGTAGGTCTGCCGGATCAACTCGCCGTAATCGTCGTACGAGTCCGGCACGAGGGCACCGGCCCGGCGCAGGGCCGCGTTCTTGGCATCGGCGGTCTCGGCGTCGGAGCCCACCTTGGCCCCGGCGTGGCCGAACTGCACTTCGGTCTTGAAGGCCTTCGAGCAGGTGCCGGTGACCCACATCACCAACGGCTTGGTGATCCGCCCCTCCTCGAGGGCCCGCACGATGTCGTACTCGCCGCTGCCGCCGAGTTCACCGAGGCAGACCAGCATCTTGATCTCGGGGATCTGCTCGAAGCGCAGCAGATGGTCGAGCAGCGTGGAGCCCGGATAGGCATCCCCGCCGACGGCGATCCCCTCGTAGAGCCCGTCGGTGTTCATGGCAATGGTGAAGTATTCCTCGTTCGACAGCCCGCCCGACTTCGACACGAAGCCTACCGAGCCGGGCCGGTGGAGCTTGGACTCGACGATGTTCTCCATCGTCCCGCCGGTGTTGCCGATCTTGAAGCAGCCGGCCTTGATGCCACCGACCGTCGCCGGTCCGATGATGGTCTTGCCGAGTCGCCTGGCCTTCGCCGTCAGCAGCTTGGTCTTGCGCTCGGGGACGCCCTCGGCGATCACCGCCACGGTCCTGATCTGGGGCAGGTCGAGCGCCTCGTCGGTCGAGGCCGCGGCCGACCGGAACGACGCGAAGTTGATCATCACGTCGACGTTCGGGTGCTGCTGCGCGGCCTTTTCGAGGTGCCGGTACATCGGGATGAGGATCTCCCGCTTGCCGAAGAAGAACTTGCACAGGCTGTCGGAGCCGGTCGGGTTGATGATCGCCGCCACCGAAGGCGTCGTCCGGTGCGAGGCGAAGTCGAAGTCGAGCATCCGCTGGACCGCGTTCACCTGGTTGTTGTAGATGAACGCTTGGGTGGTCTTGTCGAAGAGCTCGCCCGGGGCCTTCTGGGAGACGGGTGTGGCCTCCAGCGTGGGAATGGTCACGGCCGTCGCCTGCGGCTCGGGAACACCCTGGGTCGCCGTATCCTGCGTGACCGACATCTAGTTCGCCTCCTTCAGCGCCATCGAGACGATCTTGGTCATGTGCGTCTCCGGACCGTAGACCTCGATGGGGACGTTGAGCTCCTGGCCGAGCTCGCGCATCATCCGCAGCCCCTCGCGATAGTTCGGACCGCCGCGGCGCACGTAGATGTGGACCCGGTAGTCCTGCAGCTGGATCTTGTACTCGCGCAGGGCCCTGATGATGCCCTTGAAGGTATTGGCGACGTCCGTGAAGTTGGCGATGCCGCCGCCGATGAGCAGCACCTTGCCCTGTGGATGCTTCGTACGGGTCATGAGATCGAGGATCGTCTTCGCGTACAGGTACGTGAACTCCTCGTTCGGATCGCCCGAGTACTCGCCGTAGTTGGCGAGTTCGTCCATGAAGCCGAGGTCGGTGATGGTATCGGCGAAGATGACCGAGGCGCCGCCCCCGGCGACCATGGTCCACACGCGGCCCTCGGGGTTCAGCACCGTCAGCTTCAAGGAGGCGCCGGTCTTCGCATCGAGGCTCTCGATGAACGCTTCCTCCTTCGACGCGGTCTGGCCGAACGGCGTCGGGAAGTCGATGTCGCCCCACTTCTTGCCGCTCTCGAAGGCGGCGGCGCTGTCGAGCTTCGCGGCCAAGTCGAGCGGGATCACGGCGTCCTCGGTCACGACGATCGGGTTGATCTCCAGGAAGGTGTAGTTCAGGTCGGCGTAGAGCTTGAACAGCGAGGCGACGAAGCCGGCGAGGTGTTCGCGTCGCCCGGGCGGAACCGCGCCTAGCAGGGCCCGCTCGATCTCCGACGCCGCGGGGAACGTGCCGACCGGCACGGCCAGCCTGGCGGCCCTGGCCTCGACGTCGCCGACGTCCACGCCGCCCTGGTGGTAGAAGAGGATCTCGTCGCCGTCGGTGGTCGCCATCATGGCGAGGTAGCACTCCTCGGACGGGTCGTGCGTGCAGCATGGCTCGATCAGGAAGTGGCTGAGCCGTCCGAAGGTCCCCTCGTCGAGCGGCTTACCGTCCTCGTCGAAGACGCCGTGGATGGTGAGAGGCGCCTTCGCCTTCTCCGCGATCCACTGCTTGGCCTGGTCGAACGACGCGTTCACCAAGACGAGGTCGTTCTTGCCGCGGCGCTTGATCAGCTGGTCGGGCTTCACCACCAGCTTCTCCTCGACCAGCCACTCGTGTGCGAGCGGCAGCGTGTCCATGTCGGTCTCCGGCGTCACCGTGACGAACTTGTCCTCGACGGTGTGCTGACCATCGGAGTATTCGCCCAGCCAGCGGGCGATCATCCGCATGCCGTCAGCCTCGCGTATCGGCTTCTGTGCCATGCCTCGTGCCTCCTTTGCAGTCTCCGCATGGTCGTATGCAGGGGAGCCTTGCGGAAGGGGTAGATGCCCCTGTCGAGAGCGGCGGCGGGGTCCGGCGACCTTGCGACCTCGGCGCCTCCAGGAAATGCTCAGGCTGCCGGCACGAAGTGTTCGTCCAGCAGGCCCAGGAGCCCGAGCGAGGACGCCAAGGCGGTCGGGATGAGGACGCCGACCGTCACGACGCCGGGCAGGCGCCCGATCCTGACCCCGCCCGTGATCGTCGCTCGATTGCGCACCTCATCGATGCTCCACCTCGTCAAGCTGGCCAGCCGCGCGATCGCGTCGTCGGTGGCCCGGTTGATGTCCCGGCCAGTCCCGACCATCTCGAGTGGATGCCGACCGGTCTCGACGCGCACGCCCATGAGCCGTTCGATGCGTTCGCTTGCCGCCCGATCGTCCGCCGTCAGGGGACGGAGGATCCGCGGCAGGTCCTCGGGCCTCGCCAAGACGATCGGGCCAGGGAGGTCGAGGCCCTTGATCACCTCGATCGTCAGCGTCACCTCCGCGGCCACGTCCGTCGTGTGATCGGCCAACTCGCCGTCACCCTGCATGGCGTGCACGTCACCGACGTAGACACCGGCGCCCGAGACCCGCACCGGCGCCACCACGACGGCGCCCTCCCGCACCTCGTTGACGTCCATGTGCCCATCGGTCAGCAAAGCGAAGTCGCCGGGATCGAGGCGGTGCCGGCCCGCCAAGGTGCTCAGTCTCCAGGCGAGGTCACCGGCATTGCGGGAGGATGGAACGGCGATCGCCGGGGTCGTGCCGATGTTGCCGATCATCGGCTCTACGCGCGCGCCCAGACACCACGGGCTGTCCATCGCGAAGCGGGTCACGGCATGCTGCCGTGATGCCGGCGGTAGGCCGAGTTGCGCCTCGGCTTCCCGGCGAATCCGTGCGACGCCGTCGCCGTGCACGGTCACGCCCATCCGCCGCGTGTCGTCGAAGGCCATGGTGTAGCCCTGCTGGAATCGGTACGGCCGCACGGGCGAGCCGCACCGGGCGCAGAGCACCTCGGGTGGGTCGCCGTCGCTCAGCCGCGATGCTGGGTTCACCAGGCCGCACCCCGGACACTTGGCGGCGACGCCTGGATCACCGGCATGGTGGCTGGCGTCGATGGCGTGCGTCCCGCTCACCGTGGCCGCGGAGAGGACCCGGATGCGGTCGATCCGCAGGACCACAGCGTCACCGGGCTCTGCGCCCTCGACGCGCAGCGGCCGCGTGACTTCGTGACCGCTCGCGAAGTCGGGGGTCAGCATCGAGCCCCAGCAGCCGGGCGGCGTGCGGAAGCGCACCGCCGCACCGGGCGCGACGGGCCCGAGCATCGGCTCCGTGGGGTCGAGTACCCACACGTACTCGTCAGCGACGAGGGCTATCTCGTCAGGATCATGCCGGACTGCCATCGGCTCCTCGATTCGTCGACGACACATGTCGTCCAAGCTGATCGACCACTCGCGCCTCAGGGCGGCTCCCGGGCGTCGTGCCGCCCACCTCGACCCGGCTCAGCGCCTCGCGCTGCCGGCCGCCGCCTTGGCGTCGGCCAGCCATGGACGCAAGCCGGCGGTGAGGATGGTGGCGGCCGTGCAGCGCACCATGAGCGCCCCGCGCTCGATCCACTCGGCCGCTTCCTTGCCGTCTTGTGCGGTGACCTGGAGCACCTTGCCGGAAGCGAGCACCCGCTCCTGCGCCGCCAGGCCGACCTGCTGCACGTCGGGGTGGGCCTTGTTCTCGGGATGCCCCATCGTCAACGACAAATCGCCATAGCCGATGACCACGGCGTCGAGCCCGTCGACGGCGAGGATGGAATCGAGGTTGCCGATGCCGACCTCGTCCTCGACGAGCGCCATGATCAGCGACTCACGGTTGAAGTGCTCGTAGAAGCCACTGTCCGCGCCCCAGCCGGCGCCGCGCATCGTCCCGGCGCTGCGCTGGCCGACCGGAGGGTACTTCACCGCGTCGAGGGCGAACTCCACGTCCGCGGCACCCTGCGTATGCGCCATGATCACGCCCATGGCACCCGTCTCCAGGTACGGGAGCATCGCCTCCGGATCGCGCGACCGCGGCAAGCGGATGATGGTGTCCATGCCTGCTGCCTCCGCAGCGCGGATCGTGTGCGACAGGCTGAGCAAGTCGAACGGGCCGTGCTCCAGGTCGAGCCACAGCCACTCGAAGCCCAGGGCCCCCACGAGATCCACGATCTCGGGCGAGGGCCACAACAGCCCGATGCCCAACGAGGGTGTTCCCGAAGCGATGCGTTGCTTGATGCGATTCGTGCGCATGCGATACCTCCGCCGAACGACTGCGACGTGACGTGAACGAAATCGGCTCTTCCAGCGCTCCCGCTATGAGGCCCCCAATCTCGGATCGAGCAGGTCCCTGACCCAGTCGCCGATCAGGTTCACCGACAGCACCAGGAGCATCAGCGCCACACCCGGCAACGTCGCCGGCCACCAGGCCAGCCGCATGACGTCGCGGGCCTCGGACAGCATGCCGCCCCACGTGGGGACATCCGGGGGGATGCCGATCCCGATGAAGCTCAACGCCGCCGCCACCACGATGTTCTTGGCGACGTCGAAGCTCGCGATGACGATGATCGGCGCGAGCATGTTCGGCGTGATGTGCTTCACCAGCACACGGCTGCGCGAGGCACCCAACGAGCGCGCGGCCAGCACGAACTCTTGGTTGCGCAACGCCAACACCTGCGCACGCGCGACGCGGGCGTAGTTCACCCAACCCGTGAAGCCCAGGATCAGGATCACCTGCAGCAGGCCACCACCGAGGACCGACAAGATGGCGATGTAGAGCACCATGCTCGGCAAGGCGATCTGAATGTCCGCCCCTCGCATGATGATGTCCTCCCAGATGCCGCCGCTGTAGCCCGCCATCAGGCCGAGTACCAGGCCCAGCGTCCCCCCGATCAACACCGTGCTCAGGCCGATCAGGAGCGACAGGCGGGCGCCGTAGAGCACCCTGCTCCAGATGTCTCGACCGAGGCCGTCGGTACCCATGAGCCGGAAGTCGCCACTGGCGTCGATCGAGAGCGGCGGCGTGAGGCGGTCGCGCAGCTGGATCTCGTTGGGACCGTACGAGGCGAACAGCGGTGCGAACACCGCCAAGACCACGATCAGGAGCAGCAGGACGAAGCTCGCCACGACCGGCATCGTCAGTTGCAGGTCACGAATGGAGCGACGGAGCCGGCCCAGACGTGTGGCGCTGGCGACCGTGACGCCGGTGGCCATCTCAGGACTCGGTCCTGACACGCGGATCGATCACGCCGTAGAGCATGTCGACGATCAGGTTGATGAAGACGACCACCACCGCGATCATGATCGTGGAGCCCAGGACCAGCGGCACGTCCCGTCCGAGCACCGCCTGGACGAGCAGCCGACCCAACCCGGGCCACGCGAAGACCATCTCGGTGACGACCGCGCCGCTCAGGAGATTGCTGAACTGGAGTCCGAGGATCGTCACCACGGGGATGAGCGCGTTACGCATCGCGTGGCGGAAGATGACGCTCCGCTCCGCGACGCCCTTGGCGCGCGCCGTGCGGACGAAGTCCAGCGACATCACCTCCAACAGCGAGGACCTGATCAGGCGAGCATTCTGGGCCACGAAGACGGCGCTGAGAGTGATGACGGGAAGCACCAGGGCAAGGGCGCTCGCTCGCCCCCCGACCGGCGTCCAGCGGAGCCCTACGCTGAACACGAGGATCAAGATGATCCCGAACCAGAACACCGGGATCGCCTGCGCGAACACCGCTGCCGACATGGCCGCCCGATCGAACACCGAGTTACGCCAGATCGCCGACACCACGCCTACCGGAAACGCCACGACGATCGCCACCAACTGCGCCACGACCGTCAACTGCAAGGTAGCGGGCACCCGCTCCAGCACCAAGGTGGCGACGGGACGCTGCTGCCGCATCGACGTGCCCAGGTCACCGCGCAGCAACCCCGCCATGTAGCGGCCGTACTGGACGTACACCGGCTGATCGAAGCCCATGCGCTCACGAACGCGCTCGAGCTCGGCCAGCGTCGCCCCCTCACCGGCCATCAGCGCCACGGGGTCGCCGGACACGTGCATCAGGCCGAAGATCAACATGGTCAGCGCCAGCAGCACGAACACGAGCTGTCCGAGGCGCTGCACCATCAGCACCATCATGCGAGTCGGCCGCTCCCGCGAACTAGCACGTCAGTCGCTGCCGTCATCGAAATAACCCACGAAGCCCCGCCCCGCGTCCCCGCGGACTTCGCCTCCGTCGTGGAGCTGCCCCGTGACGGGATCGCGCTGCACGGCGTTGATCTTGCCCAGGTCGACGGGCGCAGGCTGCACGCTCCGGCCGCGCCGGCGCAGCACCTCGACGCTCTCGGCGGGGATGCCAGGCTCGTAGAAGAGCCATGCAGGGTGCTCGCTATGCACGCGACTCGCGGACACCGCCTTGTGAGCTTCCATCTCGTGATCGATCACGTTCACGATCGTCTGCACCGTACCCGTCACCTGACGCGTCCCCCCTGCCCCGCCCACGACCAGGATCGGCTCCCCGTCCTTGCTCACGATGATCGGCACGCTCCCACCTTGTCGCTTGCCCGCCACGATCGAGTCGACCGACCCAGGCATGGGATCGAACAGTTTCATGTGGCTGTTGTGCAAGAAGCCCAAGCCGTCGGTAACGACCGCCGCTCCAGCGTAGCCCCCGGTGGAGTGGGTCATCGAGACCGCGTTTCCGGCGCTGTCCATCACGCTCAGGTGCGTCGTGCTCTCGTCCTCTTCGGCCCAAGTCGGCGCAGGCACGTCTCCGGCGCGCACCCGCTCCTGCCATTGGGCCGCGTGCTCCTTCGACAGCAGGCGCTCGATCGGTACGTCGACGAACGCAGGGTCGCCTCGATATCGCGCTCGGTCGACGAACGCTGCACGCATGCAGTCCGTCAGCGTGGCGATGTAGTCCGGGCTGTGATACCCGAGACCGGCGAGGTCGAACCCCTCCAGGATGTTGAGCATCAGCAGCGCGATCATCCCGTTCCCGGGGGGCGGGTTCGCCGTGATCCGATGACCGCGGTACGTGACCTCGATCGGCTCGTGCACCAACACCTCGTACTCGGCCATGTCCTCGAACGTCACGAAGGCGCCGTTGGCCTCGAAGTCCTGCGCGATGACCTTGGCGAGTTCGCCCTTGTAGAACACCTCGGGACCCTCGGCTCCGATGCGCGCCAACGTCCGAGCGTGATCCGGCTGCCTGAACAACTCGCCGTTCCGATAGGCCCGGCCGTCGGGTTTGAAGAGGAGGCTCCGAGCCGCCGCATTGCCGGCGGCCACGGTCTGTCTCAGGTTCCATTGCGCAGGTGGGACCGATACGTGGTCGTCGTCCCACTCGTAGGCGATCGTCGGGAAGACGAGGAAGCCCTCCGAGGCCAACCGAACGGCGGGTTGGAGCAACGCTTCCCAGCTGAGCCGACCGCTACCGAAGCGCTCGAACAGCAGTTGCGTCGCCGGCACGAAGCCCGGCGTCATGATGGCGCCGTAGCCGACGAAGTTGACGTAGTCCTCGACGATGAACGGACCGACCCCATACATGCGGCCGCGATACTTGTCGCGCCATAGGTCGGGCGGAACCTTGGAACCGATGACGTGGCCCGCATCGAGAATGGCGACGGCACCGTCGAGCCTGACGTGAATCGACGCCTTGCCGGATAGCCCACTGTCGAATGGGTTCGCTACCGCCTGGGCATAGGCGGTGGCGATCGCGACGTCTGCGACATTCCCACCGCGAGCGAAGATCTCCCGGCCGACCGCAGCTGCGGGCGGCTCATGGCATGCGATCAAGCCCCGCATCGAGCACCACCTCCTCGTGGCCGGAAGGGGCGTCGGCGAGACCGCCCCTTCCGGGTATGGCGAGCACGTCAGTCGTTCAGCGCGCCCAGCTCGCGGTCCACCAGAACAGCTGAGCATCGATCCTCGGCGCCCAGACCACGCGTTCGTTCACGCCGGCGATCTCGAGCGGGTGGTACAGGAACAACCAGGGCGCATGCTCGTAAGCGAGCGCTTCGAGATCCTTGGTCATGTCGCACACGACGTCCGGATCGAACACGGTCTCCATCACGTCGAGCATGGCGTTGAACTCGTGCGCCGCCTCGTCCTCCCAGCTCGTTGGGTTCCAGAACCCACCGAACTTGAACACGGCGGCGTCTTGCGTCGGCACGCCACGGCCCCCGAGATCGATCTCGACCATGCCCTCGAAGCTGCGATTCCCGATCAACTGCGTCCAGACGGACGCCTCGGTGATCTGCGCCCTCGCGTTGATGCCCAACCGTGCGAGCTGAGAGGCGATCGCCTGCACGACCTGGATCCTGTGACCGGCGTGACCGCCGACGTGGAGGAGGACTTCCTCGTCCATCGGGAAGCCGGCCTCATCGAGCAGCGCGAGCGCCCGCTCGGGATCGTACGCGTAGGGCTCCAGGGCTGGATCCGAGCAGACATCGGTCCCACGGTAGGTCTTCAGTCGGCTGCCGAGCCCATAGAGCAGGGTCTCGTTGATCTCGTCGAAGTCGATGGCATAGTTGAACGCCTGCCTGACGCGTTTGTCTTGGAATCGCGCTTCGGCTTGGTTGAAGTGGAGGCCGATACGGCGCGAGCTCTCGGTGGCCGCGACGTTCACGCCAGGGATGCTCTCGAGGATCGCGATGTCGTCTGGGCCGAGATCGAGTGCGATATCGACCTCACCGGTCTCGAGCATGGCGATCCTGCTCGAGCGCTCGGGGACCGCTCGCACGACGATGCGCTCGATGTCGGGCGCGCCGTTCCAGTAGTCGTCGTTTCGGACGAACTCGACGTAATCGTCGGGGACGAAGGCCACGATCTCGTAGGGCCCGCCGCCGCGCGCATTCGTCGCCGCCTCGGCCGGGCTGGCCTCGGAGTAGAAGGCCGGATCGACCAGGTAAACGACGTAGAGCCTTGCGGTGACGAGCGAGTTCGGCTCCTCGGTGGTGATGTCGAGGACGTAGTCGTCGACGACCTCGACGTCGACCAGGCCGACGCGGTGCGGGAACTGGTTGTTCGCCCCGAGCGCGAGCAGTTCGTCGTCGAACATCCGGTCGAACGTGAACTTGACCGTCTCGGCGTTGACGGGCGTGCCGCTATGGAAGGTCAGTCCTTCGCGGATCGTGAAGCGCCAGGTCAGGTCATCGTTGATGAGCTCCCACGACTCGAACACCCAACCGTGGAGCACGCCGCGATGGTCGTACCAGGTCGGTAGATCGAGGGTCTGCCGCAGTACGTTCCCCTTCACCCCGGACTCGCCGAAGTCGGGATCGAGCTCGGGGGGTAGGCTCGGAACTGCGACGACCAGCGTGTCGTGGCTAGGAGTGGACTGGGCCAGCGCGCCTGATGTGGCGAAGAGGCCCACCATCGAGGCGATTAGCGCGAACATGCCGATTCCTCGACCGAGCGTGTGCAGATCTCTCATCACCGATTTGCTTCCTCTCGTGTGTAGGTCAGCGAACACCGTGGAGGGCGGGCTCAGCGTCGCAACGGCACCCCCATTCGGACGAGCCGCCGGTCGGCCGTCGAGTGCCCGCCACCGAGCGGTCGTGGAACCGCTCCCGGTTCGCTGCGGTGGCGCCGGGGAAGCTCCTTGCACCCGAGCTCCTGGCGAGTCGCGGGCGGGGAGGCCACCCAGTCAGCCGGAAGGAGAGCCAGCGTGTTTGGGGCATGCATGTAAAGGCAATATAACATTATAATGAGCGCCATGACAAGCCCCCCCGATTGCCGCCATGTATCCTACGGACAGACGAGGTGAGCCGGTGATAGCGAAGCTGAGCCGCACCGACCCGACGCCGCTCTATGCGCAGGTCAAGCAGCGGCTGCTCGAACTGATCGCCACGGGAGCGATCAAGCCAGGTGACCGCCTCCCCTCGGAGCCGGAACTCGAGGAGGCCTTCCAGGTCAGCCGCATCACGATTCGCCGAGCGTTGGGTGACCTTGCCGCGGCGGGCTACCTGAAGCGCCAACCCGGCACCGGTACGATCCTGACGCAATCACGCATCCGCCGCGACTCGGGCAAGATCGGTGGCCTGCGCGACGACCTGATCGCGCAGGGCTACGCCGTCGAGAAGCGGATCCTGGCCTACGGCCTCGGACCGATCGACCCCGCAGCCAGCGAGCATACGGGCATCCCCGCCGGCACCCATGTGCTCTTCGCAAAGCAACTCCTGTGCGCCAACGGCGTCCCGGTCATGCTCAGCGCGAGTCACCACGTGGTGCCAGAGCACGTCTGCCCCACACCGGCCGAGGTCCAGGCCGACTCGCTCTTCGCGATCCTCAGGCACTACGGCCTCGATACGAAGCGGGCGGAACGGACGATCGAGGCGGTGCTGCCGAGCCCGGAGGAAGCCGAGCTGCTCGAGATCGCCGCGACGGCGCCGGTCCTGCTCGTCGAGTTGTGCGCCTATGACGCCACCGACGCCGTCCGGTCGTTCGTTCGCTCGGTCCACCGCGGCGACCGCTACAAGTACTTCCACGCGATCGACACCTGACGCGCCCTCCGCGCAACCGTCCCGGCGCGGGCGCTCAGGCCTCGAGCACGGCCGCCAGCTCGGTCATGAGCCACCCGGCCGCTTCCTCATCCAGGATGAGCGGTGGCGAGACGCGCAGCACCGTGCCATGCGTCTCCTTGCAGAGCACGCCGGCGTGCGCCAACCGCTCGCAGAGCGGGCGGGCAGGGACGCTCAACTCGATACCGATCATGAGTCCACGGCCACGAACCTCGCGGACGATCGGCGACTCCAGGTCGCGCAGCTCGGCGAGGAGGCGCGCGCCGGTGCCGGCTACCGAGGCGAGCAGCGCGTCGTCGTCGAGCAGCCGCAGCACCGCGCGCCCGATGGCCGCCCCGAGCGGATTGCCGGAGAACGTGCTGCCGTGATCGCCGGGCCTGAACAGACCGAGTACCTCGCTCGAGGCCATGACTGCAGACACCGGGTACAAGCCGCCTCCGAGCGACTTGCCGACGACCGCGATGTCCGGCTCGACGCCTTCGTGGTCGCAGGCGAGCAGGGTTCCGGTCCGACCGAGCCCGGTCTGGATCTCGTCGGCGATGAGCAGCACCTGTGCTTCGCGGCACAGCGCCAGCGCTTGTCGCAGGTAGCCTGCGGGTGGCACGATGACGCCGGCCTCACCTTGGATGGGCTCGACCAGGAAGGCGGCGGTCCGCTCCGAGAACGCGTCTTCGAGCGCGTCGACGTTCCCGTACGGGACGACCCTGAAGCCCGGCGCGAAGGGACCGAAACCGCGCCGATAGGCGGCCTCGGTCGAGAAGCCCACGACCGCGATCGTCCGGCCATGGAAGTTGTTCCGGCACACGATGATCTCGGCCTCGTCCGGAGGCACGCCCTTGACCTCATAGGCCCACTTGCGGGCGGTCTTGAGCGCCGTCTCGACGGCCTCCGCACCGGTGTTCATGGGCAACGCCATCTCGAAGTCGAACGCGGTGCACAGCTCCTCGAGGAATGCCGGCAGCTCCGTGTTCCTGAAGGCCCTCGAAGTCAGGGTGATGCGAGCGAGCTGCGCCGTCGCTGCCGCCACGAGATCCGGGTGCGAGTGACCGAAGTTGACGGCCGAGTACGCACTCAGGCAGTCGAGGTAGCGCTTGCCATCGAGGTCCTCCACCCAACAGCCATGGCCGCGCTCGATGACGATGTCGAGCGGGGCATAGATGCGTGCGCCGTAACGCTCTTCGGTAGCGATCGAGCGCGCGGTCTGGCGTGAGCAGATCGACACGATGGTCACGGCTCCTTCCGCCGACGATTCGATGACATTATAACGATATATCGTCCGCCTGTTCGACTCGAGCTCGCCGGGGGCACCCCCTGCGCGCAGGAGCCCGAGCGCTACGCAGCGCGCGACGGCCAGCGCCGCGATACCCTGACGCGCGGCGCGCCCCGCGCCAGCAGATGGAGTTTCGATGACCATCGCCTTCTGGGCGCTCGCTGCCCTCGCGCTCACCACCGCGTTCGCGCAGTTCACGAGCGCTTGGCGCGTCAGGCGCTACTACCGCCCGATCGACAGCGACGTCCCCACCGAGCGCAAGCCCGTGAGCGTCCTGGTGGCGCTCGCGGGGCGCGCGCGCGGACGCGACGAGCGGCTCGGCGCCCTCGTGCGCGCCACCCGCGAGGGCGATCAACTGCTGCTCGCGCTGGAGACCGCCGATGACCCTGCGCACGGCGCGGCCACCGACTTGCGCCGCGCGCACCCGGAACGCGACATCGCGATCGTGCTCGCGGGGCCGGCCGGAGCCCGCCAGCACAAGCAGCACGCCCTGGCTGCCGCCCTCCCCCACGCGGTGCACGCCCTGGTCGCCGGCATGGACGAAGACGTCGAACTCGAGGGCCCAAACGTCGACGAGGGGGTACGGCTCGCCGGCGTGCCGAACGCCGGAGCGGTCTTCGCCATCCCCTACTACGCCGGGAGCGGTCTGCCCGGCGGCGCGCTCGTGGCCGCCTACGCCAACTACGGCTTCGGCCCTGCCATGGCCTCGCTGGCGATCCAGGGTGCGCCGCGCTTCATCCTCGGCAGCTTCTGGGTCGCCCAGCGCCATGCGCTGGAGGTGGCTGGTGGGCTCGAACCACACGCGCGAAGCCTGAGCGACGACGTGTCCATTGGCCGCGCGCTGCATGCGACCGGGCGCCGCAACCGGCCCATGCGCCGGCCGGTCCGGCTCGCCTACCCGCCGCTCCACCTCGCCGCTGGCGCCCACCAGGTACGGACGTCCCTGACGCTGTTGCGTGCTCGGGGCGGGGGGCTCTTCGGCGTGATCGCGATCGCCTGGAACGCGCTCGCGCTGGCCCTCTCGGCCACGCTGATCGCGGCCGCGACACCCTCGGTCACGGCCGCTTCCGCCGCGGCGACCGTCGCCAGCGTCGTCGTGCTACGCACCGCCGCCGTGGTGGTCCTCAACCGGGGCGTCTACCGGGCGCTCGGGCGCGCGCGCTTCCTGGCTTCGACGCTGCTGTACGAGGCCCTCGTCGCGCCGTGGCTGTACGCGCTCGCCGCGTTTCGGCGCGACGTCGTGTGGCGCGGCCGGCACTATCGCATCGGCAGCGGCGGCGTGATCACCGACGCGTGAGGGCGATCAGGTCGTGCCCAACCTCGGTCTCGCTCGACCGAGTTGCTCGGCGGCGGGCGAAGCGGCGCCGCCAGGCCGCGAGATCGAGGCCGGTGACGGCGCGGACGCTGGCATGCCAGTCCTGGACCGCCGCCGGGCCGAGCGAGAAGTAGGCATCGGCGCGGCGACCGATCACCTGCGTGGCCAAGGCGTTCGTCCCCGACGAACTGAGCATGCCCACCACGGGCACGGCGCGCAGGAGCCAACGCGCGGTGAAGCGCTCGCCGAGGCGCAGCGTGGCCATGCGGCCGGCACGGTTCAGCAGCGACGTGCTGGCGCCGCTCACGCCGGCCGCCACCAAGATGGCGTTGCGCGCCTTCGCCCCCGAGAGGTCGGCCCCGCGCAACACCGCGATGTCGAGCACCATCCGCGTCTGGAGGCGCAAGGTGGCGCCAACGTCGGTCGCGGTGCCGATCGTCATCGCGGCCACGGTACCGACACCGGGCACGAGCGCCGCTCCGGCGGTCGCCGCGCCGATGGCGGCCGTGCGCCGGGCCGTGCGCGTGATCACGAACCGGACCAGGTCGTCGACGCTTCGCTCGGGATGGGCGCCGCGCAGCGCGGCGACGCGGGCGACCGCCATGCCCACGTCGGCCTCGGTGGGTCCGCGCAGCATCGCCGCCACCACGTCGTTCGCAAACGTCGTGCCCTTCCCTGCACTGGCGGCTGCGGCCATGCCCGACCTCCTGGCGCCAGCCTACCGCCGGGCGAGCCCCGCGCCCGGCTCCACCGCGACGCGCGCCCGTGGCGATCGGCCGGCGTGGTCTGCGCCCACCGAGGCGCGGGCAGGCTCCTCACCGCCTCGGCCGAGTGAGCCCGGGATCCCCGGGCGGCCACGGCGCCTCGCCCCGGGCAGCCGCCCGCGCCGTGCGCGCGAGGCGCCGAGCCTCGCGCAGCGGAGCGGGGGTGCGCTCCCTGAAGGCGACGGCGCGGACCACCGCCAGGGCCGTCACGGCGTCGGTGCGCCAGGCGGCGTGTACGACCAGCGGACGGCTGCCGGACCGGGTCGGTACCAGATAGGCGACGTCGACACCAGCCAGGCGCAAGGGCACGGCGTCGTCGCCGCCGTCGGCGGCACCCGGCTCGAGTTCCTCGAACTCGTCGAGCGCCCGCGACAGCGGCCTGTCGGTGACGCCCACCGTGGGCAGGTCGAGCACCGCGCCCAGATGCAGCGCCAGGCCGGCGCGGCGCGGGTGGTCACGGCCCGTGGCGTTCACGAGCAACACGTCGGGCCGGAGCGGCAGGCTGGCGACGGCGCGCTCGAGCAAGGGGCCGGCCCGCAACGCCAGCAGGCCCGAGCGGTACCGGGCCGCGGTGGCCCCCTCGACCACGGCCGCGGCCGTGCGCCGAGCGCGGTGGAAGGTGACGGCCGCCGACCATGCCGCTTCGGCACCGGCGGCCAGCGCGCCTGGATCCTCCGCGAAGCAGATGAAGCAAGCGCCGATGCGCGCATCGACCGCAAGGTGCCACGGCGGGGGCGACAGCGCTGCCAGGCGACGCTGCTCCTGTCGCAGTTGCCCGATGCCGCGAGGCCACACCATCCAGTATGCCCGGCGACCCGAGCCGGGAGCGAAGCGCTCCGCGCCCCTATGCCAGCGAGAACGTGAACACCGAGCGCTGCCGGTACACCTCGCCCGGCCGCAGCACCACCGACGGGAAGTGCCCATGGTGCACGGCGTCCGGGAAGCGCTGCGGCTCGAGCGCCAGGCCGTCGCCCTGGCGGTAGCGACGCCCCGAGCGACCCACGATCGTGCCGTCGAGGTACCCGCCCGCGTAGACCTGCAGACCGGGCTCCGTCGTCGTCAGCCGCAGCATCCGGCCGCTCTGCGGATCGTGCAGCACGGCCGCCTCGACCAGCCCTCCGGCGCCGGCGGCGCCGCGCTCGAGGACGAAGCAGTGGTCCAATCCCCGCGCGCGGGCCACCTGGTCGTCGTCGGCCCGCACCACCTCGCCGAGGCGCTGCGCCTCACGCAGGTCGAACGGCGTGCCGGCCACGGGGCGCAGCTCGCCGGTGGGCAGCAGCGCCTCGTCCACCGGCAAGAACGCCTCGGCCTGCACGCGCAGGTGCTGATCGTCGACGCTGCCCGAGCCCTCCCCCGCCAGGTTCCAGTAGCCGTGGTGCGCGAGGTTGACGACGGTCGGCTCGTCGCAGCGCGCCTCGAGCGCGATGGCGAGCTCGGAGCGCTGGTTCCAGGCGAACGTGGCGGCGACCTCGACCCGCCCTGGGTAGCCCTGGTCACCATCGTCCGACACGAGCCGCAGCGTGACCGCTGCCCGATCCTCGCGGGCGACGGTCGCCTGCTCGTCGAGTGTCCACAGCCGCGCGTGAAAGCCGCCCGGCCCGCCGTGGAGCTGGTTGCCTCCCTCGTTGGCCAGCAGACGATGCAGGCGGCCACCGAACTCGAACTCGGCGCCGGCGATACGGTTCGCGCAGCGTCCGACGATCACACCGAAGTAGGGCGCGTTCGCCAGGTAGCCGGCGAGGGCGCGGTGGCCGAGCACGACGTTGGCCAGCTGCCCGCGCCGGTCGGGTACCCGCACCTCGATCACGGCGGCCCCGAGGTCGAGCAGGGCCACGCCGCTCCCGTCCTCCCCTACCAGGTCGACGCGCGTCACCGCGCAGCCGTCTTCGGTCGCACCCTCCCGCGCGGTCCGGACCTCGATCTTCGCCATGGCTCGAGGCTACACCCCAACGGCAGGCTGCGCGACGCGTCAGCCGTCACCCGCCGAGCCGTCCGGCCCCTCCGCGCCGCGATGCCATCGGTCTTGATGCTCGGCGTGCGCTGGCAGGTAGGCGCCCGGCTCGAAGTGGGCGTCGTAGAAGTCGGTGTCGAGATGCACGGCCTGCACGAAGCCGGGGAGCACGATGGTGCTGAACGTGGCGGGGAAGCGGCCGTGCGTGTCATGGACGTACTGCGCGACCTCCGCGAGGCAGGCGACGAACGCCTCGTCGTAGGGCGTCACGCTGGCCTTGATCCCGGGCGTGTCCTTCCAGGCACCCGGCCTGGCCGGGTCGTAGGCACCCCCCGGACCGAACTTGCGCGCGACGAAGACCTCCACCGCCGCCCGCATGTCGTGATGGTAGGGCGGACACAGCGCCTCGTAGACGCCGTCGAGCCCGACCGGGTTGGGCACGGTCCAGCGCTCGTCGCGCACGAAGCGGAAGCCGAGCCCTTCGATGCCGTCGTCGGCGAAGGCGCCGAGGATGCTCCAGCGGTTGAGGCCGTTGAAGTAGAGTCCGCCGAGGCCCATGGCCTGCATGGCGAGCACGATGTTGTGACCCATGAACGCCAGTTCCGAGCAGTTCGCCTCGTACGCCATCTGCTGCAGCACCGAGAGCGGCAAGCGTTTGCGGTCGTCGAGCAGGCCGCTGGCGATGAAGGGCTCGAGGTCGCCGGCCGGCCGGCCGGCCGCGTCGTCCATCAGCACGTTGCCGTTGCCGATCGCCATCGCCATCAGGGCCAAGACCTGCTCGCTGGCGTCGGCGATCGGCATGAACAGCGTCGAACCCGGTGCGTTCGCCATCCACAGGTTCGGCTCGAGCATGTGCGGAGGCGCGGCCGGCAGGTCGAGCCGCGTGGCCGACAGCCGGGTCGTGCGCGCGCGGCAAGCCTGCACGATCCGCTCGACTGCGTCGCCGGTAGCGCCGCCCGTCGCGTCGTCGCCGGGGGGATCGCTGTCGCGGGTGTCAGTGACGTAGGTGCCCTCGTCGTCGGTGAAGAACAGCACCGGGGTGCCGAAACCGCCTGCGGTGGGCCCGGTCCGTCCGGTGAAGCGCTGGGTGTAGTGGGCGTGCTCCGCCGGGCGATCCGGCCCGTAAGGCACCCCCCAGTTCCACCCCGTCACACCGGTTGCGGCAGCGACGAGCAGCGAGCGCTCGAGCTCGGACAGCGGCTGGGGCTCCGCCGAGGACGCGAACGCCAGCGGGCCCGAGGGGATCGCCATGCCTCGCCCGAAGCGGCGCGCCCGCCGCCCCATCATCGCTTCGAACAGCGGGAAGCCGAGCAGCTCGGTCACGGCGGCGGGTAGCTTGCTCACGGGGCACCTCCAGAGAGCCCCAGTGTCTTGCCGACGCTCGGTGTCGCGCGTGACCTGGCCGACGCTGCTCGCTGCGCCGGCCACCTGGGTGCCGCGGCGAGACCCCCTCAGCCGCTCGGGTGCGGCAGCCACGAGCAGGCGTCCAGGCGCAGCTCCGTGAAGCGCGCCGTGAACGAGGCATCGGCGGGGCTGCAGGCGAAGAGCCCGAATGCGACCGAACGCGTCGTCGGCAGCGGCGGCGGCGCCGCACCCATCTCGGGCGTGGTCTCACCGAGCACGTGCAGGTGGAAGATGCGCATCTGCTGGTAGCTCCGGCCGTCGCTGGACGACTCGACGAGGAAGTCGGGGCCGCGGCGGCTGAGCCGGTACCACATGACCGTGGGCGTCGCGATGTCGCTCGTCGCCCAATCGGAGTAGCCATGGTTGGTGACGACGCTGCCGAGGCGCGAGAAGGCCCCGTCTTCGTACTCGACGCAGGCCTTGCACCAGTGCTCACTGTCCTCGTAGACGACGACGCCGCACTGATCGAACGCCCCGCGATAGGCGAAGTCGGCCTTGACGCTGAAGGTGAAGTCGCCCGAGCGCTGCAGCAGCAGCGCCGGCGCATCGTCGTGCCTGAACCCGTAATAGGTGCGCTGCCAGAGATCGGTCCGGGGCTCGGTGACGATCTCGACGGCCTCGTCGCTCACGCTGCTGGCCCGCGGGGGGTTGATCCAGCGCCACTGGCTCGCGTCGATGGGCATCGTGTCCTCCAAGAGCGCTGGCCGCGGCATCCGCCAGCGCTCCGAAGCCTACCCGGCGAGGTCGCAGCGCAAGACGATCTCGCCCGGCGGCGCCGCTCGCACGCGGGCGCCGTCGTATCAATACACGAGCAGGGCCAAGAGCACGATCGCGATGCCGACGACGCCGGCGCCGATATCCACCAGGACGACGCTGCGTCCTCGGTCCTTGGCGAGCATGCCGGCGACCAAGGCGTGGAAGCGCTCGTAGTCGAAGAGCAGCATGATGCCCTTCAGCGCCGTCAAGGAGAAGACCACGGTGAGGATCAACGAGTACGCGATCCCTGCGGTGAAGTGCATGTACCACGTCAGGGCCACGAGTCCCAGGCCGAAGAGCGCGACGGGCACGATCCAGGCGGGCCGAGACCGGGCATACGCCTTGGCGATGAAGGCGTGCTCGTCCCACGGCAGGAGATGCATGTAGATCGGCTTCAACGCCGCGGCGAGCCCGAACACCAGACCGAGCACCTTGAAGTAGTTCATCGACTTCCTCCCGCCTACGCGAAGTACGCCAGCACCAGGAACACGGGAACCAGCACCGCCCGCGCCAGGGCGATCCGACGCCACGCCCGGTCGCCTTCGATGGCGCTGACCGTCGCCCGCCCCTTCGGGTTCAAGATCACCAGGCCGGCCTTGAGCGCGGCCCCGACCGGGATCACCACCATCAGCACCCAGCCGGCCCAGGTCCGGTCCGGCGCGGTGACGAAGCCGATGAGCGCGGCCACGTACAGGGCCGCGAACGCCACGAGGCCCAGCGAGAACCACCAGGGGCGTCGGTCGCCGGCGTAGGCCTTCGCCTCGACCAACTGGAAGCGCCCGCCCATGGCGAAGATCATGACGCTCGTCGCCAACACGGCGGCCGCCAGGACCAGCGCAAAACCCTTCGTCAGCGTGAGTTCCATGATGCCTCCAAGGGCGGCTCGGCGTCACTCGTCGTCTTCGTGACCACCGAGTCATGTGACCCTTTGGTCATATTAGTCACCCCCGTAGCCGTTGTCAATGGACGATCGCCGGGTCGCTGCGCGCTGACGCTCATGGTAGCACCCAGGTATCCGCCGACGGTTGACGGCGCCCTGTGGGGTGAGATATGACTAGGCAGTCACAAGTGCCGAGGTCGCATGCCCAAGGAGACGTTCTTCAACCTGCCGAGCGAGAAACGCGAACGCTTCATGGCCGCGGCGCTCGACGAGTTCGCGCTCCACGACTATCGCAGCGCGTCGGTGAGCCGGATCGTGGCGACGTTGGGGATCGCCAAGGGGAGCGTCTACCAGTACTTCGAGGGCAAGCAGGAGCTTTACGCGTATCTGGTCGCCTCGGCGGCAGCGGAGAAGTTCGCCTTCATCGACGCCTCGGTCGGCGACGAGGCGAGCGGCTTCTTCGAGCGCTTCACGTCGACCGTCTTCCACGGGGCGCGCTTCGACTTCACCGAGCCACGCCTGGCCAGCATCCTCTACAACGTCACCTACGAGCCGGGGGCCGAGACCCTCTCGATCTCGGCACGCCTGAAGGCCGCGTCGCTCGAGTACCTGGACGGCTTGGTGCGCTCCGGCATCCGCAGCGGCGACCTGCGTGGCGACATCGACGTCGGCTACGTGGCCTTCGCGCTGTACCAGCTGAGCGCGTCGTTGCGCGACTACCTCAGCGAACGCTTCGGCTTCTCGTTCAAGGCCGCGGTGCAGGCGGGCTCGGGCTCGCCGATCCGCGACGAGGACCTGCACGAGGTCCTGCGTGAACTCGTCGCGTTGCTCCGCGGTGGCCTCGCCGACACGTCCTCGTCGACCTCACGGCCGACCACCTCCCCCGTCTGACCCGAGCGTCGGATGGCGTTACGTCTCACGGCCCCAGCGGGCGTTCGAGGTTGCGTACCAAGCTCGCGGTGAACCTGGCGGCGGGAGCGCCGTCGACGGCATCATGGTCGAACAGGATCGTCAGCTTCAAGATGTCGCGCACCGCGACCTCGCCAGCGACCACCCATGGTCGCTTCGTCATCGAGCCGATGCCGAAGCACAGGTTGTGGATGCTCTTGGGCACGAGCCAGCCCGACACGCTGCCGCTCAGGCCCGTGTTGGTGACCATGACCGTCCCCATCGTCTGCTTGCGGAGGAACGGACTGCCCAGCAGGGCGCGCCAGACGAGCAGCCGCAGCCACTGGGGCAAGCGTACGAACGCAGCGGCCTGCCAACCCTTGTTGCGCCGCTCCAGCACGTAAGCGTCCGCGCCCGCGAGCGGCTGCCGGCGGGCCTCGCGGAGCTCGGCGTCGATGGCTTCGACCGTCTTGCCATCGGCCCCGCGGACCACCGTGGCCAGCGGCACCTTGACGCCATCGACGACGCGCTCGATCGGCACGGCGATATCGACGTCGCGGAACACGACCTGCTGCCGGCGCCGCTGGTTGATCGCCTGTACCTGCGCGTCTTGCGCGATCGTGTCGGCGATCACCTTCAGCAGCCAGGCGTTGAAGCCGAGCTTCCTGCCGCCCCGGATCGCTGCGCGTACCCTGGCCCGGGCCTCGGTCACGTCGACTTCCACGAGTGCCACGATGTGGTGCTTCGCGCGCCCGATCCTGCCCACGTCGAAGGTCGCGCGTCGCGACCGCGGATAGCGGTGGAGCTCGAACTCGGCCACGGAGCCTCCTCGGCGAAGCGTCGCCGTGCCGGCAGCGTACACGGACCCGCCTCGGGCGCTCCCGCGTGCGCTCGCGGCTCAGGCGCGCCAGCGCCGCTGCCGGGCGCGGCGGGCGTCTTGCCACAGGTGCCGAGCGGCCACCGCCGCGGCCCAGCCCGGCCGCTCCTCCGGCTCTTCGCCGCGCGCGAGACGGTAGATCTGCTCGTAGAACCAGGCCGTCGCCCCCTGCGCGTTCAGCGAGCGGACGAAGCGCGAGCGGCTCCCTGGCCCCAGCGGCCCGGGGCCGACACGGATGCCACGCTCGGGGCTCGGCAGCGGCGCCCGGTGGCCGGCCACGAGTCGCCGCGCGAGGCCCGGCTCGAGGCAGAAGGGGCGCCCTACCCCGAGCACGTCCACCTCGCCCTCGGCGAGCGCCGCGTCCATCGCAGCCGGCGTCCGGAAGCCGCCCGAGAGCATCAGCGGGGTACGGCCGAGCGCCTCGCGGATGGCCCGGGCGTACGCGAGGAAGTAGGCCTCCCGCGCGCGGGTCGTCGAGGCAGGCTGGTGTGCGTCGACGAACGCGACCCGCTCGTAGGTGCCGCCGCTCACCTCGACCAGGTCGACGCCCGCCGCCGCGAGCCAACGTGCGACCTCGACCGCCTCGTGATGCTCGAAGCCCCCGCGCAGGAAGTCCGCAGCGTTCAGCTTCACCGATACCGGGAAGGCCGGACCGACGGCCTCCCGGACGGCGCGCACCACCGCGAGCAGGAACCTCGCC
Organism: Trueperaceae bacterium; assembly: GCA_007130855.1. GTDB lineage: Bacteria > Deinococcota > Deinococci > Deinococcales > Trueperaceae > CSSed10-48. Next base: position 18,246 of record SLRS01000020.1, on the reverse strand, counting down.
CGGTTGGCCAGCGAACCGCCCCAGGCGTCGCTGCGCAGGTTCGTGCGAGGCGAGAGGAACTGGCTGATCAGGTACCCGTGTGCGGCGTGCACCTGCACGCCACCGAACCCGAGGCGACGCACGCGCGCGGCAGCCGCCCCGAAGGCTTCGACGAGCGCCTCGATCTCGGCCGCCGCGAGCGCGCGCGGGCGCGCGAACAGGCCGCCGAGCGCCAGCGGCACCGGCGATGGCGCGACCGGCTCGTGCGTGTGGAAGCGGTTGCACTGCCGGCCCGGGTGGTTGAGTTGCAGCCACAGCGGCGCGCCGCCGGGCCGCGCCGTCGCCCAGGCACGCAGTGCGGTCTCGTCACTGTGCTGGTCGACGACCACGTTCCCGGAGCGCTCCAGGAAGCGGCGGTCGACCATCACGTTGCCGCTGACGAGCAAGCCCGCGGCGCCCTCGGCCCAGCGTCGATAGAGGCGCACGAGCGCGGGGGTCGCGTCGTCGCCGGCGTCGGCGAGACCCTCGGTCATGGGCGCCTTCGCGATGCGGTTGGCCAACACGACGCCGCAGGGCAGCGCCAACGGCGCCGCGAGCGCCGGCTCCGACGCCTCGCGCCTCACGACGGATGGCGGATGTCGGCGTAGCAGAAGCCCGCCCGACGACGGCGCTCCTGCTCCTTCGACCAGGCCTCGATGCCGACGCTTCGCTGCCGATAGCCGTCGGCGACCAGGTTCGGGTAGTGCGCCGCCAGGTGCTCGATGCGCGAGCAAGGGAAGCGGGCGCAGGCGGAGCACACGACGACCCCCTGCGCACGCGCGCACACCCGGATGGCGCAGTCCGGGTCGCCACAGCCGCCGCGGCATCCGGCGCAGGTGTCGGCGAGCCGGGCGAGCGTCTCGAGGGCCGCCCAGAACACCTCGAACCCCGGCAGCACGCGCGCTCCGAACGACGTCCAGCCCTCACCGCGGAGCGTCCCCTGCAGCGCCGCAGCCTGCTGCGGGATCCGGGCGAGGTGGGCACAGAGCTGGCAGTGGAGCCCACAGTAGGTGACGTGCTTCAGGTCGGCCATCGCAATCCCTCCCTCGGCCGCCAGCCGGCCCCTCACCACCGGGAGCTCGGGTGAGGCGGCTGATCACGCCCCGCCGGCGAGGCTCCGTCGCAACCAGCCGGCGAAGTCGTCGCGGCCGGCGGCGCGCACGAGCGCGTGGAGCGGCACGAACTGCATGAAGCAGCGAAGCGCCGCGGCGTAATGCGCGTACGCCCCGTCGCCCTCGGCCGCCACGTGCTCCCACACGTCGGCCGGCGTCGCGACCTCGAGGCCGACGAGGTCGTCCGACGCGACGACCGCGAAGCCTTCGAAGAACCACACGGGTCCCATCGCCTGTTCGTCGCCGTCGAGGATCGCCACGTGCAGACGGTGCGCCATCTCGTGTGCCAGGAGCCGCTCGTACGCGCCAGCGGCCGCGGCGTAGCGAGGTTGCACCTGGGCGTAGCGTGCGGGGTCGATGACGAGCAGGGTCTCGCCCTCCAGCGCCGCCGCCAGGGTGGGTGTCGGCGCCGGCGTGCCCGGCGGGAGCGAGCAGAGCTCGCAGATCCGCCGCCACAAGCCCGCCTGCGTCGCATGGATCTCGATGCCGCGCGACCAGAAGACGCGCATCCGCGACTCCCACCCGAACCGGACCGCGAAGCGGCACACGCGTTCGTGGGCGGCCACGACCTGCTCGGCGAACCACGTGCGCCGCTCTGCCAGCGACGGCGGCAGCGTCACGAGCGCCGCCACGGCGGCCACATCGAACTCGTCGAACGGATCCACCAGCGCGAGACCTCCCAAGCCCTAGCCTAGCGCCGCCGGCCTCGGTCGCACGGCCCGTCGCCGGCGCGCTAGGCCTCGTCCGCAGGGACGATCAGGTGGATGACGTTCGAGGGACTCGCGATCCAGAAGCCCTCGAAGTCGGCCGGCAGGCGCTCGATCTCGTCGCGCCGCGCACAGCCGCTCTCCGCCAGGTGCGCCGCTGCCCGCTCGACATCGTCCGTGACGACCTCCAGCCATATCTCGGCCTGGCTCAGCTCGGCGACCCGGTCGATCCACAGCACCTTGTCGCCGAACGCGAAGCGCGTCGTCTCGTGCACGCTCGACGCAGGACCCGTCAACGCCGTCAGGCCGAGCACCTCCTGGTAGAACGCGACCGTCCGCTCGTACTCGTGGGACGGCACCTTGACGGCGATGTTGCGACCCGGCGAGAAGCGTGGCTTCATGGGTTGGTCCTCCATGGCGCGCTGGCCGGTGCGTGAAACGAGACCAAGCCCGCGATGCGGACCAGCTCGTCGGTGAACCGTTCGGGCTCGGCGAGGAAGGGAGTGTGGGCCGAGTGCTCGAACACAACGAGCTCCTTGTAGGGCGCCTCGATGGCCTCGACGTACGCCCGCACGAGCGCGAGGGACGTGTTGAAATCGCGCGCCCCGGCGAAGAAGAACACCGGCGCGCCCAGCACCGCCCTCGTCGCGATGAAGTCGTGCGTCACCATCAGGCCGTCCTCGTGCAGCGGGCCGCCTCCACGGCGCATGCCGTCGAGGAGGCGGAGGTAGTCCAAGAACGTGTACTCGGGCGCGCGCGCCACGATCGGCGCGAGCTCCGCCATGGGCACGTCGAAGCTGCCACCGTACGCGTCGGTCAGTCGCGCGAGCCGGCGATTCTCGCCGTGCGCCCGCGCCGGTACCTCGATCGCCTCGAGCGCCCGGTAGTCGTCGGGGGCCGCCTCGGGATCGATCATCGCGCGCAGCCAGCCATGTGCGATCACGGTCGCGCGATCATGGTGGACGACCTGGGCCACGCCGACATAGGCGCTCACGTAGCCCGGATGGGCGTGGACGGCGAGATCCACTGCTCGAGGCCCCCGAGCTCGATCCGCTCGAGCACCGCCACGCTGCCCGGGATCACCTCCCCCCGCGCGTCGGTCAGAGGCGGCGTCGACGCACGCACGCCCGAGACGAGCACCGCCAGCACCACGACCAGCGCGATCACGACCACGAGCGACGCCACGAGCTTCAGCGCGAACGACGACACCTCGTCCTCCTGACGCCGCGCCCGTGGCCTCGCACGCTCGAGCCCCACCCGCGAGCCCGGCCGGCGCCCCCAGCATCGCAAGACCACCCGGCCGCCTCCAGGGGCAGACGCGCGGCTCGCCGACCATCACGCGCGTTCTGCAGAGCGCTTCTCGGCGTGCCGCTTGAAGGCCCGCAGGTCGTGTTCGACACGTGCCCTGACGGCCTTGGCGGCCGCCGCCTTGCCCTCGATCACGCCATCGGGGTCGTACACCAGCTTGAGTCGCACCGTGGTGGCGCCATCACCCGTCGACACCAGGGTGACTTCGCCGTCGTTCTGGGCACCGGTGATGGCTCGCCACGCGACGCGTCCCGCCTCCCGATCCTCATCGACCTCGGCCTCCCACTCGCGCTTCTTGCTGCCGAGTTGGCCGCGCCAGCGCAGCTGGCCGTCGCCCAGGACGTGCACCTCGTCCACGTCCTGCATGAAGCGTGGAAACGACGTGTAGTCGGTCCACTCCTCGAACGCCGCCGACAGCGGCACGTTGACGTCGATCGACGATTCGTGGCTGGGCATCGTGGCACCTCCGTGTGGTCCATGGTGAGGCATGGTGGGGGCGTCCCGGCGAGTTCAGGACACAGCCGACGCGCGCTCCGGGAGGCCTGCGGCGCGCGGGCTCGCTTGCCCCACCCGACCCGAGCGGCGATACTCGGCCCATGCCCCCACGAACCATCATCGAACCGTTCCGCATCCACTCGGTCGAGCCGCTGCGCATGACGAGCGAGGCCGAGCGCCGCGAGGCCGTCATCGGCGCCGGGTACAACCTCTTCTCACTCCGCTCGGAAGCCGTGCTGATCGACCTGCTGACCGATTCTGGCACCGGCGCGATGTCCAGCGAGCAGTGGGCGGGCATCCAGCGCGGCGACGAGGCGTACGCGGGCTCACCCTCCTGGTACCGCTTCGAAGCCGCCGTCAAGACGCTGTTCCCGATGCCGCACGTGATCCCGACGCACCAGGGGCGGGCCGCGGAGAAGATCCTGATGACCGCGATCGGCGGCCCAGGACGCGTGGTGCCCAACAACACGCACTTCGACACCACCCGCGCCAATGTCGAGGCCACCGGCGCCGAGGCCGTCGATTTGGTGATCCCCGAGGCGCTCGATCCAGCCCTGGAGCACCCCTTCAAGGGCAACATGGACCTGGCTCGGCTCGACGCCTTCCTGGCCGAGCGCGCCCGCGACGTGCCGGCCGTGTTCGTCACGATCACCAACAACTCCGGCGGCGGCCAGCCGGTGTCGCTCGAGAACATCCGGGGCGTGCGCAAGCTCTGCGACGCGCACGGCGTGCCGCTGTTCCTCGATGCCTGCCGCTTCGCCGAGAACGCCTGGTTCATCCGGGAGCGCGAACCCGGTCAGGGCGCGCGGGACGTTGCCGACATCGTGCGCGACATCGCCGCGCTGGCCGACGGCATGACCATGAGCGCCAAGAAGGACGGCCTCGCCAACATCGGCGGCTGGCTGGCCGTCCGCGACGACGAGCTCGCTGCGCGCTGCCGCAACCTGTTGATCCTGACCGAGGGCTTCCCGACCTATGGCGGCCTCGCCGGACGTGACCTCGACGCGATCGCCCAGGGACTGCAGGAGGTCGTCGAGCACGACTACTTGCGCTACCGCGTGCGCTCCACGGGCTATCTCGGCGACGGGCTGCGCCAGGCCGGCATCCCGGTCATGCGCCCGGTCGGCGGCCACGCCGTCTACATCGACGCGCGTGCGCTACTACCACACGTCCCGCCGCTCGAGTACCCGGGCCAGGCCCTCGCCGTCGCCCTCTTCGTGGCCGGCGGCATCCGTAGCTGCGAGATCGGCACCGTCATGTTCGGCCGTCACCCCGACGGGAGCGAGCGGCCCGCGGCACTCGATCTCGTGCGCCTGGCCGTACCCCGCCGCACGTACACCCAGAGCCATATCGACTACGTCATCGAGATCTGTGCCGAGGTCGCCTCGCGGGCCGGCGACTTGCGCGGCTACCGCATCGTCGCCGAACCGCCCGCGCTGCGTCACTTCACGGCCCGCTTCGAACCGCTCGCGAGCTGACGCTCCGGCGCCGATCCGGACGCCGCGGCTCGCGGGAGCGGGCGCGAACGCCTCGGCATGGTGGGGGCCCGACCTGCGCGCTACGCCTCGGCGCTCGGGTAGAGCATGTAGGCCGACATCGTCAGCATCAGGTCGAGCCGGTAGTCGGGGTACCGCTCCTTGAACTGCCGGATCATGTCGTCGCCGGTGCGCGCGGATGCCAGGACGTCGGCCGCGAAGCGCAGGTAGGCGATGTTGGCGTCGAAGATCGAGCTGTCGGACGCCTCGCCATGCGCCGGGAGCACGAGGTCGAAGTCACGCCGAGCGAGCGCCTCGAGGTGCCCGATCCACGACCCGATGGTGGACTCGCCGGCCGCGTCCTTGGTGGCCACGTACGCGTAGCACCGGTCGTAGACGAGATCCTGTGCGATCAGCGTGTTGATGGCGGGAATCTCCACGGCCATGGTGGCCGTCGCCTCGGCATCGCGCACCTTGTGCAGGATCAAGGTGACGCCGTCGATCTCGATGGGTCCCTCCTCGGCGACGTCGCTGGGCAACGTCACCACGTCGGGCACCAGGTCGGGGTGGATGGAGCTGTGGTAGCCATAGGCCAGGTCCTTGAGCACGGCCATCTCGTCGAGGGCCTCCTGGAAGGCGAAGGTCGCGTGGTCCTGGAACTGGCTCACCGTGAACCAGTGATCGGGATGGGCATGGGTGATCAGGATCTTGGCGATCGGCTTGCCCAGTCCATCGAGGTACGTGCGGAACGCCTCGGCGAAGGGCTTGTAGAGCGGCACGTCGACCACGATGAGTGCGTTGGGCGTCTCGATCACGTGCGAGTTCACCATCTCGCCCACCTCGGGGCTGGTGAACATGTGCAGGCGGATGTCGCCCTTGTCGATCGTCGTCGTACGGGGACCGTCGCTAGACATGTCGTCCTCCGGCTTGCAGGAGTGAAGGCTGTGGGGGGTCGAATGGACGATTATACACAGCCGGCGTGCCGCGTCATCCACCGCCGCGCCCGCGGATGTCGAGCGCCCGACGCCATGTCGGGTATCGTGCCAGCCATGACGATGCATGGCCGACGGGGACGGCAGCCGTGAACACGCCGTTGCCTACGGATGACAGCGTTTCGCCCTTCGTCGACGCGGCCGGCCTCACGCTTCACGTGCGCCGCACGAAGGCCGCTGGCGGTACTGCTGCGGCCGACGCTCCCACGCTCGTCCTCCTCCACTCGCTGGGTACCGACCTGCGCATCTGGGACGCCGTCGTCGCGCGCCTGCCCACGTATGCCCACCTGCGTATCGACTTGCGAGGCCACGGGCTTTCGGATGTCCCGCCGGGCGACTACAGCATCGCGAGCATGACCCACGACGTGCTCGCCGTGCTCGACCACGTGGGCCTCGAGCGCGCGGTCTTCGTAGGGGTCTCGATCGGCGGCCAGATCGCCCTGCGGGCGGCCCTCGAGCGACCCGGGCTCGCGCTGGGGCTGGTACTGCTCGACAGCGCCGGCCGGATCGGCGATCGCGCTGCCTGGGAGGAGCGGATGGCCGCCGTCCGCCAAGGCGGCCTCGCCGCCATCGCCGATGCGGTCGTGGGCCGCTGGTTCGCGGCCTCGATCCGCGAGCGCGACCCGATCGCTCCGAGCGGCTACCGTAACCTGCTGCTGCGCACGCCCGCCGAGGGCTACGTCTCGACCTGCGCCGCGCTGCGCGACGAGGACCTGACCGACCGGCTGAGCGCCATCGCCACGCCGGCGCTGGTGATCTGCGGCAGCGAGGACAGCGCGACACCGCCGGCGCTGGTGCGAGGCTTGGCGCGGGCGCTCCCGCGAGCGCGCTTCGTCGAGATCGGGGACGCCGGGCACCTGCCGTGCATCGACCGACCAGACGTCACGGCCAGGCACATCGACGTCTTCGTCCGCGGACTCGCCTGAGCGCCCTGCGCGCGCAGGCGGCGCGGCAAGCGCGGCGCGGCAAGCGCGGCGCGGCAAGCGCGGCGCGGCAAGCGCGGCGCGGCAAGCGCGGCGCTCACCACCACCTGCTGCTGCGCTGCAACTCGCAGATCCGCTCGGCGTAGGGGATCCCGGACGTCAGGATCCGGTCGCAGATCGGATCGAGCGGCAACTCGATCCGCACGATCTCGGCGTACCAGAGGCCAGCGCGCAGCGAGGCGATGCCCAGCGCCCCACGCGAGTCGCCGTCGGTCGGCCGGGCGATGCTCCCGACGTTGACCCACAGCCGCCCGCCGACCACCGACACGAACGGTTCGTGCAGGTGTCCGGCGCAGACGATGCGGGCCCCCTCGGGGAAGGGCTTGGGGTCGTCTGCACTCACCACCTGCCGATCGTCGCCCGGTGCGGCGTGCACGCACAAGAAGCCGCCATCGAGCCACAGTTCGCCCGGCAGCGTCGCGAGCCAGGCGCGGTTGGCCGGGGTCAACTGCTCCTGTGACCAGCGGTTGATCGTGAGGATCTGCCGCTGCCGCTCGGGAACGTCGTCCGGGACGGGGATCGGCGCAAGCATCGCCACGTCCTGGTTGCCCGCCACCGTAGCTACTCCGTTATCTCGCAAGAACGCCACGCAAGCGTTCGGGTCGGGCCCGAACGAGGCGACGTCGCCGGCACACAGGATGTGATCGACGCCCGCGCGTTGCAAGTAGGCGTAACCGTGCTCGAGCGGGATCAGGCTGCCATGGACGTCACTCAGGACGCCGACGCGATAATCCTCCACAGGGCCCGTCACGGCAGGTCCGGTGCTGCGGCGTGGCATGACCGACCTCCGAGCGCACGATACGCGCGCCGAGCGGCGACGAAAGTCGCCGCTTCACCATGATCGTGACGTCGCGCGGCCCTGCGCGGGCCCAGCGGGCGCGGCCTCAGGCCCGATCTGCTGCCGCGAGCGCGGCCGGCGCCTTGCCCCACACCGTCTGCCACGCACTCGCGAGCAGGTAAACGCCCACCACCACCGAGCCGCCGAGATCGACCCAACGCGTCAGCGGATGCTCCGGGGCCCACAGCACGGTACTGAGGGCGACGATCACGCCGGCATCGACGGCCACCTTCGCGCGGTAGAGCCTGCGTTGGGCGTCGATCAGGTCATCGGGGCGCTCGCGCACCATGCCCAGGTAGCGACGCCAGAACACGCCGTTGACCACCAAGCCGAGCAGCGCGATCAGCAGACCGAGCCGAACGTCGCCGCCCGGCGCGAACGCGCGCAGGCGGGTGATCACCAGCACCAGCATCACCGTGCCCGATGCCGTCATTGCAAGCGCGACGGCGACGGTGGCGATGCGCCGGAGCCGGTCGGCGCGCTCGTCGGTGATGCCCGGCTGGCGACGCAGATAGCGGAACACCGCCCACGACGTCGCCAGCGCAGCCAGCTCGACACTGCGTCGCACGAAGTCGGCGAGCTGCGTGGTGGATTGACTGAGCGCGACGGCGATCCCGGTGGTGAGCGGCCCCCACAGGCTGAGCAGCAGCGCCACGAGCAGCGTGCGCTCGCGGCGCCGATCGGGATCAGGCGCGTGCGATGGCACCGGCTACCAACCCTGCACGATCGCGAGCAGGAACCAAGGCACCAGGGCTGCTGCGGTGGCGAGCGGCACCGTCAGGGTGTCCAGCCCGCGCCGCGAGAAGAGCTCCACCACGCCGGCGACGGGCGCCGCCAGCGCGGCCGCCGCCAGGCTCACCCACCAGGTCTGGCCAGCGTAGAAGAAGAGGGTCAGGAACACGGCCAGCGCGGCGAACGCGACCATGGCGCCGGTGCCCTCCAACGTCTTCGCCCCATCGACCGCACGGTGCACGATCCGCAGCCGGCCGCAATACTTGCCGACCAGGGCCGCGGCCGCGTCGCCGAACCCCCAGGCCATGACGGCCACGGCGATCAGCGGTCGCCATGCGGGCCCCAAGAGGCCCCAGAACACCGCGATCAGCAGCGCGAAGGCGAGCTGCACGTAGAGCATCTGCCGCCGCAACTCACCGCCGCGCGCGCTGCGGTCGTTGAGCAGCCTGCGATAGCTGGGGCGACCTTCCCACCACGCCAGCACCGGATACGCGACCACCACCAACACGAACGAAGCGGTCACGGCCTGGTACCAGTGCTGGAACAAGCCCAGCAGCAAGAAGACCGACAAGGCGTAGGCGACGTGCTGCACCTTGCGGGCGACCTCGCGCGGCACCGGCGTGAAGGCGCGCAGGGCGAGTGGTAGCAAGAACAGCGTCAGCACGTAGTAGCCGAACAGGATCGCCGCCGCGCGCAGCGGGTCGAGCATGCTGGTGCCTCCTCGTGCCCGGCCGCGACCGTGGACGCCCGCGACCGCGGACGCCGCCGAAGCGCGAAACGAGCCACATAGACCATACGACATTATTGTCTCGCATACTGACGTGCGGTAGTGTTGGGCAATGCTTCGGAGCGACCGAAGGGTGCGACGAACGCGGGCGGCGCTGGCGCAGGCGCTGCTCGAGCTCGCGGACGAGCAGCCCTTCGCGAACCTGACGATCCGCGCGCTCACTGACCGAGCCGACGTCGGCTATGCGACCTTCTTCCGCCACTACGTGAACCTGGAGGCCCTGCTGCTCGACGTGCTGAGCGGCGCCGTGGGCGAGCTGGCGGGGCTTCTCCAGCCCACCGCCGACGAGGGCCGGCTCGACGACGCCGGCCGGCAGCTGTTCGAGTACGTGGCCGCCAAGGCCGGGCCGCTCAGGGTGCTGTTCGCTGCCCAACGCGGTACCGCCCTCGAACCCCGGCTGCGCTCGGCGGTCGAGGCGCGCATCCTCGCCAGCGTGACCTTCCGCTCCCCCGCCGGCGTGCCGCCGGAACTGGCCGCCCACCACCTCGCCGCCGCCTCGCTGGCGATGGTCGGCTGGTGGCTCGAGCACGCGATGCCGTACGACGCCGAGACGATGGGCCGCGTCTACGCGCAGCTCGTGATGCGGCCGATCCGCGGGGACTGAACAGCGCAGGCCGGCTCGCCGGTGCTACCCGGGCGCTCCCCCGCCTGGCTCCACCGCCTCCGGCCGCGGCACCGCCACCGGCCGCGCGATGCCGCGCAGCAGGCGCCCGAGGATGTCGGTACCGGTCAGCAGTCGCGGCTGCTCGCCCCACAGCACGATGACGTCGTGCTCGACGATGTCGTCGCCGGCGGGACCGGAGCTCACCACGAAGCGCCGGATGAGGTCACCGAGCCTGACACCCGGATCGCGCACCACGATCGGCCGGTGGCAGTGCCGGAGGGGCGCGAAGCGCCCGGGGTCGAACAGCGCTTCGCGCAGGAACGCGTGCGCCGCGAGCACGAGCCGCGGTTCGCCGGCCGCGTCGACGATCACCGCCCAGCTCTTGCCCGATCGGTCGACGGCGCGCAGGAACGGATCCTCGGCATCGGCCTCGATGTGCGGGAACAGCGGCCGGCCGCCCTCGAAGTCGAGCTGCAGCACGCTGTGCGGATCGATCGGCTCGCCCTCGTCGGCGAGCGGCACGTCGTCGAGATCGAGGAAGTTGAGTGCCCCCTGGCCCTCCACCGAGCCGATATCGCTGCTCGCCGCCTCCATGTGGAGGCCGATCAACCGCCGCAAGTCGCGCTCGCGGAAGTAGCGGATCTCGTCACCCCCCAACCACACGTCGAGCACCCAGGCGGAGGGGCGTGCGACCGGGTAGAGGAGCACCTGGTAGACCCGCAGCAGCGGCGTCAAGAGCGCGGCGAGCCGCAGCGCGTGCCGCGTGAAGTACGCCTGCGGGAGGATCTCGGCGAACACCGTGATCACGACGGTCGAGAACAAGAACGCCGCCACACCGCTCAGCACCGAGCCCGACAGCAACGCCAGCAGCACGTTCACCGCGACGTTCGCCCACAAGATGGTGACGAGGCTGAAGTTCGCGTCGTCGCGCAGGCGCAAGACGCGCAGCGCGCGCCGATCGCCGCGCTTGGCCGCCACGCGCAGCTCGAGCTTGCTGAGCGAGAACAACCCCAAGTTCAAGCCCGACAGCAGGGCGGATTGCGACAGGCACAGGACGATCCCGAGCCAGGTCAGGTACGCAGCGGCCGGCCCGATCGAGGTCGCTGGGAGCGCATCGTTCAGGCTCCCGCCACTCCCTCCGCACTCGAGCCGATCAGCAGCACGAGCGCGTTGTCCGGCACCCGCAGGCGCGCCCCGGTCGCCAACAGCCGGCCGCGACCCGCTGGATCGACGCTGCCACGGTCGGTGTCGACGCAGACACGCCAGCCGCTCGCGTGCGGGCAGGGGGGCAGCGTGAAGGTACGCCCCTCGAGACCAGCGACGAGCAGCAAGAAGGTGGCGTCCTCGACGTCATGGCCGTGCTGATCGAGCTGGCGCAGCGACTTGCCGCACAGGCGCATGCCGAAGGCGGCACCGCGCGGTTCGTGCCAATCGCCTTCACGCATCTCGTGGCCGGCCGGATGCCACCACGACACGTCGCGGCAACTCCCCTGCATCTCGCCGGTCAGGAAGTTGCGGCGCCGGAAGATCGGATGCGCCCGGCGCAGCCGGATCAGGTCGCTGGTGAAGCGCTGGAAGTCGAGCTCCTCGGGGCCTAGGTCCCAGTCGAACCAGCTCAGCTCGTTGTCCTGGCAGTAGGCATTGTTGTTGCCGGCCTGGCTACGGGAGACCTCGTCCCCACCCGAGAGCATCGGGATGCCCTGCGACAGGAGCAGCGTGGCCATCAGTGCGCGCTTGCGCTTGGCGCGGCGGCTGCGAACCTCCGGCTCGTCGCTCGGACCCTCGACGCCGAAGTTGCTCGACACGTTGTGGTCGCTGCCGTCGCGGCCCTGCTCGCCATTGGCCTCGTTGTGCTTGCGCTCGTAGCGCACGAGGTCCTCGAGCGTGAAGCCGTCGTGCGCCGTCACGAAGTTGATCGACGCCCAGGGCTTGCGGCCGTTGTGCCCGTAGAGGTCGGCCGAGCCCGTCAGGCGTGTGGCGAACTCGGCGACGCGGCCCGCGTCGCCGCGCCAGAACGAGCGCACGGCGTCACGGTACTTGCCGTTCCACTCGGTCCACGACCAAGGGAAGTTACCGACCTGGTAGCCGCCGGGGCCCACGTCCCAGGGCTCCGCGATCAGCTTCACGCGCGACAGGACCGGGTCCTGTTGGATCACCTTGAAGAAGGCCGAGAGCATGTTGACGTCGTAGAGCTCACGCGCCAGGGCTGCTGCGAGGTCGAAGCGGAAGCCGTCCACGTGCATCTCCCTCACCCAGTAGCGGAGGCTGTCGGTGATGAGTTGCAGCACGTAAGGATTGCCCGGGTCGAGGGTGTTGCCGGTCCCGGTGTAGTCGATGTAGAGCTGCCGGTCCTTGGGCTGGAGCTTGTAGTACGACGCGTTGTCGATGCCTCGGAACGACAAGGTCGGGCCGGTGTGGTTGCCCTCGCCCGTGTGGTTGTACACCACGTCGATGATGACCTCGAAGCCGGCTCGATGCAGCTCGCGCACCATCGTCTTGAAGTCGCTGACGGCCGAGACGGGACCATCGCTGGAGTAGCGCGGCTCGGGCGCGAAGTAGTTGAGGGTGTTGTAGCCCCAGTAGTTCGTGAGCCCCAGGTCGATCAGGCGCTGCTCCACGGCGATCGACTGCACCGGCAGCAACTGCACCGTGGTGACGCCCAGCCCCCGGAGGTGCTCGAGCACCGAGTCGCTCACCAGGCCCAGGAACGTGCCGCGCAGCTCCTCGGGCACACCGGGGTGCCGCATGGTGAGGCCACGCACGTGCGCCTCGTAGATGACGGTGTCCTCCCACGGCACCCGCGGGGCCTCGACCCCCTGCCAGTCGAAGCGGTCGTCGATCACGGCCCCCAAGGGTGCGTAGGGGCCGGAGTCGAGCTCGCAGGCGACCTCACCGCGGGCGCCGCGAACGCTGCCGACGAGGCTCGGATGCCAGCGCGCGGGACGGCCGATGGCGCGCGCGTAGGGATCGAGCAACACCTTCGCCGGGTTGAACCGATGGCCGGCGGCGGGTTCCCACGGACCATGGACACGCAGGGCGTAGAGCTGCCCCGGGCGCAGCTCCGGCAAGTAGCCGTGCCAGACCGGTCCGGTGCGTTCCGGGAGCACGAAGCTGCGGCTCGCCGTGGCCTCGTAGGCGCCGTCGAACAGGAGCCACTCGACGCTCGTGGCGTTCTCGGCGTAGACCGCCAGGTTGACCCCGTGGCCGTCCCAGCTCGTACCGAGGGGGTAGGGACGCCCAGGCCAGATGCGGTCGAGCGTGTGTCGTCCGGCCTCCACGCGCGGCTCGACCGCGGGGGACACGTAAGGGAGCGCCATCAGTGCAGTGTACGTCGCGGTGTACACGGTTTCTTCGGTATTCATCACGTAGGGGTCACGGATCCTTCACGCAGTGCCGGGTAGCCCTGGCGCAGCCGTGGCCAGCGCGGCGGGCCATACCACTACAGGTCGAGGAAGCACAGCTCCGCGGCCCGTACGCTCGGGTCGACGCGCTCCGCGAAGGCCAACAGGCCATCGCGGTCGGGCGGCTCGAGGAAGTAACGGAAGTTCGCCAGGTAGCGCAGCACCACCTGCTCGCTCAGCCCGCGCGCCGCGGCCTCCACGCGCGCCACCGCGGCCAGGTGCCCCAGTCCACGCTCGCGCGCGGCGCGCAGCTCGGCCACGAGCCGCCGCGAGGGCGGACGATCGGCCCGGGCCGCCCACACCGCGAACGTGAACGGCAGCCGCGTGGCGCGGTACCAGGCGTCACCGAGGTCGGTCTGGCGCGGCACCCGGCCGGCCACGGACCGACGCGCCACCGCTTCGACGAGGGCATTGTCGCCGATGAGCAAGGCGCCCGCGTGGTCGGCCAGCATCGCGTCGAGATCGGGCTCGGTGGGCACCAGTTCGGCCATGGCACCGTCGAGCGCCAGCAGCACCCGCAGCAGCTCGACGCTGGTGGCCGAGTCGGTCGATACCGCGATGCGCGCACCGTCCAGGGCAGCCCAGGGCTCGTGGTGGAAGAGCGTCACGCTGTGCACCGGCCCCAACGACGCGATCGAGAAGTCCGGCAACGCGACGAGCTCGTGACGATGGCGGATGAACTCGACGCTCGACACCAGCGTCAGGTCGACACGGCCGGCCAACAGCGCGGCGTTGAGCTCGGTCGGCACCCCGCGCACGAATCGCGCACCCTCCCACGGCTCGAGGCCCCAATGCAGCGGCGCGACGTTGGTGTACGCCACCACGCCGAGCACCTCGTAGCTGCGCGGCGCCGGCGCTCGGTCGCCAATCGATGCCTCGTGCATGCTCAGGCGTACACCTGACGCTCGTCGTAGAGCGCGTCGCGCCGCACCGGCACGCGGCCGGCGTCCCTGATCAGCCGCACGAGCTCGACCTCGGTCATGCCGACCTCGGTGACGGCTCCGGAGGCGTGCGCGATGCGCTCGTCTTTGATGGTGCCGTCCACGTCCGACACGCCCGCCGCCAGCGACACCTGGGTGTGCTCCGGCGTGATCATGATCCAGTACCCCTTGATGTGGGGCACGTTGTCGAGGTAGACGCGCGCGACGGCCAGGTTGCGCAAGTCGTCGAGGCCGGTGGTGTGGGCGCGCTTGCCCAGCGCCTCGAGCTCCGCGGCCAGCGGATTGTTGTCGGGCTGGTAGGCCAGCGGGATGAAGCTCATGAAGCCGTTCGTCTCGTCTTGCAGGGCGCGGATCCGATCCATGTGATCGAGCCGGTCCTCGAGCGCCTCCACGTGACCGTAGAGCATGGTCGCATTGCTGGGGATGCCCAGCTCGTGTGCGACCCGGTGCACCTCGAGCCACCCCTCGGCGGTGACCTTGGCGCGCGCGATGCGGCGCCGCACGTGCTCGGCGAAGATCTCGGCGCCACCACCGGGCATGGCCACCAGGCCGGCCTGCTGCAGCTCGGCGAGCACCTCGCGATAGCTGAGGCGCGGGCGGGTGATCTTGGTGAAGTGGTGGATCTCGGCGGCCGTCCAGGCCTTCACCTGCACGCCCGCGTAGCGCGTGCGGAGCCCGTGCACGAGGTCGAGGTAGTACTGCCATTCGCGCTTCGGATGGTGCCCGGAGGCGATGTGGATCTCGGTCAGGTTGGGGTGGTAGTGCCGGTCGACGTAAGCCCACACGTCGTCGAGGTCGTAGTCCCAGACGCCCTGCTCACCGAAGCGCTTGGCGAACCCACAGAACGTGCAGCCGACGTAGCAGACGTTCGTCTGCGACAGCCGCAGCGAGTGTACGAAGTAGGCCTTCGGCCCCACCTTGCGTTCGCGCACCACGTCCGCCAGACGCAACAGTGCCGGCACGTCGCGGGTGCGGTAGAGGACCATGCCCTCCTCGAAACCGATGCGCTCACCCGAGAGCACCTTGTCGACGACGGGCTCGAGCGCTGGGTCGCGCGTGGTCACGCTCGACGTGCCAGGAGCAGCGATGAGCTTCATCGCCGGCAGGGTATCACGCGCGCGAGGCACGTCCTGGACGCCCAGACTGCACCGTAAGCCGAGCTACCTTCGGGCGCCGGGCGCCTCAGATGTGCAGTGCCCGCCCGTCCACGGCCAGCGCCGCCTCCCGCACCACCTCGGCCAGCGTCGGGTGCGGATGGCTGACGCGCGCCACGTCCTCGCTGGTGGCATGGAACGCCATGGCTGCGGTCAACTCGCTGATCAGGTCGCCGGCACGAGCACCGATGATGTGCGCTCCGAGCAGCCGGTCGCTCTCCTTGTCGGCGAGCAGCTTCACCTTGCCTTCGGTCGCAGCCATGGCGCGAGCGCGGCCGTTGGCCTGGTAGGGGAAGGTGCCCTTGCGGTACGCGATGCCCGCCTCCTTGAGCTGCTCCTCGGTCTTCCCCACCGATGCGATCTCGGGCTCCGTGTAGACGACGTTCGGGACCAAGTCGTAGTCCACGTGCCCCGCTCCGGTGGCGATGCGCTCCACCACCGCGACGCCGTCATCCTCGGCCCGGTGTGCCAGCATCGGACCGCGGATCAGGTCGCCGATGGCGTAGACGCCCTCCAGTGAGGTGCGCAGGTGAGCGTCGACCTGCACGAAGCCCTGGTCGTCGGTCGCGACGCCCGCGGCGACCAACCCGAGGCCCTCGACGTTCGGCACGCGGCCGGTGGCCAACAGGGCCACGTCGGCCTTGACTGGACTCGCGCCCTCGACGCTGACGCTCACGCCCTGCTTGGTGCGCTTGGTCCCGCGCACCGCTGCGCCGGTCCGGATGTCGAGCCCCTGCCTGGTGAACACCTTCTTGGCCTCGCGCGAGATCTCCGCGTCCATGGTCGGAAGCACCCGATCGAGGTACTCGAGGACGGTCACCTTGGCACCCAACCGGGCCCAGACGCAGCCCAGCTCGAGGCCGATCGCGCCGGCGCCGATCACCACCAGATGCCCGGGCACCTCGCTCAGCGCGATGGCGTGGTCGCTGGTGATCACCCGCTCGCCGTCGACCTCGACGCCGGCCAGCGGGGCCACGCTGCTGCCCGTCGCCAAGATCACGTGCTCGGCGTGGAGCTCGGTATCGCCGTCCTCGTGCCGCACGACCACGTGTCCGCGCCCCTGCAGCTCGCCCACGCCGGTGAAGCGCTCGATGCCGTGCTTCTTGAACAAGTAGGCGACGCCGTCGGTGTTGCTCTTCACCACCGCGTCCTTGCGCCGCATCATCGTCGTCAGATCGAGGCTGACGTCACCGACCACCACGCCGTGCTCGGCGAGCTGATCGCGGGCCATCACGAAGCGCTCGCTCGACTCGAGCAGCACCTTGCTGGGGATGCAGCCCACGCGCACGCAGGTGCCACCCAGGGTCGGCTCCTTCTCCACGCAGGCGACCGCGAGCCCGAGCTGCGCGGCACGAATCGCGGCGACGTAGCCGCCCGGACCGGCACCGATGACGATCACGTCGAAGTCTGGCATCGTGTCCTCCGGCGGCATGCTACCGCGGCCGCGGGGCCGGCGGGCCGGCCGACGGTGGCGCCGGCGACGGACGAAAGCGGCGCGAGGCCGTTAAGTGGGGCATGATGCAGCGCCTAGCCCGGAATCGTGTCGGCCTCCTCGTGGCTTCGTCGGTCCTCTTCGCGCTGGCGGCGCTCGCCACCGTGCGCGGGCAGGCCGACGCGAGCGCCACCGTCGCCCGAGCCGAGGCCTCGTCGGTCGCACAGGCCACGGCCGAGGCGGGCGAGGTGGCGCTGGCGTACTTCGCCGGCGGCTGCTTCTGGTGCACCGAGTCCCGCATGGAGCGAGTGCCGGGCGTGATCGAGGTGATCTCGGGCTTCATGGGTGGCGACGTCCCGGACCCCAGCTACGAGGACGTGGTACGTGGCGGCACCGGCCACCGCGAGGTGGTCGAGGTCCATTTCGACCCGGCCAGGGTCGAGTACCAGAGCCTGCTCGACGCCTTCTGGCGCCTGCACGACCCGACCGACGCGGGTGGCTCGTTCGTCGACCGCGGCTTCCACTACACCTCGGCGATCTACGTCGTGGGCGACGAGCAGCGGCGCCTCGCCGAGGGCAGCCTGGCGGCGCTCGAAGCCAGTGCCAAGTTCGACGCGCCGATCGCCACGGTGATCGAGGACGCCAGCACCTTCTACGCCGCGGAGGACTACCACCAGGACTTCGCCGCCAACAACCCGCTGCGCTACCGCGCCTACAGCGCCGCCTCGGGGCGCGAGCGCTTCATTGCCAGCCATTGGGACGGTGACCGCACGGTGTACCAGCTGCCCGAGCTGCTGCCGACCTGGTTCCGGCAGCACCCGGGCGACGAAGCCCTGCGCGCCTCGCTCGACGAACTCACCTTCCGCGTCACCCAGCGCGACGGCACCGAGCGGGCCTTCTCGCATCCCTACGACGGTCTCTACGAGCCCGGCATCTACGTCGACGTCGTCAGCGGCGAACCGCTGTTCAGCTCGCGCGACAAGTACGACTCGGGCAGCGGCTGGCCAAGCTTCAGCCGACCGATCGACGCGCGCTACGTGACGCTGCATGAGGACCGCAGCCTCTTCATGGTGCGCACCGAGGTCCGCAGCCGCTATGGCGACTCGCACCTCGGACACGTCTTCGACGACGGCCCGGCCCCGACGGGGCAGCGCTGGTGCATCAATGGGGTGGCCTTGCGCTTCGTGCCGCTCGAGTCGATGGACGCCGAGGGATACGGCGAGTTCGTGGCTGCGGTGCATGGCGCAGCCGACGGCGCGGCCGACGG